>JBBPZD010000176.1:0-26502 GCA_038199265.1 Actinomycetales bacterium | reverse complement strand
TGGCAGACGGTGCCTCGATAGCTGATGGAGACTCGAAGGACACCAGGGTCCAACGCTGTTCGGGCGTCAGCGCCTCGTGTGCCTCGAAGAATCGACCCTCAGCCGTACGCACCAACCGGCCCGACTCGCGGCCATGCAGCACGAGGTCACGATCACGGCGTTGCAGTGACAGGCAGATCCGCTTGGTAATCCAGAAGACCACTACCGGGCCGACGAACAAAGCAACCCGGTTGAACTGGGTGATGTCGTTGATCGACAAATGCAACGTGATCGCCATGATGTCATTGCCGGAAGCGATGAGCAGAATGAAGTAGAACATGATGAACCCCATCCCGATACCGGTCCGGGTAGGAGCGTTCCGTGGGCGATCCAGAATGTGGTGCTCGCGCTTGTCGCCGGTGACCCAGCGCTCGAGGAATGGATAAGCGCCGATTGCTCCGAACATCACTGGGATCAACAGCACCGCACCGAGCATGACGTTCAAACTGACCGTGTGACCTAGGAGAGTGAACTCGAAGAACCCGGGCGTTATTCGAAGAGCTCCATCTGCGAAGCCCATGTACCAGTCAGGCTGTGCACCAGCTGTCACCATAGTCGGGTTATATGGCCCGTACGCCCAGATCGGGTTGATGGAGACCAAGGCCGAAATGAGTGCAGTGATACCGAAGACGATGAAGAAGAAGCCACCCGCTTTGGCGGTGTAGACCGGCATCAGCTTGAATCCGACCACGTTGTTGTTCGTACGACCAGGCCCGGGGAACTGGCAGTGCTTCTGCACGATCAGCAAGACCATGTGGGCGGCGAACAAACCCATCAAAACAGCTGGCAGCAGCAGTACGTGGACAGTGAACAACCGCGGAATGATCGCCTCGCCGGGGAATGACCCACCGAACACCATGTAAGAGACGTAAGTGCCGATGACCGGAACCGAGAGCATGAAGCCCTGAGCGGCCCGGATACCGGTACCCGACAGCAGATCGTCGGGGAGGGAGTATCCGGCAAAGCCCTCGATCATGGCAAGCATGAAGAGCGTCGTGCCGATAACCCAGTTGATTTCGCGGGGCTTGCGGAAAGCACCGGTGAAGAAGACGCGGAACATGTGACACATGATCGCCACGACGAACAACAGGGCGGCCCAGTGGTGGATCTGACGAATCAGCAGACCACCGCGGATGTCCATCGAGATGTGCACGGTCGAGGCGAACGCTTCACTGACGGCTTGACCCTTGAGCGGGATGTAGGAGCCGTTGTAGACGGTCTCACCCATGCTCGGTACGTACCAGAACGTCAAGAACGTCCCGGTGATCAGACAAATGACGAGTGTGTACATCGCGACTTCGCCGAGCATGAACGACCAGTGGTCTGGGAAGACCTTGTTCATGAGGTAGCGGATGCCCTTGGCGCCACCGGTTCGTTCATCCATCCAGTTGGCTACGCCGCCGACTGGGCCGCCTCCGGCCTTCTTGGGTGCAGTAGTAGTTGTGTCCTCGCCGCGCAGAGCGTCGGCGGGACGGGGGGACTGTGCGTCAGCGGTCATGCGCGCTCCCAGAAGCTAGGACCGACGGGCTCTTGGAATCCTTGGTCAGCGACGATGTAACCCTCGTCGTCCACCGAGATCTTCAGCTGGGGAAGCGGTCGCTTCGCCGGGCCGAAGATAACTTTGCAGTCGTTTGCCATGTCGAAAGTCGACTGGTGGCAGGGACAAAGCATGTGGTGCGTCGTGTGCTCGTACAAGCCGACCGGGCACCCCACGTGCGTGCAGATCGCTGAGTAGGCAATGACCCCTTGGATGCCCCATCGGCGCTCTTTGTCGACCTTGATGATGCTTTCTTCCATGCCCACCAGAATCACAGCGGACTTGACCGCCTCGTCTTGGAAGTGCGCAGACTCCTCTTCGATACCTTCCGGGAGGACGTGGAATACGCCCCCGAGGGTCACGTCGGAGAGCTTGATCGGACTCATTTCGGGGTCCAGCACTAGGCGGCGACGTTTACCGTCTGGCATCTTCTTGTCCCACAGCGTGGTCCGCAGATCGTTGCCGGGTAGTGGACCCAGGGAACCGACGAGCTGAAGGCCCAGAGGAATAGCGAATAGTCCTAGCGCGCCACCGAGGGAGTACTTGATAAGGGGGCGGCGGGTGATCTGAGTCGATTCTGCGCTGTCCGTCAGGTGCTCGACCAAGCCGGCCCGGTCCTCGTCGTCCGACCTGAGTGTGTGTCGCTCTTCGGTGACCTCAGTGTCCGACATGAGGGTCTTCGCCCAATGCACGGTTCCCAGGCCGATCCCGAGCAGCGACACAGCGAGAGTGACGCCCAAGGCGGCATTGAGTGCCTTGGTGGGACCGATCAGGGGCAGCGTGACCACGTCAGCGGTGTCAACCACGATGTAGGCCACGACGAACAGCAGGGTCGCGATCATGGAGATGGCGAAGAGGCCGGCTACCTGGCGCTCGTATCGTTGTGCAGCAGCGGGATTGTCGTCACCCAGGCGGTGAATGTGTTCTGGCAGACCGGGATTCTCGAACTTCTCCGGCAGGTTCAACGACGAACCGTCTGCTCTTATCAGGGCTGTTTCGGGCTTTTCACCCTGGGGAGGGTTAGCTGAAGCGGGGGTCGAAGACATCAGGCCGCCTTCCTTCCGAGCCAGACGGCTGCACCGATGAACAAGCCGAGTGCAATGGTCCAAGCGAACATGCCCTCAGTAACCGGACCCAGGTTGCCCAACGGGTGGCCACCCTGGCTGGGCTCCGTTTTCACGTTGTTGATGTAGGCGATGACATTTTTCTTGTCCTGCGGCGTGAGGTTGGCGTCGTTGAAGATGGGCATCGACTGCGGGCCGGTGAGCATGGCTTCATAAATTTGCGGACCCGTGGCCGGCATCACGCTCGGCGCGTACTTGCCGCGAGTCAGTGCCCCGCCGGCTCCATTCACGTTGTGACACATGGCGCAGTTGACCCGGAAGAGCTCACCACCCTTGGCGACGTCACCACCGAGGCTCGTGTACTTGGTCGAGGGAATCCCCGGGCCTGGGCCGAGCGACGCGACGTATGCGGCGAGCTTGCTGATCTGATCGGGGGTGAATTGTGAGCCGCTGGGATCGCGCATCGCCTGCACCGCCGGTCCCGCAAGCGGCATGCGACCCGTGCTGACCTGGAAGTCAACGGAAGCTGCGCCGACGCCGACGAGGGAGGGGTTCGCTTCCCTGCCGTTGCCGTTCGCTCCGTGGCAGGTAGCGCAATTCGCAAGGAACAGTTGCTTGCCGGCTTTGATGTCAGAGGTCGAACCAGTAGCAGCACCAGCGGTGCTGGGAGCCAGAACGGCATAGAGGCCACCCGTGACGAGCAGGCCTAGGAGGAGAACCAGCACGATTGATGCTGGGTGCCTACGATGTGCGGCGATGGAGCTCACGAGGCGCAGATCCTGTCGTAGAGGAGGGGTGCGGAACGGTGTCGTGCGTCTGTCATTGCAGGAGATAGATCGTCGCGAAGAGGGCGATCCATACCACGTCGACGAAGTGCCAGTAGTACGACGTGACGATTGCTCCCGTGGCCTGGTGGTGGGAGTACTTGTGACTGGTGAACGTGCGGCCGATGATCAGCAAGAACGCGATCAGCCCGCCGGTCACGTGGAGACCGTGGAATCCGGTAGTCAGATAGAACATCGACCCATAAGCATCTGAATTGAGTGACAGACCTTCGGCAAAGAGATTGGAGTACTCCAAGACCTGGCCACTTACGAAGATGGCGCCGAAGACGTACGTCAAGACGTACCACTCGCGCATGCCCCACTGACTGAATTGCAGCAGCTTTCCCGTCCGCGACGGGACGCCGGCCTCCGCCTTGAATACACCGAGCTGACACCAGACGGAAGAAACAACCAGGACAGCGGTGTTGGCGGCCGCATACGGCACGTCCAGCAATGCGGTGCGGTCGGTCCAGAGAGGACTGGCTACCGAGCGGATGGTGAAGTACATCGCAAAAAGACCTGCGAAGAACATCAACTCGCTGGACAGCCAGACCATGGTGCCAACGGCAGTCATGTTGGGTCGCGTGACGGGCCCTTGCCCGGCTGGGATGCCTTGGTCGCTAGTAGTAGCGGTCGTTGTCGTGGCCACCCACTCAGTATGGCCCCACCTGCCGCGAGGGTGGATGACCGACCCCCCAAGCGGTCGATAAAGGTGTTAACGGACGCGGTGGTGGGTAGGTTCCGTCGCCGGTGGGTAGCATCCTCGCCATGGCCGATATGCCCCGAACTCTGAAGGTGCTGCTCTACAGCGACGACATCGCAACGCGGGATGCCGTGCGCATCGGGGTCGGTAAGCGCCCGGCCAAGGATGTGCAGATCGTTTCCTGGCGTGAGTGCGCGACCGCTGCGGCCGTGATCGATGCTGCTGATCACGAGGAGCTGGATCTGCTGATCCTTGACGGCGAGGCGACCCCTGTAGGCGGAATGGGCCTCACAAAGCAGCTCAAGAACGAGATTTTCAACTGTCCGCCGATCATCGTGCTCACCGGCCGCCCTTCAGACGGCTGGCTTGCATCCTGGTCGCAGGCAGATGCTGCAGTGCCGCACCCCATCGATCCCCTTGTCCTGAGCTCGACCATCGCTGAAGTCGCCCGTCGTATCGGCGGACACGGCCAGGTCGCCAACTCCACCGCGCGATAGGAGCCCGGGTGGCCACTGAGTCCCTGTCCCAGAGCTGGCCTCATCTGCTCGGCGCATTGCTTCGCGGGGAAGACCTGAGCGCCGAGGACACGTCCTGGGCAATGGATCAAGTCATGTCCGGTAACGCGAGCCCGGCACAGGTTGCGGGATTTCTGGTTGCTCTTCGCGCCAAGGGCGAGAGCGTTGCCGAGATCAGAGGCCTGGCCGACACCATGCGGCGCTTCGCGCTGCCGATCAGTGTGGAGGGCCCGACTCTCGACATCGTCGGCACCGGTGGAGACGGGGCCCACACCGTCAACATCTCAACGATGGCGGCTATCGTCAGCGCGGGGGCGGGCGCTCGAGTGGTCAAGCACGGCAACCGTGCCGCTTCTTCCTCCTCTGGTGCGGCGGATGTACTTGAGGCTCTCGGTATCGCGTTGGATCTCCCGTCGACGCGGGTTGAGCAGGTGGCCGCGGAAGCGGGCATAACGTTTTGTTTTTCGCAGACGTTCCACCCGTCGATGCGTTTCGCGGCTGTTCCCCGGCGTGAGCTGGGTATTCCGACCGCCTTCAATATTCTGGGGCCGCTCACCAACCCGGCTCGACCACGCTTTTCGGCCGTCGGAGCGGCGGATTCCCGAGTAGCCGACCTGATCGCCGGGGTTTTTGCCGAACGCGGTAGCTCCGCGGCCGTCTTCCGTGGAGACGACGGACTCGATGAGCTCAGCGTGGCGGCCACATCGAGCGTGCGGTGGATCCGTGCAGGCAAGATCTCGTTGCACGTGGTCGACCCGTCGCTCGTCGGGATCGATCGCGCGCCGATCGATGCGCTTCGGGGTGGTGACGCTGCATACAACGCGCAGGTGGTGACCCGAGTGCTGGCGGGGCAACCAGGACCGGTGAGGGATGCGGTCGTGCTGAATGCGGGTATTGCGCTCGCGCTTGCAGCGGAGGGAAGCGGCCGATTCCCTGGCCACGACACGTTCGAACAGGCCCTACAAGCCGGCGTCGACCGCGCGCGCACCGCCATCGATGATCAGTCCGCAGCCAAGGCGCTCCAGCGCTGGATAGATACGACTCGCAACACCTGAATGGCAGGCAGGCGGCGACGCTTTCAGTCGTCGAGACCGATGGCGAAGCCTGCGCCGAGGTCGCCGCTGGAGTAGGTGCGGAAGGCGATATGCGTTTGTGACTCGCGCATGCCCGGAATCTTGTTGATGCGGTCAGCGATGACGTCGGCGAGGTCCTCGTGGCGGGGGACCCGGACGACAGCGATCAGGTCGACGTCGCCAGTTGTCGAGTAGACCTCGCTGACGCCGTCGATCTCCACTACCGCCTCTGCCACCTCGGGGATGCGGTGGATATCGGCCTTGAGCATCACGATTGCTGAGATCACCCACCCAGCTTAGGACGTATTGATGCCCGCCTCTGGGCGCTTTATGGCGGATCTGCCAACGGCGCAGGTCAGGAGTCGCTGAAACCTGTGTCCGGCCGGTCACGCAGGAGTTGGAGGCGCTCGCGCATTTGTCCTGCACCGTTGACCGGGCAACTCCACTCACCGTCGATGCGGACAAGTCGAACGTCGGGGCTTTCCAGCCACCGCAGAATCTTGTCGACCTCTTCTGGGTGGCAGGCAGGAGCTCGCCCCAGGTGAGGAGAAACCACTTCAGCGGTATCGACGAGCGCATCGATGAATGGGCGAGGGTCTGCGCCAGGTGGGCTGAGAGTTGTTCCTGCCAGTTTTCCGTATCGCACACACACGAACTCCCAGCCACCGACGGCGCCCGGTCGGGCGGCCACCAATTCAGGACTCACCGCCAGGGGGGTCATACGCTGGTTGCGATCAGTGGCCCTGACCAGGGCGACCATCCGGTCACGGACAGTGGCGGCCTCTTCGAATCGCTCGCCTTCACCCAATTTGTGCATTCGCTCGTCGAGATCGCGGACCAGGTCGCGCGCATCTTTGTCGAGGGCCTCAGCGACCCGGCCGGCGACCACAGCGTATTCCTGCTGGCTCTGTCGACCGATACATGGCGCACCGCAGCGTCCGATATCGGCAAGTGTGCAGGCGGAGGACCGGGCAGTGGCACTCAGCCGCTTAGTGCACTGACGTAGCGGCACGACTTCGTGAACAGCGGCGGCCGCCGCCTCGGCGAGGGCGCGTGACCCGAACGGCCCGGCGTACGTGGCTTTGTCGTCTCGTCGTTCGCGGACCACTGACAACCGGGGAAACGCCTCGACAGTCAGCTTGAGCCATACCGACTTTTCCGGATGGCGCGAGCGACGGTTGAATCGGGGCTTGTGCTCAGCGATCAAACGCAGTTCGCGTACCTGGGCTTCCAGAACGGTGGCACACACGATCGGAGTCACGGTGGCTGCCAACCCGACCATTTGCGCCATCCGGGAGCGATGTTCGCTGGCAGTGAAATAACTGCGTACCCGACGTTGGATGTCGACGGAGGTGCCGACGTAAAGCACCCGGTCACGGTCGTCCTTGAACACGTAGACCCCGGGCGCCCGCGGAAGCCCATCCGCCAGGAAGCGTTTGCGGCGTTGTTCAGGTCGCACACGGCTGGTGTAGGAGGCCAATTCTTCAAGCGTGGTCACCCCGAGGTTGCCGACCCGGCCCAGCAGCGCATGCAAGACGTCGACGGTTGCTTGCGCATCATGCAACGCCCGGTGGTCGGGGGTGGTCACCGCACCGAAAAGGCGGGCCAGCGACCCGAGCTTTCGGTTGGGCACTTCGTCATTGCTGACCAGATGGCGGGCGAGGTGCACGGTGTCGATGACCTGATGTCCGGGCCACGAATGCCCTAGCTTCGCGCAGTTCGCGCGCAGGAAACCGATGTCGAAAGGGGCGTTGTGAGCGACCAGCACGCTGCCTGCGGCGAACTGGAGGAAAGCAGGTAACGCGGATGCGATGTTGGGAGCACCCGCCACCATCGAGTCGGTGATGCCGGTCAGTACGGAGATGAAGGCCGGGATGGGATCGCCCGGGTTGACCAGGGTCTGAAATTCCCCGAGCACCTCTCCGCCGCGGACCTTGACGGCGCCGATCTCCGTAATGTCGCTGGTTCGAGGGTTGCCACCGGTCGTTTCCAGATCGACGACCACGAAAGTAACCCCGGACAACGGGGTACCCAGGTCTTCGAAGGTCGCCTGAACGGCGTGGACTGTCGACATGCCGCGAACGTTAGGCGTCTGCACCGACAACGGGGCCCCGTCATCGATCCAAACGGAGGGCTGTCAGACCTCACCTCTAACGTCCGGAGCAGGACGACAGGAAGGAGTCTTCAGATGCACATCGATTGTGAAAGCTGCCCGGTTCGTGACCGGCACTGCGCGGACTGCATGGTGACCGTGCTGTTGGAAATGCCTGCCCCACGAATCGAGCAGGACGAGCTGGGCCTCGTGTTGGACGACCGTGAGCGTCGCGGGGTGAAGGCCTTGTTCAGCGTTGGTCTGATCAGCGAGGCTGAAATGCGCGACGCCCGAGCAGTGCGCGAACAAGGGGAGGTCTTGCGCGTGACCGGTTGAACGCGCTTACGCTTCCGGCGTGCGCAGCAGCCAAGCGTGGATCCGAGACCGGTCGCGACCTCCCAAGTCCGCCATCTGTCTTATTTTGCTGACGGCGGTCGTTGGAGTGAGCGGGTGTACCGCAGTCGGTGGGCGGTCTGAATCAACGGCAGGGCAGACGTCGAATCTTTCCCACACCGACTCGAGCAAGAGCCCGCACCGGAAGCCGATTCCTACTTATTCCTCCGTTGTGGGGCGAGACATGCGCGTCAGCGGGTCTGTCGACCGTGCCGTTCTGTTGTCCATACTTGCCGTCGCGCAGGAGGCCAGATCATGGGTCGAACGCAGCTGGCCGGTTCGGACCGACTCCGCCGGGCTGGTCAGAATCGAGGTGGCGTCCGACGCGGCGCAGTTCGCTACGTTGCGCGGCGGCGTGCCGACAAGCCCCGATGTGGTGGCTAGTACAACGCCCACGGGACTCATCGTTCTATCGCGTCCAGCGCTGGGAACGCTCAACGTGCAAGGTAGGCGGATCGTGCTCGCGCACGAGATCACCCATGTGGTTTTGAAGCAGACCACACGAGCCGGGTTGCCGAAGTGGGTGGTGGAGGGCTCGGCGGAATTCACTGCGTACCGCTTTACCGACGTCTCGTTATCCGCTGCAACGCCAGCGCTGACGGCAGCCGTCCGGGCGGGGAAGGAGCCCCGTGTGCCTCCCGGCGATGCGTCGTTCTCTGGCAGCACTACCCAGAGTGCCTATCAGCAAGCGCATGTGTACATGGCCTTCTTGGTCACGCGCTACGGGCTGAGCGCATGGCGCCAGTTCGTGGTCGCGACCGGAGAGGGAACGCACAACGCTTTTGCGGAGTCGTTTTCGGGAGCGAGCACTCAGACACTCCGACCTGCGTACGCAGCGTTCCTGCGCCGGACGATCAGTTGATCTGACCCGTGCCTGCGGATGGCTTGCGCTGGGAACGCGGGGTGCGAGAAACACCACACTCGAGAGTTAGTGTCTGGACCATGTCCGACAGCACCTCCTCCTCCACTTCCATCAGCGCTGATCCTGCCGTGGTGCTGGACGTTATCGCCGACTTCGAGCGGTACCCCGACTGGGTCGAGAACATGGTCAGCACCCGAATCCTGACTCAGGACGATGACGGTTGGCCCCTTTCTGTGCGCTTCGAGGTCGACGCCGGTGTGTTGCGAGACACCTACGTACTTGCCTACACCTGGGATGTTGACCAGGACGGCATCGGCGAGATCTCGTGGAAGCTCCTCGAGTCCACGGTGATGCGGTCGCTGGACGGTAGCTACCGGTTGGAGCGCGCGAAATCCCTCACGGCTGTGACGTACGAACTGCGCGCAGAGGTGAAGATCCCGATTGTCTCCATGCTGCGTCGTAAAGCGGAGAAGAGCATCGTGGACCAGGCATTGCGTGGTTTGAAGCAGCGCTGCGAGGGCTGATGAGCGCTCGATGCGTGCTTGTCGCGGGTCCGGGCGGCACGGGTTGTTCCACGCAGGCTGCAGAATTGGCCACCTCCTACGCAGCCAGTGGCCGGTCGGTCGTACTGCTGGGGGCCGAGCCCTTCGACGACGCGACGTCGATGCTGCAGGCGCAAGAGGGTGGGCTGCTCCGGATGCTGTCTCCGGCGGATGGAGCAGCGCAAAGTGATCATCCGATTGGGCAGCTGCTGGGTGCAGTAGGCCTGGAGCCACGTCTGTCGTCAGAGATGGCCCAGCTTCCGGAGGCGGCCACTTTCCGACTGCTGTGGCAACTTGCGTCCGTCGCTGGACTTGAGACGTCGGCCAACGGATCGGATTCGCCGAACGACAGCCCGCTCGGAGCCCCGACTGTCGTCGTTGACGCCGGCAGACGCGCAGTGGAGTTGGTCCGATTGGCGACTGCCCTTCCCTGGCTATTGCAGCGCATAGCCCCGGCTCAGCGCGGCTGGCTTTCGACATCTCGTCCCTTGTTGGCAGCGGCCCTGGGTACCCGGTGGCCCGGTGATGCGTTGACCGACCAGGTCCACGCGGGGCTGGTCCAGGCAACCGCGGCCAGCAGGATGTTGCTGGGCCCGGGCAGTGCTTCCGTGGTGTGTGCGGGATCGGCGCCGCCGATGAAGGTCCGTCGCGTAATCGCGGGCCTGGCGCTCGGTGCCGCCCCTGTCACGGCAACGATCGGAGGTCCTCGACCTGGGCCCTACGACCCCCCTCGGTGGGCCAGTGACTGCTCGGCGCACGACCAACGAGTGGATCTGGACAGATACGCGCGAACCGGACGCAGCGGCGGGATGTCCTGCGAACGTGAGGGCACAGATTACCTGTGGCGGATGCCTTTGTACGGCGTGCACTTTCAAGAGTTGAGCCTGTCGATGGTGCAGGACGATCTGGTGCTGGAAGCGCTGGGTCATCGCTCGGTGATATCCATGCCGACGGTGCTCCGACGCTGCAGACCGGTGGGCGCCGACCTGCGGAAGATGGTGCTGACTGTGCGCTTCTCGTCGGTGGGGCAGGATGGCAGTCGTGACGATCGGGGATGAGAAGGAACCTGCCGGTGAACAGGAGTCGCGGGCGAAGGAGGATTCATTCGGCGCGGGCGCGGGCGATGCACGCAATCCGCTCGAGGCCGAAGCATCGCGACTGGCCGATGCATTCTCAGCGTGGGCAGGTAGCTCCGGTACAGCGGACAGGGCTGACACATCGGCCGCAGCAGGTTGCGGATGCGGCAGCGGTGCCGGCCTTGACGTGGTCTGCCGGGCATGCCCGATCTGTCGGGTCGCGTCTTACGTACAGACCGTACGGCCCGAGGTATTGGAACGGGTTGCGGACGTACTTGCGATGATTGCCGGAAGCCTGCAGGCAATAGCAGCTGACCGGGAAAGTGCTACCTCCGCTGACGACGGTGCGGATGGTCAAGGAGTCAGTGATCCGCCGCTTCATGCCGACCATGTGCAGACGGAGGAAACAGGTCCCTCCGGCACCTCTATTCCTGTGGACGGCGAAGACGACCCCCGATAGGGAAGAAGGACTGAGATGAGCGCCAGGACGAGTATCGGCATCGACGTCGGCGGAACCAAGATCGCTGCTGGTCGGGTGGATGACCACGGCAAGATCATGGCCCGCGCGGGCCGCTCGACGCCGGCGCAGTCCCCGGACGCGATCGCATCTGCCATCGCCGAACTGATCGATGAGTTGAGTACCCCCCAGGATGCCGCAGTTGGTGTTGCGTGTGCGGGGTACATCGACCGCGCGGGAACCACGGTTCTGTTCTCACCCAACCTCGCCTGGCGTGATGAACCGCTGAAGCAGCGGATCTGCGCAGGGACCGATCTGCCGGTCGTGATCGAGAACGACGCGAATGCAGCGGCGTACGGAGAGTTCGTGCACGGAGCCGGCCGTGACCTGCAGGACATGGTGATGGTGACCGTCGGCACGGGTGTGGGTGGCGGAATCGTGATCGGGGGCAAGCTCTTTCGGGGGGCCTACGGTATCGGCGGCGAGCTGGGGCACATGCTCTTGGTTCCGGGTGGGCGGCTATGCGGATGCGGCAACCGCGGTTGCGTCGAGGCCTACGGCAGCGGCACAGCCCTCACGCGGGACGCGCGCGAGCTGGTGCGTAGCGGCGCGCAATTCGGGCGACGTCTGAGTGATTCGTGCGGGGGAGATGCCGACAAGCTCACCGGGGCGATGGTGACCGATGCTGCTTTGGGGGGTGACGTGGCCTCGATTGATCTGCTGGCGCAGATCGGTAACTGGCTGGGTGAGGCCACGGCCTCGATGGCTTCCCTGCTCGACCCTGAGGGCTTCGTCATCGGGGGCGGAGTGGCACAGGCGGGAGATCTGTTGATCGAGCCGATGCGTATGGCCTACTCACGTTCGCTGACCGGACGCGGCTACCGACCAGTGGCCACCTTCGCGCCAGCCGAGCTGGGCAATGACGCGGGAGTCATCGGTGCTGCGGCGCTTGCGCTGAATCCAGAACACCGGTGAACGCAGGCTCTGATGATGTCGCGATCGGCATTGATATCGGCGGCACCAAAGTGTCGGGCGGACTGGTCGGGGTCGACGGGTCGGTGATCGCTCGTGCACGTCGTGATACGCCTCACCGATCGACTGCTCCCCGGGTGGTCGAGAACGTCATGGTCGAGGTGATTCAGGAACTTCTTGCCGGTCCGCATGGGCAGACACCGGTTGCGGTCGGCGTGGGAGCCGCCGGCTTTGTGACATCGGACCGTTCGACGGTTGCTTTCGCGCCGCACCTTTCGTGGCGTCAGGAGCCGTTACGTCAGGCGTTGACCGACAGGGTGAGCCTGCCGGTGTTCATTGACAACGACGCCAACGCAGCCTGCTGGGCGGAGTCGAGGTTCGGAGCGGCCCGCAACCGAGCCAACGTCGTCATGGTCAACCTGGGCACCGGGATCGGTGGGGCGATCCTTGCCGGGGGGAAGATCCAGCGTGGCGAGTTCGGTATCGCCGGCGAATTCGGCCACCTGCAGATGGTGCCCGATGGACACCGTTGCGAGTGCGGGAACCGGGGTTGTTGGGAGCAGTACGCAAGCGGCAACGCGCTCGTGCGTGAGGCTCGGTCGATGATCGCCGCCGGCTCGCCGCTGGCCGCCGATCTGGCCACTCGCGCCGGTGCGGACCCAGCTGGGCTCACTGGACCGATGATCACCCAGGCTGCACATGACGGAGACGCGACCGCGGCCGAGTTGCTCGCCGAGATCGGCACCTGGCTCGGAGTAGGCCTGGCAAATCTCGCGAACGCCTTCGATCCGGGGCTTTTCGTCATCGGCGGTGGGGTGAGCGCAGCGGGTGACTTGCTGCTGGGACCTGCGCGAGAGATGTTCGGTCGCTCACTGACGGGCAGGGGCTATCGCCCGCAGGCCGAGATCGTGCAGGCCAGCCTCGGTAACGAGGCAGGTCTCATCGGGGCAGCAGATCTAGCGCGAAGGGGCGACCTCGATGACTGAGGCCCCCGTAGGCAGAGGCCCGCATGTGGTTCGGGTCGCGGCGTACAACGTGCGTGTCTTCAAGGATGACCGCGCAGCGCTGGTGGAGGTGATCCGGCAGATCCAGCCGGACGTCCTGTTATTGCAGGAAGCACCGCGGCACCCCGGTTCCGGCCATCGGATCGCGACCTTCGCCGAGCAGGTCGGCATGACCTGGTCAGATGGGCGACGCGGGCGGATGAGCACAACGCTGCTGAGCGGGCTCCGGCTCGACCTGCTGTCGTGCGAGCACCACTTCCACCCGGTCGGCCGGCGCGAGGAGCCCCGCGGTTACGCCGTTGCACGGCTGCGGTTGCCCGGGCATCACCCGTTCGCTGCGGTGAGCGTGCACCTCAGTCTGCGGTCGGCTCAGCGCGGCCCGCATGCCCGACAGATCTTGGCGACCATCGAGTCCACAGACGTGCAAGCCGTGGTTCTCGGAGGCGACCTGAACGAAACTTTCGGGCAGGGCCCTTGGCTCGAATTTGGTGGCCCCATGAAGCACATCACCGGGGACACGCTCACCAGTCCGTCCGGGACGCCGGGAAAGACCATCGACGGCCTGTTCGCCTCCGGGCCCTGGACTGCAACAGTGCCGGATCTGAATCTGGACGCTCTACAGCTGAAAGTGGCCACCGACCACCGTCCGGTGTATGCCGACCTGGACCTTTCAGCACTCGCTTTCTGACGCCGAGCGCCGAGGCCGGTGGGGGTGACTCAGAGGCGGGCGCCGTCGTCGAACGGATCCTGTTCGTCACGACTCACCGGTTGACGCAGCACCAGCAAACTCATTCCGATCAGACAGACCAGGCACGCCAGAATCCACCAGAGTGGTCGACTTTCACGGTCGAAGGCGAAGAGATAGATCAACCAGAGGGGACCGCCGATCAGGCTGGCCCAGATCGCGTAGAACTGAACGTCATCGCGGGGCAGGGGAGCTGGCGGCGGTGGCTCGTAACTTCCGGCGTCGTCGAGGACCTGGGTGGTGGAGCCGTTTTCTGGCACCCGCCACTGACTGGGTAGCTCCGGTGTATCTGGTTCCTCGGGTTCGAGGCTGCTGTGCACCTCGGAACCTTTCACCGGTGCGTCGGCGAGCGCGTCAGGATCGATCGGCCCGGACAATCGAGCAACTATCTCGGCGAAACGCGCGTCGAAATCGGTCTGCTCGTCATGGCCTTCGCCCCCAGGTGCGCTCATTGGCCTGCAACTCTCGTGATGAACTCGACGCAGCGATCCTCGATCAGGGTGGCGTCGTTGTCCAGGGTTGCCACGTGATAGCTGTCATGCAGGGTCACGTCGGTCACGTCGTTGCTGGAGATTCGGGACAGCAACAGTTGGGAGCAGGCGGGCGGCACCACGTGGTCCTGGGGAGAGTGGAACAACACCACAGGCTGGGTGACCTGTGGCAGATCGCGCGTGACCTGCTCCCACATCCGCATCTGGGAACGTAGCGCCCGCAGCGGCGTGCGGGAGTAACCGACTTCCGTGGCGCCATGCTTCTTGATGTCACCGCTGATCGCTCCGATCGAGGGAACCAGGTATTGCAGAAGGGGCACCGCGCGCAATCGCTTGTCGTCCATGACGTACGCGGGGTTGATCAGCATCAGGCCGCAAACGTCGTTCTGATGGGTCTGGGCGACCAGCGTCGCGAGCGTGCCGCCCATCGACAATCCGATCACGAACACCTGGTCGCAGATCGCGGCCAGCTCTGTGTATCCGGCATCGATCTCGGCGAACCAGTCGGTCCAGCGGGTCTTGTTCATCTCTTGCCAGGTAGTTCCGTGGCCGGGCAGGCGGGGCAGTCGAACCGAGAATCCCTCGGCTGCGAAACGATCTGCAAGCGGTCGCATGCTCTGCGGGGTGCCGGTGAAGCCGTGACACACCAACACGCCGACGGGTCCGGCATCGTGGCTGAACGGCTCAGCACCGGGGAGGATCTGCATCGCGCCATCCTCGCACTTCGCCGATGACGGCGGACCGGGTGCCGTATTGTGCGATTCACTCATCTCGCGACAAAGGAGTCCGGCGAAGGTGTTCTATTGGTTGCTCAAGTGGGTTCTGCTGGGACCACTGCTGAAAAGCGTTTTCCGACCGTCGGTCGAGGGTGCGCATCACGTTCCTGACCAAGGTCCCGCAATTCTGGCGAGCAACCACCTGTCCTACTCCGACTGGTTGTTCATGCCGCTGGTCATACCGCGCCGAGTCACGTTCGTGGCGAAGGCGGAGTACTTCACCGGCACTGGGGTCAAGGGCACTTTGCAGCGCTGGTTCTTCAAAGGCGCCGGGCAGGTGCCGATTGACCGGTCCAGCGGGAATGCCGCTGCGGGAGCCATCTCCACCGGTTTACGCATCCTCGCCGGTGGCGAACTCTTCGGCATCTATCCCGAGGGCACCCGCTCACCCGATGGTCGGCTCTACAAGGGCAAGACCGGCGTTGCGCGGATGGTGCTCGAAGCCAAGGTCCCCCTGATCCCGGTCGCTGTCATCGGCACTGATGAGGTCGCGCCCCCCGGCAAGGTGTTCGGTCGGATGGCCCACCCGCACGTCCGGTTCGGTGAGCCGATGGACTTCACCCGGTACGAGGGCATGGAGAACGACCGGTTCATCCTGCGTTCCATCACCGACGAGATCATGTATGAGCTCATGTTGCTGTCCGGCCAGGAGTACGTCGATGTCTATGCGTCCTCGTTGAAAGACCGGGTCGCGCAAAAGGCGAAGGGCATCACTGAGGGTGCTGCCGCGCTCGCGAGTACCGCCGCTCACAAGTTGGTGCCCGGCTCGGGCGAGTCAAAGCACGAGGTCGGCGATGTGGGCGAACCTACTGATCCCCAGATCGACCTCGTGGGCGATGTCCGTGCCGCGAGCAGCTGAGCCCGTATTCCACTAGGTGAGTCCCTACCGGTCCGCTTGCGACACGCCGGTATTCTTACCGAGTGAGCATCACCAGTCCCGTCCTGCCCGCCACCACGCCGAACGACCCTGCGCTGCCCCAGTGGGCCGACCTGCACGCTGCGCAACAGCCGACCTGGCCCGACGAGCGCGCGTTGGACGCCGCGAAGGCTGAGCTGTCCACGTCTCCGCCGCTGGTTTTCGCCGGTGAGTGCGACGTGCTGCGTCAGCGCTTGGCCGCTGCCGCAAAGGGTGAGGCGTTCCTGCTGCAGGGCGGCGACTGCGCTGAACTGTTCTCTGCTGCAACTGCGGATGGCATCCGCGACCGGATCAAGACGATCCTGCAGATGGCCGCGATCCTCACCTACGGCGCCAGCACTCCCGTGATCAAGGTAGGCCGCATCGCGGGCCAGTACGCCAAGCCGCGCAGCAGCGGCACCGAGACACGCGGCGACGTGACCCTGCCCGCATACCGCGGCGACATGGTCAACGACTACGCGGTCACCCCTGAGTCTCGTAACCCCGACCCAGGTCGTCTCGTGCAGGCTTACCACACCAGCGCATCCACCTTGAATCTCGTGCGGGCCTTCACTACGGGTGGTTTTGCCGACCTGCGACACGTGCACGAGTGGAACCGCGGGTTTATCGCCAACAGCGCGTACGCGCGTTACGAGAGCATCGCCTCCGACATCGACCGTGCGATGAAGTTCATGGCAGCGTGCGGCGCCGATTTCGACGCGCTACGTGCCGTTGAGTTCTTCGCCAGCCACGAAGCCTTGCTCTTGGACTACGAGAAGCCACTGACGCGCATCGACAGCCGCACCGGAAACCCGTACGCCGTTTCCGGGCACTTCCTCTGGGTGGGTGAGCGCACCCGACAACTTGACGGTGCGCACCTCGACTTCGTCTCGCGCATCCACAACCCGATCGGTATGAAGGTTGGACCGACTGCGGATCCCGAGGAGTTGCTGCGGGTCATCGACAAGCTGGACCCGAACCGCGAACCTGGCCGGTTGACCTTCATCACCCGGATGGGGGCCGGCAAGATCCACGACGCGCTGCCCAAGGTCATCGAGCGGGTGACCGCCGAGGGCGCGCAGGTGACCTGGGTCTGCGACCCGATGCACGGCAACACCTTCGAGTCGTCGACGGGGTACAAGACTCGCGAATTCGACGACATCATCGCTGAGGTGCAGGGCTTCTTCGAGGTTCACCAGGCCCTCGGGACCATCCCAGGTGGCATCCATGTGGAGCTGACCGGCACCGACGTCACCGAGTGCCTTGGCGGGTCGGAGAAGATTCTGGCCGCCGACCTCGAAAAACGTTACGAGACCGCGTGCGACCCACGGTTGAACCATCAGCAGAGTCTGGAACTGGCGTTCCTCGTCGCCCAGATGCTGAGCACCCGCGCGAAGGGGATCACACGACCGACAGCGTGATCGTGCTTCCCTTGCGCACCTTGGTGCCGGGGGTCGGGTTGGTTGCCCTTACGTCGTTGAACAGCCCGCCGAAGAACCGCTCGACCTTGACTTTCAGGCCCAGCGCTTCGAGCTGATTTCGGGCCTGCTGACTGGTTTTCCCGGTCACGTCCGGGACGGCAATCAACTGCGGCCCCTTTGAAACCACCAGGGTGATCCCATCACCGCGAAACCCGGTCCCGGACGCGGGAGTCTGGCTGATGACATCGCCCAGCGCGACTGTGTCGCTGAACTGTTGGGTGTCCTGTTGCACTGTGAAGCCGAGCCCGTTGAGGGTGGTGGTCGCCTCAGTGCTGGATTTGCCGACAACGCTGGGAACCACGATGGGCTGCCGTCCCTTGCTCACCACCAGGGACACCTGGGCGCCTGATTTGAGCGACTCGTTGACTCCGGGGTCAGAACTGATGACCCTTCCTGGCGGGACGGTTTCGCTGTACTCCTTCCTGACGGGGCCAACTGCCAACCGGGCGCCCCTGAGTGCGGCTTCGGCCTGCGGTTGGGTGTCTCCGCTCAAAGAGGGCACAACGTGGCGTTCCGGACCTCGGGACACCTGCAGAACCACTGAATCAGACCGGCGAGCTTGCGTGCCGGCATCGGGCAACGTCCCGATGACCGAACCTTTCGGGACTGTTTCGCTGTAGATCTCACGCACCGACGCGCCCAGGTGGGCATCCTGGATCGCCGCTATCGCCACCCCCTGCGGTTTGCCTGCAACGTCGGGGACCTGCTCGCCCGCCAGCGGGCCTGCGGCGAAGACCCACACGCCGACGGCGATCAGAGCGAGCAGGAGCACACCGACAACTGCGACCAGGGCTCGACGTCGGGCGTAGGGAGGCGTGGGCGAACCGTCATAACGACCAAGCGCATGGGTGTTGTCGATGCCTAGTTTCGAGGTGTGGGCGACCTCGGCCTCCTCGTCCCGGTCCTCTCGTGCGGGGACCGCGTCGAGTTCCTCGGGCTGCAGGCTGTCCCGAACCGAATTGAGGTACTCGAGCATTTCGGCCGCGTCTGCCGGACGCTGCGCCGGATCGGTCGAGGTGGTGTGGGCGATGAATTCATCCAGTACCGAGGGCACTGTCTCGACGGTGTCGGATGCCCGGGGGACCTGGCCATGGACGTGTTGGTACGCCACGTGGATGGGGGAGTCACCCGGGAACGCCTTGACACCGCAGAGCATTTCGAAGACCAGCAGCCCGACCGTATAGACATCGGAGCGCTCGCTCGCTGTGCCTGCGTCGACTTGTTCGGGGGAGAGGTAGGCGGCGGTTCCGAAGATGACACTGGCGTCAGCGCTGGCGGTGTTCGCTGTCACGGCACGCGCTAGGCCGAAGTCGACTACCTTGACCGTGCCGTCGTCGCGCAACAGCACGTTCTCGGGTTTGATGTCGCGGTGCACGATGCCGGCGCGGTGCGCTACCGAGATCGCCGACAGGATGCCGTCGGTGATCTCCAGGGTGCGACGAGCAGTTAGTGGGGCAGAGGCGCGGATGAGCTCGCGCAAGGTCGTACCCTCGACCAGCTCCATCGCGATGAAGACGTAGTGCTCGTCCTGACCCTGGTCTGTGACCGCCACGATGTTGGGGTGCGAGAGGCGGGCAGCTGAACGGGCCTCGCGCCGGAAACGCTCGACGAAATCATTGTCGCGAGCAAGGTCGGGACGCATTATTTTCAATGCGACGTGGCGGTCCAGTCGTTCGTCGAGTGCCACATAGACCGATCCCATTCCACCGTCCGCCAGGTGGTGCAACACCTGGTACCGGCCATCGACGCGACGGCCCAGGAGGGAGGAAGAGGCGGTGGATGGCACCGCTGCAGTCTACGAAGGTGGCCGGCGGGTCAACGGTAGGCGCGGCGCGTGGGAAACTTGCGGCATGGCTGATCTGGAGAATTTGGTGGGCGAATGGCTTTCAGTGCCGGAGGTGGCCGAGGCAATCGGCATGCGGCAGCGGCAGGTGCGAAAGATGATCACCGACGGCGAACTCCTGTCGTACCGCGTGGGCCCCAACCGTGCGGTCGCAGTGCCCGCTGCGTTCGTCCGCGACGGTGAGATCCTTCCCTCGTTGACCGGCACCGTGACAGTTCTGCGCGACGCCCGACTGGAGGACCACGAAGCGCTGGAGTGGCTGTTCACCCACGACGAATCTCTGCCGCTGGCCGGTGGACCGATCCAGATGCTGCTCGCCGGCCGGAAGGCCGAGGTCCGTAAACGGGCTGCAGAAATGGCGTTCTGAGCGGGTTGGAGTTGGTGCGTCGTTGCGTTCAGGCAGCGCGCGCAGTCGCGACGTCGATCAGAGCGGCCAAGACGTTCGCAGCTTCGGAGTCGACGTCGACGTCTGACAGATGTTTGCGGGCAGCAGCGACCCGCTCGTTGATCATCGCCTCTACTCTGCCGACAGCGCCGGAGTTGGTGCACTGTTCGCGCAGCCATCGAATTTGATCGTCCTGCAGTTCAGGTGAGCCGAACAAGCTATCGAATCGGGCCCGATCGGCACCGGACATCTCATCGAGGGTCAGTGCGATCAGTACGGTTCGCTTGCCTTCGCACAGATCATCGCCGGCCGGCTTTCCGGTTTCCTTCGGATCTCCGAAAACCCCGAGCAGGTCGTCGCGCAGCTGGAAGGCTTCGCCCAGTGCTAGCCCGTACTCCGTCAGTCCGGCCCGCGCGCGCTCGTCCACGCCTGCAGAAGTCGCGCCGATAAGCAGCGGCTGCACCACCGTGTAGTTCGCGCTCTTGTAGCGGACCACCTTCAAGGCCCGGCTGACGCGTTCATTCGTATTCAGCGTTGCCCAGTTGCGCACTGAGTCCAACACGTCCAGGAACTGACCGCCCATCAACTGGGTGCGCATCGCGTCGAACTCGGCCCGGCCGTGCGCCAGCTCCAGCGTCGGGAGCCCGCTGCTGGCAAACAGTTCGTCTGTCCAGACCAGGCACAGGTCACCGGCGAGGATCGCTCCGGCGTCACCGAAGTCGTCCCCGTTACCGTCCCATCCTGCACGCGAGTGCAGGGCTGAGAGCCTGCGGTGTGCGGTCGGCATGCCGCGACGGGTGTCGGAGTGATCCATCACGTCGTCGTGGATCAGAGCGGCCGCCTGGAACATCTCCATGGAGCTGGCCAGCTGGACGACAGCGTCGGAATCAGCCCCGCCCGCTGCGCGGTAGCCCCAGTAGAGGAAGGCAGCGCGCAGCCGTTTGCCCCCCCGTAACAGCTGGAAGACACCGTCGGCCAACTCTGCCACCTCCTCGCCGAGTGGCGCCAGGACCTCTCGCTGCCTGGACTCATGAGCGTCCAGGGCCTCCTGAACTCGGGTGCGCAGATCCGCGACGTCCAACGGATTGGGCACGGTGGTCCTTTCGACGAGTCTCGCGAGCGGTTTCCCCGGAAGCATAATTGAAGTGGCGACCTCTATCATCGTCGGCATGTCAGAGATCGCCCCTGGATCGGCGCTGAAGCGCGACCAACAGCATCGCCGGACGAGGCCGAGCATCCCCGACCTGCTCGCAGCGGGCGAGCCGACCTACAGCTTCGAGTTTTTCCCGCCACGCGATGACGCCGGAGAAGCGGTGCTGTGGGAGTCAATTCGACGACTGGAGCAGGCGCGACCGTCGTTCGTCTCGGTGACCTACGGGGCTGGTGGTTCGACGCGCGACCGGACGGTGCGGGTGACCGGACGAATCGAGCGCGAGACGACACTGACCACGATGGCCCACCTGACCTGTGTCGGCTCGGACGTGTCGACTCTGCGACAGATTATCGGGGAGTACGCCGACGCAGGCATCCACAACATCCTGGCGCTGCGGGGCGATCCAGCGGGCGGCCTGGGGACCGCGTGGACGGCGCATCCGCAGGGTCTCGACCACGCGGACGACCTCGTGCGCCTGATCGGTTCGTTGGGGTCTTTCACGATCGGTGTCGCAGCTTTCCCTGACAAGCATCCCGAATCGAGGTCGCTGCAGGACGATGCAGACTCCCTCGTCCGTAAAGCAGACGCCGGAGCCTCGTTCGCGATCACCCAGATGGTGACTGATGTCGATTCCTACCTACGCTTGCGCGACCTCGTAGCAGCGCGCGGACGAGACCTACCGATCATCCCCGGTTTGATGCCGGTCACCCTGGCCAACCAGCTGGAGCGGATGACGAAGCTGAATGGGCAACCGCTTGCAGCGGATGTGGTTCGGCGTATTCAGAAGGTTTCGCACGACAAAGCGGCCGTCCGGCAGGTTGGCACGCAGATCTGCACAGAACACGCCACTCGATTGCTGGATGAGGGCGCACCGGGCATCCACTTCATCACTATGAACCGTTCGACGGCGACCCTGGAGGTCTACCGCAATCTCGCGGCAAGCCGCGGGGCTACGCGGTTCGCGGCCGAAAGCGCCTGAGACCTTCGAGGTCGACGACGCGGCTGATGGCCGGATGTCCTAGGTGCGCCTTACAGTGGATCGAACAGATGTTCGATCCACTGAAGTGAGGCAATCATGTCACTTACGTCCGGTTCCACTCGCGGTGCTTCCTCTGCCAGTCCGCCCGCCGCACGTCGAGCTGCGGACGGTTCGGCCAACCGCAGGGCCGCCCGCCCGCCAGCAGGGTCCGGAACAGTTCTCGAACTGGTCGACAGGGCGCGCGAGTCGCTCTTGGACGCTTGCCACAGCGCCGTGAGCACCGACCGGTACGTCTCTGCCCAGCTCGGAGCACTCCGAGCTGCTACAGCGCTCCTGGCCAGCCGTCCGGCGGCCGGTCGAAGGTCGGGCCCACGCGACGTCTGGACGGTGCTTGCCGAAGGGACGCCGGAGCTGCGGGAGTGGAGCGAATTCTTCGCGTTGACGAGCGTGCGCGGAGCTCTGGCCACGCGTGGCCGGGCCCACCCGACGACTCGGGAGGCCGACGATCTCGTCCGCCAAGCTGAGATGTTTTTGGAGCTGATACTCGCTCGCCTCGGGCTGCCGATGCAGACTGCTCTTCCTGAGTGCGCCAGCCCGTTGCGACGGTCGTAGAATGTTCATGAAGTGCCCGGGTCATTCGCTGTTGTGTGTGTGCTGCGACACTTATTCTTGAGGCAATCTCCGCGAATCCCTATCGCGGAATCCGCGCCCTGACAGATCGCCAGGAGGTCACCGTGCCGCTTTCTGAGCGCGAGCAGCGTCTGCTCGAGCAAATGGAACTAGCACTCAGTGCTGAGGACCCCAAGTTCGCTTCGCATATGGTCGCTGATCCGGCAAGGGCGCGCGCCAGGCGGCGAGTGGCCCTCGGAGTCGTACTGCTGCTCCTTGGTGCAGGGACCCTCGTCGCTGGAATCGTGGTGCGCCAGGTACCCATCGGCGCCCTCGGATTCGCAGTTATGGTAGGTGCTGCGGCGTATACCGTCAGTCCTGCTGCGCCTACCGGCGGTGCGCTCGGAACGGTCCAGCCTGATGGCGGCATCCGTCGTATCAACCGACGTGGTCGCGGCAGGACAGGTCGCAGTTCGGGTACGCCGCGACAAGGCGGATTCATGCAGCGGATGGAACAACGCTGGGAACGTCGGCGTAACGGAGGCTTTTAATTCGGCCGGTTGACCCCGGTCAGTGCTGCCGCAGGTGTCATTGCGTCAGCAGGAGACCTGTAACCCAGGTGCCCGCGATCGTCGTGGCTGTCACCAACTCGATGCCGATACTCAGCATCACAGCCTTCACTGCGGCAACCGTCGCTTGACGTGCCAGCAGCGAATCCCGCAGTCGGACGTGCTCAGCAGCGTAGACGCCCGCCACGAAACCGATGGCCAGGCCTACGTACGGGATGGCGAAGAAGCCGACGACTGCGCAGGCAGCGCCGATCAACAGTGTCTGGCGCGGTACTCCGGCTGTGGACAAGTTGCGCCCCGGAAGTAGGTACTTCAGTGTCCAGCCCGTCAAAGCCAGGATGAGGCTGATGCCGAGGACAGCCCAAGCGATACCACCGCCGGTGTTCAACGACCACAGGAGCACCCCCGCGACGCACAACAACGTTCCCGGCAGAACCGGAATGACCACCCCCAAGGTGCCCACGACGATGAGAACTGCGCTGATGAGCGTTGCGGCCTGCATGCCGTCTATTATCTCGGCGGTCAGACGCAGAACGCCCGCCTCGCAAAGTTCGCGAAACGGGAGCTCGGGCCCGGCCTGTCGGGAGCCGGGGTGACACGTCTAGATCAGGCCTACGAGGCTGCTGTACTCACGTCGAGCCGGTCGGTTTCATCGACTACCTCGATCGCGATCGCGCGGAGCTTGTCGAGGTGCTCACGTCCGTGGTGGGCGCAGAAGAGTAGGTCCTGGTCCTCGGCGAGTCGGGCGCGGATGAAGGCCTGGGCGCCGCACCGGTCGCACCGGTCAGCTGCTGTCAGAGTCGGGGCGAAGGCTGTAGCCATGGTGTTCATCCTTTCGTCGGGACGCTTCCTAAGCGCCGGCGGCGGTGGTCCACGCGGACCGTTTCATCAGACGTCATTCGGTGCCGAAATGATTTCGGATCGTTTTTGTCTTTCAGAACGGTCAACAGTCAAACACGAGATGCCATTCCCGTGTGGCACCCACCCCCAGTGTGGCTCCCGTCACCTGTCAGTGGGCCGGGATACCGTGCCCGCAACAGGTCTTCGTGCAGCCCGTGCCGATGACCCCCGTGACCTCGGGTGCGGATTCTCAAGAAGGAGTGACAGGTGGCTGCCAGCACGAAGAACGACGAAGGCGCCGACGACTATTCCGCTCGGCATCTGCAGGTCCTGGAGGGTCTGGAGGCGGTCCGAAAGCGGCCGGGCATGTACATCGGTTCGACAGACTCGCGAGGGTTGATGCACTGCCTCTGGGAGATCATCGACAACTGCGTCGATGAGGTCCTCGGTTCTCACGGCAACAGGATCGATGTCGTCCTGCACGAGGACGGTTCGGTGCAGGTCGTGGATCGCGGTCGCGGCATTCCCGTCGACGCGGAGCCGCGGACAGGTTTGTCGGGTGTCGAGGTCGCGCTCACCAAGCTGCACGCCGGCGGAAAATTCGGGGGCGGCTCCTACACCGCCACGGGGGGGCTGCACGGCGTCGGAGCCTCTGTCGTCAACGCACTGTCCAGTCGCCTGGATGTCGAGGTCGACCGCGGTGGCAGAACCCATGCGATGAGCTTTCGACGCGGCGAGCCCGGCGTCTACGACGACCGCGCCGGCACGGGCCCGGCCAGCCCATTCACGCCCTTCGTCGATCGCAGTGAGCTACGTGTCGTCGGGCGGGTCAAGCGAGGTGTCACAGGCACCCGCATCAGGTACTGGGCTGACCACCAGGTCTTCTTGAAAAACGCGGAGTTCGACTACGCAGGGTTGGCATCGCGCGCCAGACAGACCTCGTTCCTGATACCTGGTCTGCAGATGGTGATCCGAGACGAGCGGCGGCTGCCCGACACTGCAGGCACGCATGGACCTCGCGAAGAGGTGTTCCAGCACGACGGAGGCATCTCGGAGTTCACCGACTACCTCGCTTCGGATCCGGCCCTCACGGGTACCTGGCGACTGCAGGGTTCTGGCACGTTCACCGAGACTGTCCCGGTGCTCGACGAGCACGGACACATGAACTCCCAGGACGTCGATCGGGAGGCCGTGGTCGATGTGGCGCTGCGTTGGGGGACCGGTTACGAGACGAAGCTCTCCTCGTTCGTGAACATCGTCGCGACCCCCAAGGGAGGTACCCATGTCGCGGGGTTCGAGCAGGGGCTGGTCAAGGCTTTCCGCAAGCAGTTGGAGGCGAACTCCCGGCGGTTGAAGATCGGCTCGGACAAGCCTGAGAAGGACGATATGACGGCCGGTATGACCGGCGTCGTCACTGTGCGACTCGCAGAACCGCAGTTCGAGGGTCAGACCAAGGAAATACTCGGCACCTCGGCCGTTCGCGGGATCGTCGCGAAGGTGGTCGAGAGCGAACTCACCTCGAAACTGACCGCGACAGGGCGGGATGCTAAGACCCAGTCCTCCCAGGTGCAGGAAAAGATCGTCGCGGAGATGAAGGCGCGGATCAGCGCGCGCACCCTGAAGGAGAACCAACGCCGAAAGACAGCGCTGGAAAGTTCGTCGCTACCAGGAAAGCTCAAAGACTGTCGCTCTTCCGACGTCGATCGCACCGAACTGTTCATCGTCGAGGGTGACAGTGCGCTGGGCACGGGGCTCGCCGCCCGAGATTCGGAGTATCAGGCCCTGTTGCCGATCCGCGGGAAGATCCTCAATGTGCAGAAGGCCTCCGTCGGCGACATGTTGAAGAACGCGGAGTGCGCCGCGATCATCCAGGTCGTGGGCGCAGGGTCCGGTCGTAGTTTCGAGGTCGATGCGACCCGGTACGGCAAGGTGATCCTGATGACGGACGCCGACGTCGATGGCGCGCACATCCGTACCTTGTTGCTGACACTCTTCTTCCGCTACATGCGGCCCCTGGTTGATGCTGGGCGGGTCTACGCCGCCGTGCCGCCGTTGCACCGCATCGAGACGATGGCTCAGGGCCGATCCAAGGGTGAAGTGCTCTACACCTACTCCGAAGCTCAGATGCGGTCGACTATCGCGGGGCTGCACAAACGCGGCCGCACCATCAAGACGCCCCAGCGGTACAAGGGCCTCGGCGAGATGGATGCCGACCAGCTGGCTGAGACCACGATGGAACCTCGTCACCGGATGCTGCGGCGAGTCACCCTCGCCGATGCCGAGAAGGCCGAAGCATGTTTCGACCTCTTGATGGGCAGTGATGTCGCGCCTCGTAAGGATTTCATCGTGGGCTCTGCCGCCGCAATGAACCGGGATCGTATCGACGTCTGAGGCGGGAGTGGCGGCCGCACCGAGAATGGTGCGAACATACGTTCGTGTCTGATGCGGCCGCGGTTCACTCGCCGGCGATCCTGCACGCCGATCTGGATTCCTTCTACGCCTCGGTGGAGCAGCGCGACGACCCGTCGTTGCAGAATCGGCCGATGGCGGTCGGTGGCGGCATAGTGCTCGCCGCCAGCTACG
>JBBPZD010000175.1:0-24582 GCA_038199265.1 Actinomycetales bacterium | reverse complement strand
GGCCAGTCGCTGTCACTGCCCATCACGAGGCCGACGACGGGTGGCTCACTCATCGATGACCCCCTGCAGGTAGTCGGCCGCGTGCCGGGCCCTGCCACGCAGCCCCTCCAGGTCGTCTCCGCACACGGTCACGTGCCCGATCTTGCGACCCACCCGAACGCTTTTGCCGTACAGGTGGATGCGCAACGACGGATCGCGTGCCATCAGGTGCTTGTAGGTCGGGTAGAGCTGTCCGTGACGTTCCGGATCGCCGCCGAGCACGTTCGTCATCACGGTCCACGGTGAGCGCGGTGTCACTGCGCCGAGCGGCAGGTCGAGCACCGCACGCAGGTGCTGCTCGAACTGGCTCGTCACGCTGCCGTCCTGGGTCCAGTGACCGCTGTTGTGCGGACGCATCGCGAGTTCGTTGACGACGTACGCCGATTCGCCAGCACTGGCGAGTTCGAAGACCTCCACTGCAAAGACACCGGTGACGTTCAACGCCCCCGCGATCTGCAGTCCGACCCGGGCCAGCTCGGCCGCCAACTCCTCGTCGAGCTCTGCTGCCGGCGCGACAACCGAGGTGCAGATGCCACCGGTCTGCACGGTGTGCACGATCGGCCATACCGAGGCCTGCCCGGACGGGCTCCGTGCGACGAGAACCGCGAGCTCGCGAACGAAATCGACCTTCTCCTCGGCCAACAGCGGCTCACCGTGGGCGAACCAGTCGGCGGCGTCGGCGGCGGCATGGATGGCCCGTACGCCCTTCCCGTCGTACCCGCCGCGGGGCGTCTTCAGGATCACCGGCCACCCGTGGGTGTCGCCGAACTCGGACAGGTCCTGCACGTCGTCGACCTGTGCCCATGCCGGGCAGGGAATTCCCATCTGTGTCAGACGCGTTCGCATCACCAGTTTGTCCTGCGCGTGCACCAGTGCCTGCGGAGACGGATGAACTCGAACACCGTCTGCGACGAGCGCTGCCAGAACCTCCTGCGGCACCTGCTCGTGGTCGAACGTCACGACGTCGCAATTCGCTGCGAACGCACGAACGGCCTCGATGTCATCAGCGGAACCGATAGGCGCAGAAGGAATAGCGAACGCCGCGGAGGCTTCCGCCGATTCGACGAGTACCGACAACGTGATACCGAGCTCGACTGCCGGACCGGCACACATGCGGGCCAACTGACCACCGCCCACGATGCCGACGATCGGAAATCCACCAGGGGCCGGAGAGGGTCGATGCACGCGGCCACTGTAACGATGCTCAGCCCCAACGCTTACTCTTCCTGGGTGCTGCAACGGCTGCGAGCGACCTTGGATCTGCTGTGGCGCGAACTGGCTAAATTCGGTGCTATCGGTCTCGTCGCGTTCGTTATCGACCTCGGCGGTTTCAACCTGCTGGTCGGCGGGCCGCTGGAGAACAAAGTCACGACGGCGAAATTGATCAGCGGGGGTGTCGCCACCGTCTTCGCCTGGCTCGGGAACCGTTACTGGACCTTCCGACACCGCCGCAACCGCCCGGTCCTGCATGAGGTCGTCTTGTTCTTCTCGGTCAACGCGGTGGCGCTGGCGATTTCGGCGGCCTGGGTGGCGGTTGCCCACTATGTCTTCCACGCTCGCGGTGCGTTGTCACTGAACCTGGCAGCCTTTACCGGCATCGGGCTCGGCACTCTGCTGCGTTTCTGGGCTTACCGCACCTTCGTCTTCGCCAACGAGCCGGATGTGGTTGGTCACGAAGTCGATCTTCAGTCCGGAACCGGTCAGTCCGGGGTTGTTGCCGACAGGAACAGCGCAAAGACTGCGGGCTGAGCGTTACGCAGCTCTAGGCGGCCGCCGTTGGCCTCCGCCAGATCCCGGGCCAGGGCCAGCCCTAGACCGGTCCCACCGGTAGTGACCCGCCGTTCGAAGATGTGCGGGGCTATCGCCATGTCGACCCCGTTGCCCATATCGCTCATCTCGACCACGACTGACGGCCCGCTTCGCCGGGCCCGCACCTGCACAGTCCCCTCGCCGTGGATGAGGGAATTCTCCAAGAGAGTCGCGAGAATCTGAGCGAGTCCGACCCTGGTCGCTGAAACGCGCAGGCCGCGCTCGCCGCTCACGTGCACGCTGCGACGCGCCGTCTCGAACGCAGGCTGCCATTCCAGCTGCAGCGCAGCGATGACCGAATCCAACGAGATATCGCTGGGGGCATCGACCGTTCCACGCGAGCGGGACATCAGCTCATCGATGACCTGCGTCAGGCGCTCGACCTGGGCAATCCCGATCTGCGCCTCCTCCCGTGCCGAACCGAGCTCATCAGCCTCCGATATCTCCTCCAGACGCATCAACAGCGCCGTCAGCGGGGTACGCAGCTGGTGGCTGGCATCGGAGGCGAACTCGCGCTCTGCGGCGAGCATCCGGGTCAATTGGCTGGAGCGCATGTCGTAGAAGGCGGAGATGCGGTCTACCTCGTCCATTCCTGTGCGTAACGGCGAGAACGCAGCAGGGCCACCGGCCAACTTGTCGGCACGATCGGCCAGCTCGCGCACGGGACCCACGACCGCTGCCACCTGTCGAGCGGACAGAAAAATGGCTGTGCCGCCCAGCACCAACGCGGTGACGATCACGGTGATCCCAACCGGCCAACTGGTCGAGGACGCCGAGGCGATAATTGTGATCGCCACGAGTGGAAACGCAACCGCGATAACGATCGTTGCGAGCAGACGGTTACGCAAGGTCACTCAGTTATCGCCATCATCGATTTCAAAGCGAAATCCGACACCCCGAACCGTGGTGATGAAGTGCGGATCGGTTGCGTCGTCGCCCAGTTTGCGACGCAGCACGGAGACGTGCATGTCGAGCGTCTTGGTAGAACCGACCCAGACGGTGTTCCACACTTCGCGCATCAGGTCTTCGCGCGAGACGACCTTGCCGCTCTCGCGCACCAGGACCCGGAGTAGATCGAATTCCTTGGCAGTCAACTGCAACTCGCGGTCACCACTGAACGCCCGGCGACCGGCGGCATCGATGCGTACCCGCACGCCCTGGCCCTCATCGGAACTGGAGCGACGAAGCAGCGCCCGGGCTCGAGCCAGTAACTCGGCGAGTCGGAAGGGCTTGGTGACGTAGTCGTCGGCGCCGGCATCGAGGCCGACCACGGTGTCTACCTCGTCGGCTCGCGCGGTCAGGATCAGCACTGGAACCACGATTCCCGTGGAGCGGATGCGGCGACAGACCTCGAGCCCGTCCATCAGCGGGAGCCCGAGGTCCAGGATCACCAGGTCCGGCCCCGTCGATGCGGCGGCGAGCGCGGAAACTCCATCAGCACGAACCACGACGTCATAGCCCTCCCGGCGCAGTGCGCGCGCGAGAGGGTCGGAGATGGTCGGATCGTCCTCCGCCAACAGGACCTTGCTCATGCGCCAAGGGTAACGGCGACGCGCGTGCTCACCGGGCCAGTCGCTCGATTACGTAGGCATCAACCACGCCGATACCGCTCAGGTCAACCTGCTTTTTGCGGCGAACGTGCACGTCCGCGGCGTCTGGAAGTCCGTCCATCACCTCCTGATCGACCAGAATATTTCCTGGTTTCGCATACCCGGTGAGCCGACTCGCTCTGTTCACCGTCGTCCCGTAGATGTCGCCCAGCCGGGCCAGAACTCGTCCTCGCGCCATCCCCACACGCATGGTCGGCATCAGATCATCGGCCTCGGAAGCCGCGCGCAGGTCGAAGGCGATATCGACGGCCCCCTCGACCGAGGTGTGAGTGAAGAGGACCTCGTCACCGATGGTCTTGACAACTGCGCCGCCGTGTATCCCGACGATGTCGGATGCCAGGGATTCGAAGCGCAACACCAGTTGGGCGAGCTCACGCTCGTTCAGTTGCCGCACGAGCTGGGTGAAGTTGACCAGGTCGGCGAACCCGACGGTGCGAACGATCCCCACGTGCGATTCGGGTTCGGAATCAGCGATCATCCTGGAAATCGCGACCGACAGGTTGCGCCGCCAGACGTAGTCCACCAACGGCGACATCTGTTCGGCCAGTTCCACGGCCAGGGTCGCCGTCCGCTGCGCGACGTCGCTGTCGACTCCGCCGAGGTCGCCACGGTCGCCGCTGACCATGTCCGCGACCACTTGCAAGGACCACATCGCCATGCGGTCAGTGGATCGGCCGACCGCGCGAGCCACCCCAAGCGCCGTTGGCCTGTCCAACGGACCATTCTTCATCATCTCGCTGAACGTGCGCAGCGCCGCCAAGTCAGCGGCCCCGAAGAACACCTCGTCGTCCCGGGCGCGGACGAAACCCAGCGAGCGCCAGAGCGCAGCGGTCTCATCAGCTGGCATCCCCGACTCTCGGCTGATGTCGCTGCGCCGCATCGTGCGCGGGTGGCCCATCAGTCGCGTGTCGATGGCATCCACGAAGTCCGCAGCGTCCTTGCGGGAGAACTCGACAGGCGCCATCGGGCCGTCGTCGTCCCGCGCGGGGCTCAGCTCGTCCTCGGCGCCGTCCGGACAGGGATGGTGTTCCGCATCTTCGTGGGGCGCTGTGGGTCGGACGTGGACGACATCGCCGGCGGCATATGCACCGGTATGTCCGGCGCTACGAATCAGCAACCGGCCGGTGGTGTCGATACCGACGGCCTCACCGGTAACGAAGTGCTCGGCGCCCGTCTGTATCTGAACCTGCCGACCGATCGTGGAGCAGGCAGATCGGTAGTCACCGTCGAGGTTGTCGGTGCCCCAACTGCGCTGCACCAGGACCAGTTCCCGCAGGATCGCGATAACGAGATCGTCACGTCGCACCTGCACACCGCACTCAGCGAGCGAGGTGGAAGTAGTGGTCGGCAATTGCTCAGCCTGTTGATGGACGTTGAGACCGATCCCGATGACGACCACCGGTGCCGCCCCAGCAGCTACGGCGCACAGGATTCCGGCCACTTTCTGACCGGCTGATGCGCGGTCATCAGCACGGTGGCTCTCGAACGCGAGCAGATCGTTGGGCCACTTCAATCCAAGTCGGACACCGGAGACAGAGCCCACTGCCCTACGCACGGCCAACCCCACCAACAACGGTACCCAGCCCCAGCGGCTCTGGTCCACGGGCAGCGGCACGCTGCAGGAGAGGGCAATCGAGGTGTCAGGCGGCGCCTGCCAAGTGCGGTCCATCCGCCCTCGCCCACTGGTCTGATGGTCAGCGACCACAACGCGCCATGGACGGGGGTCGACCAGGAGCAATTCGTTCGTCGACCCGACCTGGTCGAGGACCTCCACCTCACGCCAGACCGTGGCCGCCAGCGCATCGTGCAGCACCTCGGTTCGCAGATCACCCATCACCACGCAAGGCTAGAGTCTGGTCGCATGAGCGACGGGTCCCGTATCGGAAATGACGACGTGCAGGATCAGCCCGATCTGCACACCACTGCTGGACGGTTGGCCGATCTGCACCAACGCAACGACGAAGCCGTGCACGCCGGATCGGCGCGTGCGGTCGAAAAACAGCATGCCAAGGGCAAGCTGACGGCTCGGGAGCGCATCGATCTACTGATGGACGAGGGCTCGTTCATCGAACTCGATGAACTGGCGCGACACCGTTCGACCAGTTTCGGGCAGGCCAAAGATCGTCCCTACGGCGATGGGGTGGTCACCGGGCACGGGACCGTCGACGGCCGACCCGTGTGCGTCTTCTCCCAGGATTTCACCGTGTTCGGTGGTTCCCTCGGCGAGGTGTTCGGCGAGAAGATCGTCAAGGTGATGGACCTCGCGGCCAAGATCGGCGCGCCCGTGGTGGGGATCAACGACTCCGGCGGTGCGCGCATTCAGGAGGGCGTGGTCGCGCTGGGGCTGTACGCAGAGATCTTCCGCCGTAACGTGCACGCATCCGGTGTCGTGCCTCAGATCTCGCTGGTGATGGGGCCGTGCGCGGGCGGCGCTGTCTACTCCCCCGCCATCACCGATTTCACCGTCATGGTTGACCAGACCTCACATATGTTCGTCACCGGGCCGGACGTCATCAAGACCGTCACCGGTGAAGAAGTGGGCATGGAGGAGCTCGGTGGTGCCCGCTCGCACAACACCCGTACCGGTGTGTCGCACTACAGGGCCAGCGATGAGGAGGACGCGATCTCCTACGTCAAAGAACTGCTGTCCTACCTGCCGTCCAACAACATGGACGAGCCCGTGGTCTTCGAGACCGACACCGACCTGGCGATCAGCGAGTACGACAAAGAGCTCGACACCCTGGTGCCCGATTCGGCCAACATGCCCTACGACATGCACACCGTCATCGAGCACATTCTGGACGACGCCGAGTTCCTGGAGACGTCGGCGCTTTTCGCGCCCAACATCATCACCGGGTTCGGCAGGATCGAGGGGTATCCGGTGGGGGTCGTGGCCAACCAGCCGCTGCAGCTCGCCGGTACGCTCGACATCAACTCCTCGGAGAAGGCCGCGCGGTTCGTGCGCACCTGCGACGCCTTCAACGTGCCCGTGCTGACTTTCGTCGACGTACCCGGTTTCTTGCCCGGTACCGACCAGGAATGGGGCGGCATCATCCGCCGGGGGGCAAAACTGCTGTTCGCGTACGCCGAGGCGACCGTGCCGCGGGTCACGGTCATCACGCGGAAGGCGTACGGCGGCGCGTACGACGTCATGGGCTCCAAGCACCTGGGCGCAGACATGAACCTGGCTTGGCCGACGGCGCAGATCGCCGTGATGGGTGCCCAAGGCGCCGCCAACATCGTGTACCGCAAGCAGATCAAGACCGTCGCCGACGCCAACCCGGACGACCCCGCAGCGGTCGAGGCCAAGCGGCAGGAACTGATCACCCAGTACGAAGATGCCCTGGCCAACCCCTACCGTGCCGCCGAACGCGGCTACGTCGATTCGGTGATTCCGCCGAGCTACACCCGCAGCTACGTGATCCGAGCGTTGCGGACACTGCGGACCAAGCGGGAGAAGCTGCCGCCGAAGAAGCACGGAAACATCCCGCTATGAGCGCTGACGGAGCGGCGCCCGATGGTGGTGATCAGCCAGTTCTGAAGGTGGTCTCAGGTAACGTCACCGCCGAAGAGATCGCCGCAATCCTCGCCCTACTCGCAGCATCCGGAGATGCGGTGCCAACCCCGACGGGGTCGATGTCGCGGTGGGCCGGTCGGACGAGCGGCGGCTGGAAAGGTTCCGCTTTTCCTGGCACCGCCAGACGCTGATCTGTACCCGGCCATGGTCGTCCTCAGCGGTGGTCGCTTGAGCTGTCAGTGACCGCGGGTAGCCTCCCGCATGTGACCGATTCCACCCAATCCCGCATGCCGACGCCCGTCGACGCGATCGCCGAGCACCACCACGACGAGTCGATCCGGCTCAGTCCGATCATGGCGACCGAGGCCGGGGTTGCGGGCCTCGACGACTCGCTCGACGACTTCTCCCCCGGCGGACGCGCCGAAGTGGTAGATCTGGCTCGCAACACCCTCGCTGCGCTCGCGCAGGCGACTCCTGCGGACGCGGTCGACCTGGTCACCATCAGTGCTATGACCGAGCGTCTCGGCCTCGAGGTCGAGCAGTTCGAGGCAGGCACCACGCTGATGTCCCTCGACGTGATCGCTTCACCGCTGCAGCAGGTACGTGATGTGTTCGACCTGATGAAGACCGAGACTCCTGCGGACATCGCGACGGTCGGCGCACGCATGAAGGCCCTACCGCAAGCCCTCGATCAGTGGCTGGAGTCACTGAGAGAGGCCGCTGCCGGGGGCATGGTCGCCGCCCGTCGACAGGTACTCGCCTGCATTCAACAGACGCAGGACCACACAGCGACCGACGGTTACTTCGCCGCCTACGCCGAGCAGCACCCTGAGATCGCCGAGCAGGTCCGGGAGGCTGCCACCGCCTACAGGGCAATTGGAGACCGTTTGCAGCAGGAGATCCTGCCGGATGCCCCGACACGGGACGCCTGCGGCAGCGAGCTCTACCCGCTGTACTCCCGGAAGTTCCTCGGCACCTGCGTCGATCTGCGGGAGACCTATGCCTGGGGTCAGGAAGAACTGGCCCGAATCACCGGCGAGATGTGCAAGGTTGCCGGGCAGATCAAGCCTGGCGCAGGCGTCAAAGAAGCGATGGCGGCGCTCGACGCCGATTCTGCCTACCAGTTACACGGCACCGACGCCCTCCGCACGTGGATGCAGGAAAAGGCCGACCAAGCCATCACCGATTTAGGCGGGAGGCACTTCGACATCCCGGGGCCGGTCCAGCGAATAGAGTGCATGATCTCGCCCACTCAGTCCGGTGGTATTTATTACACCGGTCCGAGTGAGGACTTCTCCAGGCCGGGCCGCATGTGGTGGTCGGTGCCCAAGGGTGTCGAGCGGTTCGGCACCTGGCGCGAGCTCACCACCGTCTATCACGAGGGCGTGCCGGGCCACCACCTCCAGGTGGCGCAGACGATGTATCGATCGCAGCTGTTGAACTCTTGGCGCCGGATGGATGCCTGGGTCTCCGGTCACGGCGAAGGATGGGCGTTGTACGCCGAGCGGTTGATGCAGGAGCTGGGCTACCTGGACGACCCCGGCAATCTGATGGGCATGTACGACGCGCAGTCGTTGCGTGCTGCCCGGGTCGTCATCGACATCGGGGTGCACTGCGAGTTCCAGGCGCCAGCCGAGGTCGGCGGTGGCGACTGGACCTACGAGAAGGCCTGGGCGTTCCTGAAAGCCCACTGCGACATGGATGACGGTTTCCTGCGGTTCGAGTTGGATCGCTACCTCGGGTGGCCGGGTCAGGCGCCCTCGTACAAGATCGGCGAGCGCATCTGGCTGGAGCTGCGTGCGGACATGGAGCGACGGTCCGGTGCGGACTTCGACCTCAAAGCCTTCCACCGGCGTGCACTCGACATCGGCGGCGTCGGCTTGGACACCCTGCGCCAAGCAGTACTCGGTGATCTCGGCGGACCGGAGGTAGCCCGCACCACAGGCTGATTTCGTGCGCTCAACGCCCCGGCCCACCTGAGAGACTTCCGCAGTGCATGTAGCGGCTCCCATCTTCTTCATCGCGGTTACCGTCGTGGTGGTCGCGACCATCGCCCGGCGTCTCGGCGCGCCCGCTCCCCTGTTTCTCGTCGCAGCGGGCGCGGCCTACTCGTTCGTGCCTGGCGTCGACACCATCGCACTCGACCCCGAGGTCGTGCTCCTGGGCTTCTTGCCGCCGCTGCTCTTCGCAGCGGCGTCCACCACCTCCCTCATCGACATCGGCAAGGACCGCCGCCAGATCATCAGCCTGTCCGTGATCCTGGTGCTCTTCACCGCCTTCGGTGTGGCAATGGTGGCGTGGAAACTACTGAACATCCCCTTCGCTGTCGCCGTTGCGCTGGGTGCGATCGTCGCACCCCCGGATGCCGTCGCCGCAACGGCGATCGCGCGCAAGATCGGTCTACCGCGACGCGTCGTGCTGATACTCGAAGGCGAATCGCTGCTCAACGATGCGACGGCTCTGGTGACTGTCAATACGGCGAAAGCGGTCATCGCGGGTAGCACCATCACCTGGTTCAGTCTCAGTAGGGACGTCGTCCTGGCCTCCGCCGGGGGCGCGCTGATCGGCTATCTCGCTTACAAACTGATCGTCCTGGTACGACGCCAGATCCACGATCCGGTGACCAGCGTTGCGATTTCGTTCGTATCGCCGTGGGTCGCCTACCTACCGGCCGAGAAACTGAGGTCGTCGGGTGTCATCGCGGTCGTCGTGGCGAGTCTCCTCCTCGCTCATCAGGCCCATCTCATCCAGAGTGCCCAGTCCCGGGTGGCCGAGCGGATCAACTGGGCGACGATCACCTACCTGCTGGAGAACACCGTCTTCCTGTTGATCGGGCTGCAGGTCTACAGCATCGTCAACGGCATCAGAGGGTCCGCGCTCGGCGCGCCAAGAATCGTGCTTGTCAGCCTGCTCGTCCTGCTCACGGTCATCGGTCTGCGCCCCATCTATATCGGCGCCTGGCAGGTCCTCGGACGTTTCGTGACTTTCCAGCGTGAACTCGTCAGCCCCCGCGAAGCCGTCATCGCTTCCTGGGCCGGGATGCGCGGTGTGGTGACCATCGCGGCAGCCTTCCTGCTGCCCGCGCAGACCCCCGAACGGGACGCCGTCATCTTCATCGCGCTCGTCGTCACGGTGGGCACTCTGGTGCTGCAGGGCTTTACGCTCGGCTGGGTCGCCCGCAAGCTCAACCTGCATGGTCCAGATCCACGCGAAGACGCACTCCAACAAGCTCAGCTGGTACAAGCGTCGGTGGACGCAGGCAAAGTGCGGCTCGAAGAGATCATGCAAGAGGAACAGGTGCCTGCAGAGGTTGTGGAACAGCTGCGTGGCGGGGGCGACAAGCGGGCCAATCTGATCTGGGAGCGGCTGGGCACCGGTCAGAGCGTCGACTCCGAACCGCCCAGTGCCACCTACCGGCGGGTCCGCGCGCAGATGCTCGACTCCGAGCGGGCGAAGGTGCTTGCCCTGCGTGACAAGGGCGTGATGGACCACGAGGTGCTCGCTGAGGTGATGCGTTCACTGGACCTGGAGGAATCCATCCTTACCTTCAGAGACGATCGAGAGGAGAAGGCCCGGGACCAGACTCTCTTCACACCAGAATCTCGATCGTTTGGGTGCGAACACCTGCGTGCAGCACCCGACAACACTGACCCCCTGACCCCGCAAGGTTGCCCGGACTGCGCTCGCGAAGGCACCGATCCGGTACACCTACGGCTGTGCCTGGAGTGCGGATATGTCGGGTGCTGTGATTCCTCGGTCGGCATGCACTCCACGCGACACTTCCAGGAGACCAACCACCCGGTGATGCGTTCGTTCGAGCCGGGCGAGGCGTGGCGCTGGTGTTACATCGACGCCGAACCTGGTTGATCCTGCTTCGTCGCGATGTCACGAGCAACGGTTTGCGGCTCGAGAATCTTTATCTCCTTGTGATGTACATCACCACTAACATACAAAGGCGATCAATGTTCTAGGGAGCTTCGAATGTCGAATGCAGCAGCCCGGCCGGCTACCGTAAAACTCACCTCCGACCAGCGCAGCGCGTTCGCGGCGGCCTATCTCGGGTGGGCGATGGATGCGTTCGACTACTTCATCGTCGTGTTGATCTACGCCGACATCGCGAAAGATTTCCACAAGTCTCTCGGCGAGATGGCCTTCATCACCACCATGACGCTGGTGATGCGGCCGGTGGGCGCATTTCTCTTCGGCATGTGGGCCGATCGTTCCGGACGTCGCATACCGCTGATAGTCGACGTGGTCTTCTACTCGATCGTCGGATTCTCCTGTGCCTTCGTCCCCACCAACGCCTTCTGGCTGTTGCTGGTACTACGGATGTTGTACGGCGTCGGAATGGGCGGCGAATGGGGTCTCGGCGCGGCTCTCGCGATGGAAAAAATCCCCGCTGAGCGCCGCGGGTTCTTCTCCGGTGTCCTGCAGGGCGGCTACTCGATGGGCTACCTGTTCGCTGCGCTGGCCGCTCTGGTGGTCACCGGGTGGCTCGATCTGTCCTGGCGGTGGATGTTCGCTCTGTCGATCTTCCCGGCCATGATCAGCCTGATCATCCGCTCCAAGGTGCAGGAGTCGCAAGTGTGGGAAGCCGCCCAGAAGCAGGTGAAGCAAACCAATACCTCGGTGCGTCAGATCTTCTCCAACCCCACCGTCTGGAAGCGATTCATCTTCCTCGTGCTGTTGATGACGGCATTCAACTGGATGAGCCACGGCACCCAGGACGTGTATCCCACGTTCCTTAAGCGCACACCGACGGCGGCCTCGACCTCAGCAAGAGCACCGCTACCTGGGTCACAGTCATCTACAACATCGGGGCCATCGCAGGCGGCGCGATCGCAGGCATGCTGTCAGAGAAGTACGGCCGCAAGGTGTTGATCATCGCCTGCTCGATCCTCGGACTCCCGATCGTGCCGTTGTTCGCCTACTCCACCAGCCTCGGACTGATCATCCTCGGCTCATTTCTCATGCAGGTAATGGTGCAGGGCGCTTGGGGCGTCATCCCTGCGCACCTCACCGAGCTGTCACCCGATGCGATCCGGGGCTTCTATCCGGGAGTGACCTACCAGCTGGGCAATTGCCTGGCGGCCTTCAACCTGCCCATCCAGGAGGCGCTGGCCAAGAGCCACGGATACGAATTCGCTCTCTCGGTGACGATCGTGCCCGTGTTCCTCGTGGTCATCGTGCTGACCTTCCTGGGCTCGGAACGTAAGGGTGTGGCCTTCGGTACCGAACAAACGGCTGCAGCAACATAGTTGTCCGGCGCGCTACTCGGTAAGGTCACGACGTGCAACTCGTGCTGGCTTCGGCCTCCCCCGCCCGCCTGGCCACCCTGCGTTCGGCGGGCATCGAGCCGAGAGTCGTCGTATCCGATGTCGATGAGCCAGCCGCTGTCGCGAAGGCCCGCGAGCTCTACACCGACCTCGATCCTGCCGACGTCGCACTGCTGCTCGCGAAAGCCAAGTGCGAAGACGTGAGCTCTGGGGACGAGGTTACGGATGCCGTGGTGCTCGGCTGCGATTCGATGCTCGAACTGGACGGTGACGAGTACGGAAAGCCGGCCGACCCAGCCACCGCGACAGCCCGCTGGCAGAAGATGCGCGGTCGTAGCGGCGTGCTGCACACCGGTCACTGGCTGATCGACGACCGCGAGGACTCAACTGGGGCAACGTTCGGAGTGACGTGCTCCACGATCGTGCACTTCGCCGACGTGACAGACGCCGAGATCGACGCATACGTAGCAACGGGCGAACCGCTCTGGGTAGCGGGCGGATTCACCGTCGACGGCCTCGGCGGCGCCTACGTGACAGGTATCGAAGGTGACTTTCACAATGTGGTCGGCCTCAGCCTCCCGACGTTGCGCGGGATGCTCGGCCAACTCGACATCGCGTGGCACGAACTCTGGAACGCACCCGCCTCGTAGCAACTTCAGACCGGCGGGATCGCCCGTCGCCGCTCGGTGAACGAACGGTCGCGGCGGGCCGCATATCGCAGGCGTCCGAGCAACTCGCCGCGTAACTCCTCTGCCTCGATGACACCATCGACCACGAGGTCGGCAGCGAGCCGCTGTATGTCGACATCCTCGAGGTACTCCTCGCGCTTGACACGCACGAACTCCGCGCGCTCGTCCTCGTCCTCGATAGCCGCGATCTTGCCTGCATAGACCGCGTTGATCGCTGCTTCGGGACCCATTACCGCGATCCGTGCAGTCGGCAACGCCAGCGTCGCGTCCGGCCCGAAGCCAGGCCCGCCCATCGCGTAGAGCCCTGCGCCGTACGCCTTGCGAACCACCACGCAGAACTGCGGAACCGTCGCTTCGGACACCGCAGCCACCATCTTGGCACCGTGTCGGATGATGCCGCCGCGCTCGACCTCCGAGCCGATCATGAAGCCCGGCACGTCGGCCAGGTAGATCAGCGGGATGGAGTACGCATCGCAGGTCCAGATGAAGCGGGTTGCCTTGTCGGCGCTGTCAGTGAACAGGACGCCGCCCTTGACGGCTGAATTATTGGCGACGAAGCCGACCGTGCGGCCGTCCATCCGACCGAACCCGACGACCAACTCGGGTGCAAAGAGCTGTTTGATCTCGAAGAACGAATCGTCGTCAACCAGCCCGTCGATCACGTCACGGATGTCGAACGGCTGACTCTCCACCTCCGGCACCGTGTCGGTATTCAGCAACGTTGCGGGCGCCTCCGACTCGTACCTCGGCGGCTCGTCGCGCCACGTCGACGGCACGTACGAGAAATAGAGTTTCGCCAACTCGATGGCCTCGGTGTCGTCGGACACCAGCAGGTCGCCGACGCCGCTGACGGTGCAGTGCATCCGCGCCCCGCCCATCTCCTCCAGCGAGACCTTCTCGCCGACGACCATCTCGGCCATCCGCGGGCTGCCCAGGTACATAGAGGCATTGCCCTCGACCATGATCAACACGTCAGTGAAGCTCGGGATATAGGCACCACCTGCTGCAGACGGTCCGAAGAGGCAGCAGATCTGGGGCACCCGCCCGGACAGGGCGACCTGGTTGTGAAAAATTCTGCCCGCACCGCGGCGACCCGGAAAGAGCTGCACCTGATCGGTGATGCGTGCGCCGGCCGAGTCGACGAACCAAAAGATCGGCAGCTCTTCGCGCAGTGCCGACTCGGTGGCCCGAACGATCTTCTCGACAGTTCGTGCGCCCCACGACCCCGCTTTAACGGTCGGATCGTTCGCAACGACGATCGCGGGGCGACCCTCGACAGTGCCACGACCGGTCACCACCCCGTCGGCGGGCAGACCTGCAGCCGTGGAGTTCGCGTAGCGACCGTCTTCGATGAACGAACCTTCGTCGAAGAGCAACGAGATGCGCTCGCGCACATAGAGCTTCGACTGACGGTCCAACTTTTCCCGCGCTACGGTCGGGGGCTGCGCGGATGCCTCGTGCGCGGCACGCAGGCGCTCGCGGGCATCCTGCACACGCGGGTCGGTCGAGTGCGTCACGCGGGCAGTCCGAGCCCGCGGGCAATGACCATCCGCTGCACCTCTGAGGTGCCCTCGCCGATCTCCAGGATCTTGGCGTCGCGATAGAAACGGGCGACCGGGTACTCCTCCATGAAGCCGTTGCCGCCGAAGATCTGAGTAGCGGTACGGGTAGCCGCAACGGCAGCCTCGGTGGAGTAGAGCTTGGCGATGGCGGCGGCCTGTTTCACCTCTGCTACCGATCGACGCCCCGCCTCCTGCTCGTCTTTGAGCCAGGCGGCCTTGTACGTCAGCAAGCGGGAGTTCTCGACGGCGACGGCAAGGTCGGCCAGCTGGAACGACACCCCCTGGTTGACACCGATCGGACGACCGAAGCTGGTGCGGGTCTTGGCGTAGTCCGTCGACAGATCCAGACAAGCCTGCGCGCACCCGAGGGCCAGTGCCGAGATCGCTATCCGGCCGTCGTCCAAGATCTTCAGGAACTGCTTGAAACCCTTGCCGCGCTCCCCCAGCAGATTCGCCTGCGGCACCACGCAGTCCTCGAACGTCAGACCATGGGTGTCCGAGATGTGCCAGCCGAGCTTGTCATAAGGCTTCTCAGCGGTGAAGCCCGCCGTCCCTGCCGGCACCATGATCGCGCTGATCTCCGGGCGACCTTTGTCGTCCGTGCCGGTACGGGTGGTGACGGTGACCAACGACGTTCGGTCCGTACCGGAGTTGGTGATGAATGCCTTCGAGCCGTTGATCGTCCAATTACCATCTGTGAGGGTGGCTTTGGTGCGGGTCGCGCCTGCATCCGATCCTGCGTCCGGTTCGGTGAGCCCGAATCCGGCGAGTGTCCGACCCGCGACGAGATCGGGCAGAAACTCGTTCTTCTGTGCTTGCGTGCCGTAACTCAAGATCGGGTTGATGCCCAGGCCGACGCCCGCGGACAAGGTGATGCCGATCGACTGGTCGACCCGGCCCAGCTCCTCGATGGCAAGGCACAGGTACGTGAATCCGCCATATTCGAGACCCGCCCCGCCGAACTCTTCGGGCACCGCCAAACCGAACAGACCGAGGTCACCCATCTGCGGCACCAGATCGGACGGGAAGTGATGGTCCCGGTCCCACTGCGCGACGTGCGGCGCGATCTTGTCGGCGGCGAAATCTCGTACTGAGTGACGGAAGTCGTCGTGGTCCTTGGTGAGCTCGAACATCGGCCAGCCTCTCGTGAAGATTCATCCGGTCACGGCGAGTCGGTGACTCGCGCACTTGACGTTGACGTAAACGTAAAGCACTATCGGCTCCATGACAACTCGCGAGCGCACCTGGTCGATCGCAGAGCTAGCCGGCGAGTTCGACGTCACGCACCGAACGCTGCGGCACTACGAAGACCTGGGCCTACTCAAACCCACGCGCCAGGGAACAGCGCGCGTGTTCACCCGCCGCGAGCACACCCGGCTCTCTTTGATCCTGCGGGGACGTCGCCTCGGTTTCGCACTGGACGAGATCCGCAAAATCGTCGATATGTACGACGATCAGCCGGGAAAGGTCGGGCAACTGCAGTATCTACTGAGCCAGATCACCGATCGCCGGCTGGATCTGCAGGCCCGACGCAAAGACATCGACGACTCTCTGAGCGAGCTCGCCGAGTTGGAGCGACGCTGCATCCATGACCTGGAGTCGATGAACACGCGGCGAACAGAACCGGTGCACCAGCACCGGGTCCGGCGCTGACGGCCCAGGTCGACGAGCGGTAGTTTGCGCAGCGGCGTGCTTGTCAGGCCGCTCCTGGGTTGCTGCCGGTCGTTCGAAACTCCCGCTGGTAGCCGATGAATCACCCACCGCGGACGCGCCGCGATGAACACCCTCACCTCGTTCAAGACCGCCGCACATCCGTCCCTGTCACCACCGGAACCGGACGATCCCGGCCGCCTACCTTGCCGAGGTCGACGACCCCCGGGTTACCGCCTCTGCCACGACCCCCTGGACGACGTCAGCGCGGAGTTCGGTAGATCCGCTCCGCACTCGCGTGAGCACGTTCAGGTCGCGCGTAGATACGCTGAAGGGCCGCGACGACACTCGGGTCGTACTCGTACCCCAACCCCAGAGAAAGACGTTCGAACGCCTCATCGCCCCGTGCGCGTTCCCCACGACTGTGGTCGTCGAAGGCGTTGCACACCTTGATGATCCGTGCGGCAAGTGGCACTTTCTCACCGAACTCGCGGACCTGGCGATACTGCACTGCCTGCGCTTCTACGATTGCGGCCACTTCGTCCAGCACCCCGCTGCGTCGCAGGATCGCCCCACCCTCGGCCGCGATACTCAGTTGGTCCAGAGGCGCTGCTTCGATCGTTGCCCCACCGGGTATGGGCTCAGTGAGCGAAACCTGCCCGATGTCGTGCAACAGAGCGGCGTCTACGAGCAGGGTCATCTCACGATCGGACAGGTTGAGCTGTCGCCCCACCTGTTGCGACAGCGCTGCGACTCTCGCGGAGTGGCCAGCGCGGGTATAACCGGCGACGTCGGTAATGGTCGCGAGCGCGGCGATCGACTGCCGTCTTTCCTGCTGCCCGTCGAAGGTGCGCGACAGCGCCTTGCGCGCGAGTAGCAGCGGTAGCGCAATGAGGGGCACGGCCCACAGGGAGAGCACTTCCAGTCCGACGGCAATCGCGATTCCGGTCGACGCTGCAGCAGCGTGGATCGGTCCGAGCACCATCAGTATCTCCGCCACGAAAGTCCGCATAGTGCGCACCGGGCTGATGAGAAGCCCCACCAGGAGTAATTCCACGAGCAAGGGGAGTGCCGCGATCGCAGCCATCACGCAGACGGCCTTCCACCGCTGGGAGTTCCACTGCTCGTACATCTCAACGGATGTCGCGCCGTCCCACAGTGGCACCCAGCGGTAGAGGACCGCCATGTATCCGACTGTGACCATCGGTACAGCTACCAGAATCGGGCGCTGGCGCGCCTGGCCGGACATCCGCCGCATGTACACCCCCGCCGCGTACCCGACTCCCGCGCAGAGAATTGCAGTGGACGCGGCGTACCCGATCGGGGCCTGCGAAGGCCGATAGGAGGCGAAGACGAGCGCAACTGCACTTGCCGTGGCCAGCGGGGTTACCGTCTTCGCATGACCCATCCTGATGGGGAGTGCAGATCCAATCGCGATACCGCTGGTCAGTACCACCAGAACTGCCAGATCCCAAGGGGCGATCTGACCCCCGGCAAACGCGCCGCGCAAGACGTCGATTGCGGCGAGAACGACGATGAGGACCGAAAGCACAATCCAGGTACGACGAACCCATACCCTCAGGGCGTCCCCTGGCAACTCAGTCTCGACGGTCATGACACGTCAGCGAACAGGTCAGAAACCCAGGGCAGGTGCGGGTCGACGCCCTTGACCGCGAGAGGCGCGTCGCGTGCAATCAGTTCAGACAATGCCTCGACGACGCGAGGATGCGCCCGTTCCAGCGCCTGCACGATCTTCGGATCCAGCTGAAGACCTGACAACGACTGCACGACGTCCAGGGCCTGAGTGGCAACCGGCCAGAGATCACCGATCAACAGGTCGGCCTCGGCCGCTATCAGGGCGCAGTAGGTGTCTGAGACAGCAAGCAACCTCGCAAGCCTCGGGATCTGTAACCCTTGCAGCCCTGACGGATACCCACGACCGTCCCAGCGCTCGTGGTGGTGACCAATGGCATCGACGGAGTCGGAAAGAAAATCAATGCCCTGCAGCATCAGGACGCCTTGCTGCGGGTGGGCCCTGATCCATTCCAGCTCGTTGGCGTTGAGAAACTCCCCCGGTGAACGCGCGGCTGGGGCGACCAGCCCGATGTCGTGGAGCAGCGCTGCAAATTGCAGGGACTGCAACGCATCTGAGGACAGGCGTAGCTCCAGCCCGATCTCAGCAGAGACGACGTCGACCCAGGTACTTCGTCCTCGTAGCATCGACTGGCCGGCTTGGCCGGCCGCTACGAGCGTCTCGACCGATCGTAGATGCGACTCGTTCTCACGGACCCGAACTGACACGGACCACTGGGCGAGCAACAGCGGAACCAGAATTGGAAAAATACTGAGAGCCCCGAGCTTGGCGGGAGCCCACAACACGACGAAGATGAAAGAAGTCGCGGCATAGCCCGGGTAGACCGACCATGAAGCTCCGGCAGTCTCGCTCATGATGGGACCGAGCGACTGTCCGCCCGCCAACGCGATCATCACGCTGAGACACGCGATATTCACCGCGAAGCTGACAGCGACGGCTATCACGATCGGCAGCAGCAGATGACGCACCAACATCTGCAGACCATTGACGTCTGGAATGGGTGATAGTCCACCCACTAGCGAATATGCAAAACCACTGCACAAGATACACAGGGCCAGGTTCAACGAATTGAAGAAGCGCGATATCAACGGATCGGTGGTAAGCAGCAATGCCGTACTGCATATCCCGATTATCAATGCGCCGTAGATTCCGGCTAGCGGTAAAGCAGTTGTTGTAGCAATAGTTGTCAACGAGATGCTTACGGCACCGCGAAAACGACCTAGATTCGATTCGGCGATAACGCCTATCGCACCCAGCAACAGGGTCGGAACCAACTCGGGTGCTCGAGAGACATTCAGGTTCGAACGCGCCATCACTGTAAGGAGAGAACCTGCAACCACGGCCAGGAAGACGATGTAACACGCCCGCACTGCCGACACGTAGGTCTTGGTCCTCGGCATCTAACCTCCAACTCACGCCTGTTGAGAAGCTAATCTTCTCACATGCTGACGGGCAACCTACGGGAGGAATCGCGGGCGCCCCATTCGATCGCGAGTAATCAGCGGGGGTTACGCGTATTCCAACCAACGAAGGAGGTGGCGCCGGCGGGGGTCTGGTTGAGGAAGGTGTTCATTGGATTTCCTTTGTTTACGAATGGCCGCTTGTTCGGCCTTCTGAAAGAACCATCTCAAAAGATTTGCCCTGCTGTCCATCATCAGCGCGTAAAGTAAACCAAGGCTTGGCAAATTTTACCGGAGCTTGGTGGAGTGATTTGACAACGAAAACCCAAAGCACCGTTCCACGCCGTCGCCAGGTGTTCCCCCGCCGCCGGGTTACGATGTCGGGCGTAACCATCGACTGTCCCGGTCGCTCCGAGGCCGGGTGTCACAAGGAGATCCTCATGAGCAAGCGCGCACGCAAGCGCCGGTCCCGCAAGGGCAAGGCCTCGAACCACGGCAAGAAGCCCAACGCCTGAGGCTGTTCGCTTCAGACGCAGCAAGGCCCGCATCCGATCGGATGCGGGCCTTGCTGCGTCTGAAGCGTGACGTACTGACGGTCAGGTGCGGTGAGTGCGAATATCCCCCACCCGGACGGTTGTGATCTGCGTCATGATCTGTGCGCGCAACGTTGCAGGCGCGGCTTCAGAAGCGCACGATCGACGAACCAGTGCCTTGAGGATGGCGTCGCGCTCGTACTCCTGCAGGCAAGGCGGGCACTCCTTCAAATGAGCACGCAGATGTGCGCATTCGAAGTCGGACAGTTCCCCGTCGAGATAGGTGTAGAGCTGACTGATGTAAGCGTCGCAATTGTGCGTCATGAACGCGCCTCCTCACGGATGAAACCACGGTCGGTCGCGTAGTCGGTGAGCAGCTCGCGCAGCAATCGTCGCCCTCGGTGCAGCCGCGACATCACGGTACCGATCGGGGTCTCCATTATCTCGGCGATCTCCTTGTAAGCGAATCCCTCGACGTCAGCGAGATACACAGCCATCCGGAAATCCTCGGGGATCTCCTGCAGTGCGCGCTTGACGTCAGAGTCGGGAAGATGGTCCAACGCCTCGGTCTCTGCCGAACGTAAACCCGCTGAACTGTGCGACGCGGCGCGGGCCAGCTGGTAGTCCTCGACATCGGAGGCATCCGACTGCAGCGGCTGACGCTGCTTCTTGCGATACGTGTTGATGTAACTGTTCGTCAGGATCCGGTACAACCATGCCTTCAAGTTCGTGCCCGGCTTGTACTGGTGGAATGCCGCGTACGCCTTGGCAAATGTCTCCTGGACGAGGTCCTCGGCATCGGTGGGATTGCGCGTGGTGCGCAGCGCCGCGCTGTACAGCTGGTCGAGGTAGGGCATAGCGTCGCGCTCGAACCGCTGGGACCGCTCAATGTCAGTCTCCGTGGCTACGTCGACGTTTCCGTCATCGGTGTTCTCCGGCCTGTCCGGCTTCGCCTGCACCGGGGGTGCGGCGGTGCTGTTGTCGCTCATCACCTGCCAGCTTAGTCCGGTCTGTGGCTGCGGGGTGGGGGTGGAACCGCTCGGCCCGGCAGGTTCGGCGCCTCGGCGTTGGGTTTCACTGGCCGGCGCATCGGACAAAGCGAACACGCTGCCTCCTTTGCGGGGAAGACTGAGAAGGACGATCGTCGGACGCTCGTTTCAACAGCCTCGACCGGCCGCTCATTCCCTCGCGATCACAGATCTCGCAGCGCTGGCAGCACATCCTGCGCGAACTGGGACAGAAATCTGCGCTGGTCCGAGCCCGGCGCGTGCACCACGAAATGGGTGAATCCGAGAGCTGCGTAAGGGGCGATTCCGTCCAGCACGGTCTGCGGATCGCAGGCCACGATCCAGCGGCTCGCGATCTGCTCGATCGGCAGCGCATCCGCAGCTCGCTCCATCTCCATCGGATCGGACAGCGTGTGCTTCTGCTCGGCAGTCAACGCCAGCGGCGCCCAAAACCGGGTGTTCTCCAGCGCCCGCTCGGCGTCGCGGTCGTAGGAGATCTTGACCTCGAGCATCTGCTCAGTGGCGCCAGGATCCTTGTGCGCCAGCGACATGCCTTCGCGGATCGCGGGGACGAGCTGGTCCTCGTACAGCGAACGACCCTTGCCTGAGGTGACGATGACCCCGTCACCCATCCGACCCGCGTACCTGGCCATCGTCGGACCGCCGGCAGCGACGTACACGGGGATCGGCGAGTCGGGACGGTCGTAGATCGTGGCGTCTTGGGTTCTGTAGTAGTCGCCCTCGAAGGTGACGCGGTCTTTGGTCCACAGCTGGCGCATCAACCGCACCGACTCGCGCAACCGGGCGAACCGCTCCTTGAAGTCCGGCCAGGTGTCGAGGCCGACCGCGATCTCGTTGAGCGCCTCACCGCTTCCGACGCCCAGGATCACCCGACCCGGGTACAGGCAGCCCATTGTGGCGAACGTCTGGGCGAGCATCGCCGGGTTGTAGCGGAACGTGGGCGTCAGGACCGAGGTTCCGAGCACCACTCGTTCGGTCCGTGCGCCGGCCGCAGCCATCCAGGTCAGCGCGTGCGGGGCGTGCCCACCCTCGTGGCGCCACGGCTGAAAGTGGTCGGACGCGAAGACGCTGTCGAGCCCGGCCGCTTCGGCCGCCACCGCCAACTCGACCAGCTCTTTGGGCCCGAACTGCTCCGCCGATGCCTTGTAGCCGATGCGCAGGGTCATGCACGAAACGTTAAAGCACGAACGTTGCCAGCCAGAGTCGCACAGCATCCAGGACGTCGTGCGGGTGCCTGCTCAGACTGTGATCTCCGCGCACGGGGTAGACCTCGGCCTGCCCACCGAGCGCCAGGCGTACGCCCTCCGGGGTACCGAACGGGTCGCGCTCCCCCTGCACCACAGCGAGCGGTAGCCCGGCCTCGAGCACAAGCTGCGCCTCGGGAGCGCGACTCGGCCGACTTTTGGGCGGATCGAGAGGGAACGACAAGGCAAGAACAGCGTCGGCGCGCACCGCTGTCGCAGTGCGACAAGCCACCCGGGCACCCGCCGATCGGCCGCCCACCACGAGCGGTCGAGGCAGCGCCCACCGCCCTGTCGACAGCGCGCCCAGAACTGGGATCCAGGCGGAATCGAGGGTAGGAGGCGGAGTTGCGATTCGTTTGCCGGCGACCCGCCACGGTTGCTCCACCCGCACGTAGGTCCACCCCGCTGCAACCAGCTCGCGCAGCGCGACAAGGTCGGCCGACTCGATACCACCGCCAGCACCGTGCGACAGCACCAACGACCCGAGAGTTCGAGTGTCGCCAGCAGACCGCTCGACATGCACCCGCGCCACCCCGGCGGGCGTGTCGACCTCCCGTATGCGGATCGTCATTCGTCGAGGATTTCGCCGGTGCCGGGATCGACCACGCCGTGCAACTCCTCGATTCCCACCGGGTCGAGCAGGTGCGCTCCGTTATTTCGGCCGGAGCTGACTGCGGCGCTCACCGGCCATGCCTCAAACCGGCCCGGATCGTGGTCGGCCAACACCGACCGCACGTAGTTCGGGTCCTGCTCGGTCGGGTCGAGCCACTGCCCCCACTCCTCACGCTCGAGAACCACGGGCTGCCGATCGTGGATGCGCTGCAATCCCTCCTCGGCCGCGGTGGTGACGATGGAGAACGAGGCGACCCACGCCTGCGGATCGTCGGACTCGGCGCCGCGGGCGCGCCAGAATTCGTACACCCCGGCGAACGCCAACAGATGCGAGTCCGCGCGGTGGATGAAGAACGGCTGGTTGCGCGGCTTGCCCACCTTCGTCGTAGCAGTCGGGCTTGCCTGCCACTCGTACCATCCCGCAGCCGGCACCAGGCATCGGCGAGTCAGTGCCGCCTTCGCGAAAGCACTCTTCTGCAGCAAGGTCTCCGCGCGGGCATTGATCATCCGGATACCGACTTTGGTGTCTTTGGCCCAGCTGGGCACTAAACCCCAGGTGAGCAGTCGCAACTGCCGGACCGGCGGCCCGTCCGTCCCTTCAGACCGGTCGAGCCGGGTCAGCACGACCGGCGCCTGCTTGGTCGGCGCCATGTTCCAGTCAGGTCGACCGGCCGGCGGATCCTGCGGGTTGACCAGTACCGACCGCGTCGTGTCGGCCGTGCGATCCAGTTCCACCTCCATCTGCCCCACCAGATCATCGGGGGTGAAGGTCGCCGCATACCGTCCACACATACCCTCGAGCGTATGTCGGCCCGTCGACGGCGCGGCTACCGTAGGGCTCGATGAGTACCCCTTCTACGGACCCGCGCGACTGGGCCGCACCCCACGCCACCGGACCGATCGACACCGACCTGCGCATACCCGGCAGCAAGTCGCTCACCAACCGCTACCTCGTGCTCGCCGCGCTCGCTGCGGACACGTCGCGGCTGCGGCTGCCGCTGGAATCGCGGGACACCCTCCTGATGGCAGACGCGCTACGCAGCCTGGGCACCCGTATCGAACGGGAAGACGACGAGACGCTGCGCATCGATCCCGACGTGTTGCGCGGACCGGCTCAGATCGACTGCGGGCTGGCCGGAACGGTGATGCGGTTCCTGCCGCCGGTCGCTGCGTTGGCCCAGGGCACGGTGCACTTCGACGGCGACGACGGAGCGCGGCGACGCCCGATGGGGCCGGTGCTCGATGGTCTGCGGGAACTGGGCGTCGAGGTGGTCGGCGACGCACTTCCGTTCTCTATCGCCGGCACCGGTGGTGTTGAAGGTGGCACCGTACATCTGGATGCCTCCGGTTCTTCTCAGTTCGTCTCTGCGCTGCTGCTGGCGGGTGCACGCACCGAACGCGGTGTCACCGTCATGCACGATGGTCCCCCGGTGCCCTCCCTACCGCACATCGAGATGACCGTCGAGGTGTTGCGCGATGCAGGGGTGATCGTCGACGACAGCGACGAGAATCGTTGGACCGTCGAACCTTCGGAGATTTTCGCGCTCGATGTCGACGTCGAGCCCGACCTGTCCAATGCCGCGCCGTTCGTTGCGGCTGCGTTGGTCGCTGGCGGCGAAGTACGGATGCCGTCCTGGCCGCATTCCACCACCCAGGCCGGCGATCAGATTCGCGACATCCTCGACATGATGGGCGCAGAGGTGCGCCTGGATCGCGAAGGGTTGTCCGTCCGAGGTGATGGTCAGGTCGGGTCCGTCGATGTCAACCTGCACGACGTCGGCGAGTTGACCCCCGTCGTCGCCGCGCTGGCTGCGCTCGCCGACGCGCCTTCGCATCTGCGCGGAATCGGTCACCTCCGCGGCCACGAGACCGACCGCCTGGCTGCGCTCGCCACGGAGTTGACCCGCCTCGGCGGCGATGTCACCGAAACTGACGACGGACTGATCATCCGGCCCCGCCCACTCGCCCCCGCTCTCTTCCACACCTACGGCGATCACCGGATGGCCATGGCGGGGGCTG
>JBBPZD010000174.1:0-7179 GCA_038199265.1 Actinomycetales bacterium | reverse complement strand
TTCGGGTCCACCCCGGCCAGGGCGAGCCCGCTGTTGAACACCTGCACGATCAGCGCGCCGAGGAGGCTACCGATGATCAGTCCGCGTCCGCCGAACAGGCTCGTGCCGCCGATGACCACCGCCGTAATGCTGAGCAGGTTGTAGTTGAGACCGGCGTTGGGATCGGCTCCGCCGACGCGTCCGCACACGATCCAGGCCGCGACCGCCACCGCGAGCCCTGCCACGATGTAGGCGCTCAACAGCACCCGTTGGGTCTGGACGCCCGCTAACTCCGCGGCGTCGGTGTCGTTCCCGGTTGCGTATAGGTGGCGGCCCCAGGCAGTCTCGCGCAGAGCGAAGGCGACCACGGCGTACAGGATCAGCATGAGAATGACGCCCCAGGTGATGCTGACGCTGCCGATCGACAAGGTCTTGCCGGTCCACAGCAAGAAGGCGTCCGGGTTGAGGGCAACCGTCTGGCCCTGGGCGTACAGCAGCGACAGTGCGGTGAAGATCGAGAGCGTCCCGAGGGTGACGATGAACGGCGGGAGGTGTACACGGGTGACGAGGTAGCCGTTGAAGGCGCCTGCCGCGATTGCCACGACCACGCCGATCAGAAGAGCGATGAGGCCTGGGACAGCGTGGTCGTGGTTGAGCTTGACCATGACCAGTGAGGACAACACCATCGCCATCCCGATGGACAGGTCGATGCCGGCCGTCAGGATGATGACGGTCTGGCCGACCGCCAGTGCGCCAACGACGGCCATCTGCTGCACGAGCAACGACAGGGCCTGTGGTCGCAGGAACCCCTGCGAGACGATCCCGAAGACGATGATCGCAAGGACCAGCACGATCAAGGGGCTGAGGGCGGGGTTGCGGTGCAGGACGTATTGGACCCGCTCGGCGGGACTGTGTTTACGGTCGAGCATGTCCTCCGGCGACGCCGGCGTGTCACTGGCGGTTTGAGTCATGATTTTCTCCTCTTGGCGTCGTGTAGGAGCGCATCAGTAGGCCCCTCATCCCCAGCACGCCTTGGCGCCTTCTGCAGGCGTCTGACTCTTGATCCCGGGTACGGGCTGGTGAGCCACGAGGTTTGTGCCGGTGTCCAGGAAGTCCTTGCCGGTGCTCTTGTCGGGGGTAGGGCCACCGCGGGCCAGTTTCGCGATCGAACTGACTCCGAGGCTGGCCATCTTGCCGGGGTATTGCGTTGCGTCGGCGGCGAACACCCCGCTCTTGACGTTGCCCATACCCTGGCAGCTGCCGTCGATTGTCACGATGAACGCCTGTTTGGTCTTGCGCGCAGCCAGTAAGGCGGCATGGGCACCGCGTCCCGCGGGCTCATTGATCGTGTAAACCACGTTGATGGCGGGGTTGGCCGATAGGCACTGTTCCATGGCGGTGCGGCCTCCGTCCACCGCGCCCTGGGTGGGCTGATGACAGGCGATCTGGTACGAACCGCCTTGTCCAGCAGTGTATTTGCCGCTGTTGCTCTCTTGGGCGTTGAGATTTTTGCTGCGCGGGTCTATGCCCATCCCCTCAAGGAACCCGTGGTCTCGTTCGATATCGACCGAGACAATCTGGTCGTTGTAGAGATCGAGCATGGCGATGACAGCCTTCTTGCCCTTCAACCGGGCGGCCGTGTAGCGACCGATGAGTCGTCCGGCCTGCTCGTTGTCGGTGGCGTACGTGATGTTGGCCGTGGATGCCGGGTTGAGAGGGGTGTCCAAGGCGATCACGAACAGCCCATTTTTCTTGGCCTGACGTAGCGCGGCGTTGACTGCATCACCGTTGCTGGTGATCAGGATGCCCTTGTCGCCACGAGCGATGGCAGTATCGATGGCGTTGATCTGGGTCTGGGTGTCTCCGTCGGCGGTCCCCGCCGCGACCGACAGGTGGACGTTGTCCTTGGAAGCCTGCTGTTCGGCCAGAACCTTCATCGAGACGAAGTAGGGGTTGGCCTGCGACTTCAGGATCAAAGAGACTCCAACCTGCCCGGGTTTGGCTGTGGCACAGGCCGCTAGTGAGCAAGTGAACAGCGCGACCAATGAAACGACGCCGGCGCGCAAGCTCAACCTTCGACGAGAAGATCCCGCGCCATCTCGCATGTCCACCCGCTTCTTAGAGCGAAAAGAAAACCTTTTGGAAGTTAAGCCTGCCGGGCCCGGGGTGTCAATAGGTCCCGTTGACTCACAAATAACCCCCGCGTAGCCGGGCCGAACCTGCCGTGCCCGTCCATCTGTTCGGCACAGTTCACGCAAGTGAACCGTGCACCTGGTTCAGATGGGCGTCTTATTAATCGTCGGTCGCCGCGTCATTGGGCCGGTCTGCACCGTTGTCTTCCGTGTCGACCTCCACGACACCGCAAGATAGGAGACCGTAGATCTCGATGTCGTGACGTGATTCTCCGACTCTCCCGGCACTTCCGGAGACATGAACTACCTCAATTAACATCAGCCGGGAGGGCTCGCCACTCATGTCGGTCGTCCTCTTCGTGTTTGGGGAACCACGACGCCATCAAGCACGGTGAAAATGTGAGCCTCCACGCGGCAATTCAAACTGACACGGATGGTCGTATTCAGTCCTGGAATGCGGGAGTCGAAGAAATATTCGGCTATCCGGCCACTGTTGCTCTCGGCAGTCTGGTTGATTTCATCGTCCCGGAACACTTACGCGACGCCCACTGGGTCGGCTTTCATCGCGCGGTGGCAGAGCCGAAGATTAAGGACCTTGCGGCGGACCTGCCGGTGTCGTGCTCAGACGGCCAGTTCGCGAGTTCGCCGACCGATTACTCGTTCTCAGCGACGCGCTGGGGACAGCCATTGGAGCATTCGCGATCTGTGCCAGTGACGGCACGACAGGCAACCAGCCCTCCGTTTGAGGATCGTTGACCGGTGACCAATCCGCGACTGGGACTCGCCAGGGTTCTGGAGCACAACGCGCGACACTCGGCCTTCGTCGATGACGCTCTGGTGGGATGAAGAGGATGCCGTGCATATTCGCAGCAGGTGCTCTCGCTATCCGGGTGCCACTGACATTGAGCCGGACTGGACGCTGGACGCGGCCACCGACCCGGCGGGCGGTGCGTGACCCGGACCCAAAAAACAGGCGGCATACGCGCGGGTGATTGGTTACTCACCCGCCGCGCAGTGCGTGTTGACTGTCATCATCTATCCGGAGGATTTCTCCGGGGTGACGGCCTGGAAGACCCGCGGGGTTGACCTGCGGCACTATCAACAAGGAAAGGGCATCGCTGGTGACTGACACCACCGCCAGTGCACGGGCGCTGCGGCGTATGCGACAGGATGCGATTCGCGGCGAGGTCGCCGTGGAAGAGGTTGAAGCCAGCGAAGCTGAAGCCGTCGAGAAGAGCGCCACGTTGGATGTGCCGATGCACCTGCGTATCGACACAGACCTCGACGCGCAGCTGCGTCAGCGGGCACAAGGTGAAGGTATCCCGACATCCGCGCTGGTCCGCCGGCTGATGCGCCAAGCAATGCAACAAGGCCCGGGCGTCCTGTCCCAAGCTGATGTCGAGGGCATTGCCCGCCGCATCGCTCGAGAAGAACTGCAAAGTCACTGAGCATCTGATTCGCCCGGTGACTCCAACTCGTCCCGGGAAGCGGTCCTCGGCCGGTGACGATTCGCGCTTCGGGGTCTTATTTATCGGTTCGGGATTGGAGGGCGGCGGTGAGTGCGGTGGCGGTGTGTGACGCCGAGTCGTGGCCGACGCTGAGGAGGGCGGCTTCTTCGAGGTGGTGGGTTTTTACCCCGGAGATGGCGTCATCAATGAGTAGGACCCGGTAGTCGCGTTCGCTGGCTCCATAGAGAGTGGCGCGAGGGCAGTTGGGGTAGTTACATCCGGTCAGGACAACGGTGGTGACGCCTTGGGTGTGGAGGTGGTGGTCAAGGGGGGTGCGGTAGAAGGCGTTCCATCGTGGTTTCCAGATAGCCCATTCCCGCTCGCCGAGTTGTTGGGGGCGCCCGGCGAGCAGGGCGGCGGGGTCCAGTGGGGTGTCATTCTTCAGCAGTGTCGGTGCGATCTGCGAGCCGGTGGAGCCGGGTCGCACGATGGGCGCGCCGGACGCGATCGCAGCGCGGCGGGCAAGGTCAACGTCATCACCGTCATAGAGACGAACAATGTGGATGATCGGCAGCTGCGCTCTGCGGTACGCCTCGAGGAGTTGGCCGATCGCGGGCAGCACACCGGTGGTGCCGGTAATCGGGCTGGCTCCGCCGTCGCAGAAATCGACCTGGGTGTCGATCACGATCAGCACCGATAAATTGAGCTCGGGGGTCGTGTGCGGGTCACCCCCAGTTGGGGGTATGGCCATCGTCGCGGCTCCTTTGTCGTTGGCGGGTACCTTCTGATGATCGCAGCGTTGTTCTCCGATCCGGCTGTTTGAGGGCGATGCCGGGACCGGGACCTTACAGCGATCGGAGCAGGTTCGGTTCAATACGCAGTGGGCGCGGGCGCACCCGGGAGACGTACCACTGCGGGATGCCACCGACAGCACCGTGGTCGGAACGCCGGATCTGCGCCGAATCATCTGCGAGCATCGGTTCTGTGACCGATCAGCGAAGGAACCCGATCACTCGTGCCAGCGCATCGCTGCTCCGGGTTCGATGGTTCGTGAGGGCGCCGATCTGGGTGTATCAAGCCAAGCTCGGTTTCCTCTTCGGGGAACGGCTGTTAATGCTCGAACACGCGGGGCGCGTCTCCGGGCTGAGGCGATACGCGGCCTTGGAGATCGTCGACCATCCGACACCGAGACGCTATGTCGTCGTGTCTGGTTTCGGCGACCGGGCGCAGTGGTTCCGCAATGTCCGAGCCAATCCGCAGGTCCGCGTTTACCTCGGCAGCCACCGACCAGCAATGGCCACCGCGCATCGCCTCGATGAGGCTGCCTCGGCCGCATCACTCGGCCGTTACGCCAGAGCGCATCCCCGATCCTGGGCGAAGCTCCGACCGGTACTCGAACGAACATTAGGAACACGCATCGACGCGAACCACACAAAACTGCCCATGATTGCCATCGACCTCGACGGCAGCACATGACTCGACCCGCAACGACCGATGAGTGATCCCTGCCCGGTGAACGATTGGATGGCGCGATATCGAGAGTCCGTTACCGGTGTCGTAGTTGTCAGGACGGATGCCACTGATCGTGATCAACCGCCAGACTGTTTGCATGAGCGACGACTTTGGCTTCTCCGGGTCGTTCCAGCCCGTCGAACGGCTGGTGAATCCGGGTGCCGGGTGCCGGGTGCCGGTCGCTGGGACGGGCGTCTCAGTTCCGACACCTTTGCGGAACAGTCGCGGAGTGTCCGCTCTGAGCCTCGGCTTGCCGCTCTCCATCGCCATTTCCCATTCCGCTTCTGCGACGTGGTTCGTAAGTGATCGGAATGCGGCACGAGCAGACGTGTCGGATCGTCACGGGGCCGGTCATTCGCGTGCTTCGGGTGCTCTTCGAAGGCGGAACCGGGCGGTCGGGACGAGGATCAGGCTGAGCACGATGAAGAAGGCCGCGAATGCCCAGTCGCTGCCCGTGCTCCCGTTCTCGTCGATGACGGAACCGCCGGTGACGATGACGGCCACCCCTAGCAGGGCCATCGCGACAGTGACTGCCGCGGCGAGGATGGTCCGGCTGCGTAACACGCATATGCAACGCGCCGCCATCCCGACCGTGGCTCCACCGATGTCGGCGCATCCAGCCATGTCTGGGTTGGTGACCTCGCCAGCACATGTTCTACATCTGGCCACTGCTCGACGGCCTCATCGTCGTCCAGAATCGTCGAGAACCTGGGCGGAAGGCCAAGGAGAGCGATGAGCGTGACCAACGGGTCCTCATCAGGTCGGCTGTTCGGTGCTGGAGTACGAAATCGTCGATGGCGTCTGTATCGGCCGCAATGCCCTCTGTGCCGCTACCCCGAGAACAACGCACCGGTGAGATTGTCCGGTCGTGAAGTCGCCTCGTCAGCGGTGTCGCCTCCCGGTTGGCTTGCTCCACCGGCGCTTGACATGCGTGGTCAGGCTCGAACCTGGGCACCGTCTAACCTCTTCTCTCACTGTGCTGGCCGCCGTTGTGTTGTTGTCTGCGCGCGGCCTATTCGTGGGCGTGACACTGGCCGTAGATGGGTTGCGTATCCACCGCATGATCAGGGCGGGGTTCATTCCTTTGGAGGAGATCAGGACGTTGCCTTATGAGCAGTACAGCTTCTACGAGGTATCCCGGCATGGTCAGGTGCTGATCTGCCGAACCCACGCGCATAACCCGCAGGGAGGAACGGGAGAGGTCGAAATCGGCCAGGCCATGCAGCGCGAACGGAACATAGGGAAGACCGCGAACCGGCTCAACGCGGTTCTGCCCAACACGACCGCACAGCTGCGAGAACTGCCCAGACGGCCCGGATCGGGCTACATATCCGGTCGCCACCGCACGCGCGTCTCCGAATCCAACTAAAAACGTCTACAACCGACATTCGCCGGGAGGAGATCCCCGCCCGGTGACGGGATCCTCTTCGGGACGACCTCGCGACTACTGGTCGTAGATGTCGCGGCGGTCTTCAAGCCGCACAACAACCAGCAGCACGTCCTGTTCGACGGTGTAGATGATGCGGTAGTCACCGAGTCGCACGCGTTGGCCTGGACGGCCTTGAAGGGCGCGGGCACCTGGAGGCCGTGGATCCTGGGCTAGCAGGACGATCCCACCCTGGATACGTCGTTGAACTTGGGGATCAAGCTTGCGCAAAGCGCGGGCTGCTGCCGGGCGCAGCTCGACGCGGTAGGCGCTCACTCCCAGCCGAGGTCAGCCTTGACCTGCTCCCACGGAATGTTCGGCCTTTCCTCGGCCATGGCCACGTCAAAGGCAGCGACATCCTCGGCATCTTCCAAGCCAGTGGAGCTACACCGGAACACGACCGATGACCGGAACGATCAGTTAGTGAGGAATATTCAAATTTCGGGCTATCCAAGCCGTGGCTGGCCTCTCAGCATTGAGTGGTTGGGGTTGCCGCAGGTGTTCTTGAAGACTGCGGTGCCGATGTCTGTGAGTGGTTCGTTGGGCCGAGCGGTGGGCTCTAGTCCTCGGGGAGTTCGGCGAATGCTTTCTTGGTGCCGAAGTACCAGCTCATCGACTGCTTGGGGTGCTTCCAGCGGCCCTTCATATCGCTACGGGCCGGTTCGTGGGTGGTGTCACCGCC
>JBBPZD010000173.1:0-20037 GCA_038199265.1 Actinomycetales bacterium | reverse complement strand
GGGGACACTGTCCCACCTGCGACGTATCCAGTCTCGACCCGAACACCCGGCCCACCGGGTACGTCGAAGCGCTCCAACGTCCCGGGAGAGGGAAAGAAGTCGTTGGTGGAGTCTTCGGCATTGATTCGGAATTCGAAGCAGACACCGGTGGCTTCGACCTGTTGCGGGTCGAATGAGAGCGGCTCGCCAGTCGCCACGCGCAATTGCTCCGCGACCAGGTCAAGTCCGGTGATCTGCTCTGAGATCGGGTGTTCGACTTGGATGCGGGTGTTCATCTCGATGAAGTAGAACTCTTCACCGGTGACCAGGTACTCCAGCGTTCCCGCACCGACATAGCCGACCGACTTCGCCAGGTCGACGCTTGCCTCGAGCATTGCTTCCCGCAGGCTCGAGGAAAGGTCGGGTGCGGGAGCCTCCTCCAGCAGCTTCTGCCGCCGCCTCTGCACTGAGCAGTCCCGCTCGAAGGCGTGACCCACCGTTCCATGCTGGTCGGCGATGATCTGCACCTCGACGTGGCGCGCGTCGATGATCGCCTTCTCCAGGTAGACCGCATCATCGCCGAAGGCGGATCGAGCTTCGGACTGTGCGGTGCTGACGGCCGACGCGAGCTCATCGGCGCTCTGCACGAATCGGATGCCGCGCCCGCCACCACCAGCCGAGGCTTTGACGAGTACCGGATAGCCCACCTCGTCTGCGTATTTGAGCGCGGCCTCCGGATCGGTGAGCACGTCGGAGCCGGGCACCACGGGTACTCCTGCTCCGGCGGCGGTCTTGCGCGCCGCTGCCTTGTCTCCCATCGTCTCGATCACGTCGGCGGCCGCGCCGACGAAGGTGAGACCGGCGTCCACTACGGCGCGGGCGAACGAACCACGCTCGGACAGGAACCCGTAACCGGGGTGCACGAGGTCGCACTTACTGGTGCGAGCCGCGTCCAGCACCTTGTCCATGTCGAGGTAGGACTTGCCAGCCGGCGATGCACCGAGGTGCACCGCGTCGTCCGCGAGGCTGACCCATAGCGAGTCGGCGTCTGCGTCGGAGTAAACGGCTACTGCCTCCCACCCGAGGCTGTGCACCGCTCGGATGATGCGAACGGCGATCTCACCGCGGTTTGCAACCAGCACCCGGTGCGTGGTGTCAGAAGTCATTGCAGCCCCTATTCGATGACTGCGACGTCTTGACCGACCGAGACCTCGTCGCCGTCGTCCAAGAGGTACTCCGTGAGGGTTCCGGCGTCCTTGGCTTTGAGCTCGGAGAAGTTCTTCATCACCTCAACGAGGCCGATGGTCTGGCCGGCAGTCACGCCGTCGCCGGGCTGGGCGAACTCGTCTGCATCGGGGGAGGGCCGGCGGTAGAAGATGCCGGGCATGGGTGACTTGATGGTGGCCATTGCTGCCTTTCTAGCTGCTGCGGGTGTGGTCTTGGGCGGGTGTCATCAGAAGCGCAGTTGCTCGCGAATCTGTTCGAGTTCACGTCGGCGGTGCGCGCGGGCGTCCATTGCCTCGTCGATGTCGACGGAGCGGAAAGAGACGGTGTCACCGGTCTTGGCCTGACCGAAGAGGTCGCGGTCGACCGAGATGACGGTGCCGATCGTGACATAGCCGCCGCCGGTGACCGCGTCGCCAAGTAGCACGATCGGCTCGTCACCGCCGGGCACCTGAATCGATCCGAGCGGGTAGCCGAGGTCGACCACATTGGCCGGGTCGCTGCCCGCCCCGAACGGTTGCTCGCGTTCGACGAAGTCGAGGGTTCCGCCACGCAGCCGGTAGCCGACCCGGTCGGCGTCCTTGGTGATGCGCCAGGGCGTGCCCAGGAAGGTCTGCATCGCTTCGGTCGTCAAGCGATAGGAGCAGAGACCGATGACCGTACGCACCTCGACCTTCGACTCATAGGTGGGAATGAGTGCATCGGCGATCCGTGTTCCGGGCTTGGTCTGCCGGCCTTGTTCGCCGAGCGGCAACGAGTCACCGTCGGCGAGCTTCCGACCTTCCAGGCCACCCAGCCCGACCAGCGTGTACGTGGACCGGGAGCCGAGGTATTCAGGGACGTCGACCCCACCGGATACCGCAATGTACGGGCGGGTTCCGGACTCGATCATCCCGAACGACAACACGTCGCCTGAGCTGACCGCGAACGCCTCCCAGGTCGGCACGGGTTCATCGTTCAGGGTGGCGCCTGCATCTCCACCGGTCAGCGCGACGATGCGCTCGTCGCCGAATTCCAGAGTCGGCCCAACGTACGTTGCCTCAAGGCCGGCGGCGGTCTCAGGGTTGCCCACCAGGGCGTTAGCGACCCGCAACGAGAACTGGTCCATGGCACCGGACGGCGGCATTCCGATCTCGTACCGACCGGGACGGCCCAGGTCCTGCACGGTGGTGGACAGCCCTCCGGAGTGAACGGTCAGCACAGCGCTCATCGGTACAGCACCTCCAGTAGGGAGTCATTGACTGCCTGTGGATCGCGGAGGAACTCGGCTGGCGAGAACTCCACCTCCCTTTGGCGATAACGGAATTCGCCCGCCTCGACCTGGGTCCGCGTGGTGTCGAACTCGGCGCGGTCAATGGAGCGGTAGCGCAGGATGTCACCTGCTCGGGGGAAGACGATCGAGTCCTCGAAGTCGGGCATCTGCTGCTTCACGTCGAGTACGGGGGTCGGAGACAGCCCGTACAACTGATACCCACCGGCGCCCTGCACCGGATAGACGACCGCGAAAGCGCCACCAACCCCGAATGCGCGCTCCGGGGTGAAGGTGCGCGGGCGGACGTACTTGGGCACCTGGATCTGCCGCTCCTGCGGCTCAAGTTGGTAGCAGAACGGCAATCCGGGCACGAAGCCCAGCATCGTCACGATCCACGGGTTGCCCGCCATATGCTCGATGAATGCATCGACGGAGTCGAAGCCGTTCGTACGCGCGCCGTACTCGAGGTCGGTGGATTCGGGATCCTGATGCCGGTCTCGGAAGCGCATCAGGGCCTCGTGGGTCCACGGGTCGTTGTAGAGCACCGGCACGTCGACGATGCGCGTATGCAACACGTAGTCGTCCGGCACGTCCCCCGACTGCTCGTCCAGTTCGGTGAGCAGTTTGCTCATGCTTCGCGGCGCGATCAGGTCGGGGTCGAAACGGATCATGTAGGACGCGTTCGACGGACAAATGTCGATCACCCCGTCGAGGTCGCGCTCACGTAGCGCAGCCGTGATCATCATGGCCTTGAAGTTGGCCTCCATGCTCATCTTCTCGTCGATCTCGACGAAGATGAACTCGTCCCCGCCGAACTCGTACCGAGCGGGTGGCAGCGAAATAGTCATGAAAGCCTCTTCCTGTTGCTCCTGCCGGCCAGGCTCATCGGACTGCTTCGATCGTGTAGCCCAGGTCGCGAATGCGAGCGGTCACCGCTACGGCGTTCTCCGCGGCACCCGGGCGGTCCGAATGCAGGCAGATCGACTGCGCGCTGATCTGCGACTCGACGCCGCCTGCTGAATGCACCCGGCCAGCGAGAATCTCGGCAGTCTGGTCGGCGCACCACTGCGGGTCGCGGCGACCGTTGCTCGGATCGATGATGATCCGGCCCTCGTCGGTGTACTCCAGGTCGGCGAATCCTTCGGCCACCACGCGGTGGCCGCGCCCGCGTTGACGCTCAGCGACCGGACCGGCCTCCAGCACGATCAGCAGGGATGGGTCCACTGCGGCCACCGCGTCCGATACCTCGTCGGCGACAGCGTCGTCTTTGCAGAGCAGTCCGTAGAGGGACCCGTGCGGTTTGACGTGCTGTACCGGTACGTCGTGCAGATCGGCCAGCGCTCGCAGCGCACCGAACTGGTAGACGATCGCCTGCGCGGCTTCCGCCGGCGAGAACGCCATGGCCCGCCGGCCGAAACCGACCAGGTCGGGGAAGCCCGGGTGGGCGCCGAGCGCGATGCCGTGTTCCTTGGCCAGCAGGACAGACGTCACCATCGTCGCGGGATCTCCGGCGTGCCATCCGCAGGCGACATTGATGGAGGAGACGAGGGCAGCCAGCTCGACGTCGGCACCCAACGCCCACCTCCCGAAACTCTCACCGGCGTCGGCGTTCACGTCGATTCGTTGCGTGTCTTCCATGGGGTCTCCGCTCTCGGTAACGACTCTTGCATCGTGCCTGGATTGGCGAGCTTGCGCGATAGGTCAGTTTGTAGGTTCGCTGACTGAGGCATTGAGGGCGGTCGCAAACGCAATCCATCCGGCGTAGGGCACCATCAGAGCTGCTGACGTCGGATCGGTCTTGCGGATCGACCACTGCTCGGCGGCGACCAGCGCGTCAAGGGTCGCGATGACGGCGAGGGACGTGCGCTTGTCCTTGACGGTAAAGAACACCCACGACCACGAGGCGTTCACAGCCATCTGCGCGAGGTGTAACCGCTTGGCGCGGTCGGAGACCTTCGGATACATCCGCCACGCGGCACAGCCGATCAGCCCGTAGAGGGTGGTCCACGCCGGTCCGAAGACCTGGGCGGGTGGCGCCCACGACGGTTTGTCCAGGCGGGCGTAGACGGTCGGGGCGTCCTTGGAGCCGAGACCGCCGAGCACAGCGGCCGCGACAGGCGGGACAGCGGCGAAAGCAACGCGTTTCAGATCCATCAGGGCAGTATGCCCCGCAGCCGCACAGGGTGGAGGCGGACAAAGATTGTGAGGGCCTCAGACAACGACGATTTCGACGAGGGTCCTGAAATCCTGGACACCGTCCCGGTGTCGTCTGGGAGACTGGCTGAGCGTGGATGTGCGTCGGGTTCTGCGTTCGCTGCCGGCCACCGGTCCCCGGCTCAGTTGGTCGATCTATCCTCATCGATATGCCCGTTGACGAGCTGGATTGGGTCACCCGCCAAGGCCTGTCTGGCATCGTCATCAGAGTGGAGTGGTGATGACAGCGCGAGCGACCCGCAGTGCTCTGCAAGCAGTTCGGTCAGCGCCCACCCTGCTCGAGGCGATGCACCGAGGTCCGCTCCTCGATTCCGCTGTCACCGCCGATTGCGCCGCAGGCCCCGCGGGGGCGAACGCAGTTGCGACGTTGCTGCAGAGTGCTGTCGAAGAACCGGCCAACCAGCTCGTCGCCGCGATCGCGACGCTGGCTCTCGGATCGGTTCGCTCCGAGACCAGCGTGCGAACGCTCGTCCGTCTTCTCGACGGGGGCGCCCCGTACTTGGTGCAACATGCCATCTGCGCGCTGGGACGCGGCCCTTTCGTCGATGTCGCGCTGATAGGGCTGACCCGGTTCGTCGGCGGCGGTGATTTCAACGGGATGCTGGCCCAGCGGACTCTGCAGCTCTGGGCTGAGGAACATCCGGACGCTGTCCGCTGTGCGGTCGAGGCGCAATTGAACATCGAGGGGGAACCTGCCGGGCGGGCGATGCTGGTCGAGACGCTCGGCGTGGTCCCGGGCCGCGCGAGAAATAAAAGATTGCGCGAGATCGCAGTGGACGACAGCGAAGCGGCTGCTGCCCGGGCAGCTGCGGTGGCTGCCCTCGGCGATCGCGTCGGCCCCGACCGGTGGCCCAACGGGCCCGCCAGCTCGGCCCCCCGCATTGCTCCGGTCGATGACGTCGCCAAGGACGTTGAAGCGACCCGCCAAGTGTTGGCGGCGGTCGCGTCCGGTGCTGAGCCGTTGGCCGCGGTCGCGGTGACCGCCCTACGCGACCTCGATATCAGGCCAGCCACAGGCGAGAGGGAGCGACGCAATCGCGGCCGCACCGTCGCGCAGCTCTTCCTCCACGCTGATGTCGACGGCGACCTCTCGCAGGCAGGTCGGGGTGACACCGGCGGTATCGCCACCCTGCTCGTGCAGCTCGGTGACGCACTACTGCAGGCGGAGCCAGCCGTGGACCGTGTCTTGACCATGTCCCGGGGCCGCCCCGCGCACGGGCTCGGCGACCTGGCGTCGATCGACGAGCCGGGTCACCACTACCTCTCGATTCCGTTGTGGGGTCCCAACAGGACTGCCGCACAGGCGTGGCCGTTGCGCATTCAAATCGCGCGCGGGCTGCGCCGACTCCTTCGAGCCGCTGGCGGTGTCGACGTTCTGCACCTGCGCATGGGAGACGTCGCGACGATGGTCGCAGCCGAGGTGGCGGGCGAGATGGATATACCCGTCGTCTTCACCCTGGCGCCGGATCCCAACGCGCTGGTTTCCAGCCGGGACGCGGAGGGCGTGCTGACCCGCGCTGAATTCGGAGCCGCTGACGCCGTCGAACACCTCGTGTTCCGGGAGCGACTGTTGCGCACGTTGCAGGAGGAGTCGGCGCATCTCGTGCTCTTCCCACGACCCGCTCTCGACCGCGACATGCGCGCGCTGATGAATCTCGATATCGAGGCAGAGGCCGACAGGGTGTCGGTGATCGCCGAGGGCGTGAGTATGGCGGCCATCGACGCCGCCGCCACGACCGATGATGATGGCGGGTCTGCTACTTCTTCGGCCCGGGCCGAGCTGGACGACCTCCTGAGCCAGCTGCCGGCCGAACGACACAACCTCCCGCTGGCCATCTCGGTCGGCAGACTCTCGCCGGTCAAGGGAATGGTCACGCTGGTCCAGGTGTGGTTTGCGCAGGCCGATTTGCGTGATCGCTGCAACCTGCTGATCGTGGGCGGCGACCTCGCCTCGCCCAACGGTGACGAGCAACAGCAGCTGAGTGCTTTCGATGCCGTGCTGCCACTAGCCGAGGCTTCCTCCCAGGGCCTGCTGTTGCCGGGGAACCGTTCCAACGCGACGGTCGCGGCCTGGCTGCGGGCTGTTCGCGTCGGTCGCCCCGGCGGTGCGGCCCCAGGTGGGGTGTACGTGTCGGCCAGTCTCAAGGAGGAGTTCGGGATCGCGATACTCGAGGCGCTGGCCACGGGCCTGGTGGTCGTGGCCCCGAACACCGGCGGCCCGGCGACGTACGTCCAAGACGGGGTCACCGGCATTCTTGCCGACACGGGGTCGCGAGCGAGTTTGGGCGCGGCGATCGGGAGTGCCTTGGATCTGGCCGTTGCCCCCGACGCCGACGGACGCGCAGAGCAGGCAGCGGATATGGTGCGCGAGCGCTTCGGGATCGACACGATGGCCGCATCGTTGGCGCTGGTCTATCGCCAGGTCGCCACAGATGCTGACGCGCGCGCAGACGTGGCTGGGGCGGCACTGTGACGCTGCTGGTCATCAGTCCCGACTACGCCTCACATCTTTATCCGCTCGCCACGCTCGCGACGGCGTGGCGGGACGCAGGTGAGCGCGTCGTCGTCGCGACCGGCCCGGCGACCGACGCGATCGTGCGGGGGTTCGGGTTCGAGCGGTCGGATCTGCAGCTCGGGCGTGGCTCCAACCCTGGGGTGATCCGGGCCGAGGCCCAACCCAAGGGCGAGGACGACACTTTGCGCGGCTTCTTCCAGGCCACCCGTCGTGGCGCGGTGGCCACGCTCGACTTCCAGGCTCGGGCCCGCGGCGGCGACTTGTTGTGGAACCCGGTCGGCGTGGCGAAGGCTGTGCGGGAGGTGATCGAGCAGGTCCGGCCCGACCAGGTCATCGTCGACCACCTTGCCTTCGGTGCACGGCTGGCCCTGACCGCTAGCGGCACACGGCACGCCGACGTCGTGCTCGGCCACCCGTCGGCACTGACCGTCGGCGACGAGGTCTACGGCTACCCAGAGCAGTTCCCGCGTGCGATCACGCCGGACGTCGCGCAGCTGGCCCCGCTTCGGCACCTGTGCGAACAGGTGCGCGACACCTTCACGGCGCAGTGGAACGAGGCCTTGATGACGCTCGACCCGGGCGCGAGGCTCAGTGCCGATGCGTTCGCCGAAACCGGCGATGTGCTGCTGTTGAACTACCCGGGGCAGTTGCATCCGCAGGCCCGTACGGCGCAACTGGCGCCCCACGCCTTCTTGGGATCGGCAGTCCGCGAAGAAGCTCCTGACGACCAGGTCGAGACGTGGCTCGCCGCAGACGACAGCCCGGTGGTCTACGTCAGCCTGGGCAGTTTCCTGTCAGTGCGCTCCGACATCCTGTCGCGCGTCGTCGATGCACTGCGCGGGCTGCCGGTGCGGGTGGCTCTCGCCAGCGGATCGACGTCCCGAAGCGCGCTCGGCAGCGTGCCGAGAGGCTGGCTGGTGCGGGCGGAGCTACCGCAGGTGCGTCTGCTCCAGCGCTCGGCCCTAGCGGTATCTCACGGCGGTAACAACAGTGTGACCGAGGCCCTGAGCGCCGGTGTGCCAGTCGTACTGCTGCCTTTGTCCACCGATCAGTTCGCCGGGGCCGCTGCACTCGAGGGGGCCGGTTACGGTGAGGCGCTCGATCCCAACACCGCGACGGCAAGCATGATTCGCGGCGTGGCGAAGCAGTTGCTCGCCCTCGATGGTGACCCGCGCGTCCGACTCGACGAGCTCAGCGCATCGCTGCGTGATCGACCAGGCGCAGCCCGGGCACGAGAGGCTGTCGTCGGCCCAGAAAGGGCACGATACGACGCGTAGGACCCCGCACCGCGGCCCGCGGAATGGCTGCGTTCGACGCGGGGGAGGCGCCGACCGCGCTCGCCCGACCACCTCGTCGCGACAACTGCAGCCCACGACTGGCGACGGCCCTGGGCTTTACGCCGACTTTTCGCGGCGTCTGGCGCTCTGTGCTGCCACCATCGAGTCGTAGACCTCGAGGAGCGCCCGGCGCTGAGCTGCGCTGAGGCGTCCGTCACGGCGGATCAGCGCGCGGGTGTCGTCTGCGGACTCGGCTGCCTCCGGCTCGCCGGCGAGGTCCGACACAGGGACCCCCAGAGACTCGGCGATCAGGTTGAGGACCTGCTCGCTCGGTGCCCGTAGTCCGTTTTCGATCTGCGACAGGTAGGGATTGGAAATACCGACCATGGTCGCCAACTGACGCATCGGCAACTCCGACAACCGCCGTTGTTCACGGATCAGTTCGCCAAGTGAGGGCGGCATACCTGGTGCGGACATGCTGAAAATCTATCGTGATCTTTGTCCGGGGCTAGTGTGGGCAGTCATTGGGCGACCCGTGAAACGCACGAAATATCGTGCGCGGACCCCTGGTCGGCTATTGGCTGGAGGCTTCGATGACCGGTCTGGATGTTCCCCTCACACCACTGCGTTTTCTGGGACGTACAGCCGAAGCCTGGCCCGATCGGATCGCAATCGTAGACGGTGCTCGGCGCCTGACGTGGCGCGACGTGGCGGCAACTGCCCAGCAGATCGCTCGGTCGCTGCGCATCGGTGGACTACAGCCGGGCGAAACTGTGGTGAGTATCGCTTCCAACAGTGCTGAGCAGGTGATCGCGCACTTCGCCATTCCGTTGGCGGGTGGTGTGCTGGTGGCGATCAACACCCGGCTGTCTCCTCCAGAGTTCGCCTACATCCTCAGGCACTCTGAGGCGAAGATCGCGCTGGTCGATCCGGACGTGGCGATCACGAACGAACAAGTCCTTCGCGAGAGTGGAGCGAGCATCGTCGTCCTCCCGGAAGAGGACGGCAGTGACGCCCGGCCCTTTGACGGGGCGATGACACTGGCTCAGTTCGTCGAGCCGGGCGCCGCAGGGGATGAGATCCCGTGGACAGTCGAGGACGAGACCGCAACCATCTCGATCAACTACACGTCCGGCACTACGGGCAAGCCCAAGGGCGTTATGTACACCCACCGCGGTGCCTACCTCAATGCGCTCGGACAGTGTCAGCACCAGGGCTTCGACGCCACAACCCGCTACCTGTGGAGCTTGCCGATGTTCCACTGCAACGGTTGGTGCAGCGCCTGGGCAGTGACTGCGGCCGGCGGCACCCACGTGTGCCTGCGCGCCGTTCGCGGGCCGTCGATGTGGCACCTGATCGACACAGAGGGCATCACGCATCTCGCAGGTGCGCCGACGGTGCTCGCCATCATGGGCAGCGCCGCCGAAGCCCATCCGTTGGACACCCCGATCACGATCGTCACAGCAGGAGCACCTCCGAACCCTGCGACCCTCGAACGCTTCCACGAACTGCATGCTTCAGTCATTCACGTCTACGGGCTGACCGAGACCTACGGCCCGTACACCATCTGCGAGTGGCAGGACGACTGGGCGCAGCTGACCCCGAAGGAGCTGTCGGTCAAGTTCTCGCTCCAGGGCATCGGCATGGTGACCTCGGAAATGGCGCGAGTCGTGAACATGACGGATGGATCTGACCAGCTTGACGACGTCCCCGACGACGGGAAGACCATGGGTGAGATCGTCATGCGCGGCAACATCGTGATGAAGGGCTACTTCAAGGACGAGGAGGCGACTGCGGAGGCCTTCGCTGGTGGGTGGTTCCATTCCGGTGACCTAGGGGTGCGGTGCCCCAACGGGTATGTGCAGCTGGTCGACCGCAGTAAGGACGTGATCATCTCCGGTGGCGAGAACATCGCGAGTATCGAGATCGAGCAGGCGTTGCAGCGGCACGCTGCGGTGGCCGACGCCGCAGTGATCGGTGTCCCCGATGAGCGATGGGGCGAGGTGCCGAAGGCGTTCGTGGTCCTGCGCGACGGGCGCGACGCCACCGAAGAAGAACTCATCGATCACGTGAAAGGGCTTTTGGCGAGGTACAAAGCACCCAAGTCAGTGGTGATCCGCCGTGAACTCCCCAAGACGGCGACGGGGAAGATACGCAAGAAGGAACTCAAGGAGTCCTTCCTCGCCGGCGGCGGGACACCGTCGTGAACTCTCACACCGACCCGCTGATGGAACTACCCATTGGTGACGACCTGGGCATGTCGCGCGGCACGGATTTCTACGGGTTGGACGAGCGGTTGGACGAGGGCGAAGTTGCGATCCGAGACCGCGTGCGGCAGTTCTGTGACACCGAGGTCGTGCCTCGCGCGGCGGCGTACTGGGAAGCAGCCGAAATGCCCGCCGAAGTCATACAGGGCTACGGCGGCCTCGGGATCGCTGGCGGAGCCCTGCAGGGCCACGGCTGCCCAGGGATGACGCCTTTGCTCGAAGGCATCGTGGTCGCCGAACTAGCCCGCGGCGACGGCAGCTTGAGCACGTTGAACGCGGTGCACTCAGGCCTGGCAATGGGCAGCATCGGCCGGCTCGGCTCCGAGGAACAAAAGCAACGCTGGTTACCGGCGATGGCGACCTTCGAACGCACTGGCGCCTTCGCGCTCACCGAGCCGGACCACGGATCCGACGTCGTCACGCTCGAGACGACCGCCTCCCGCGACGGTGACGAATGGGTACTGAGCGGACACAAGCGGTGGATCGGAAACGGGCACCGCGCAGATCTGGTCGTCGTGTGGGCGCGTGACGACGACGGCAAGGTCGGTGGCTTCGTCGTCGAGCATCCGGACGGCGTGCACGATCAGGTGCCCGGCTACCACGCCGTTCAGATCCGCGGCAAGGCTGCCAACCGGGGCATCGGTCAAGCACAGATCGTGCTGGATCGGGTACGTATCCCCGCTGAAAACCGGCTCGCAGAGTCCCGCAGCTTCGCCGATACGAACCGGGTGCTCGCCAAGGCCCGCCAAACTGTGGCGTGGGAGGGCCTGGGCCACGCGATCGCCGCCTACGAGGCGGCTGTCACTTACTCGCTTCGGCGCGAACAGTTCGGCCGACCCATTGCGAAGTTCCAGCTGATACAGGACAAGTTGTCACACATGCTGACGGCGATCACTGCAATGCAAATGGTCTGCGGCCGGTTGGCCGAACTGCAGAGCGAGGGCCGCGCAACCCTTGAGCACGCCGCGTTGGCCAAATTACAGACCGCAGCCGGCGCGCGGATGGTCTGTTCCCTCGCTCGCGACACCCTCGGCGGCAACGGCATCTTGCTGGATCACCACGTCGCCCGGCACCACGCCGATATCGAGGCCGTCTACACCTACGAGGGCACCGACAGTATCCAGTCGCTCATCGTGGGTCGCGCCATCACCGGCATGAGTGCATTCGTGTGATCACCAGCAAAGGAGAAGCTCGATGAACCAGAACACTCAGCTGCCCAGATCAGTGACCATTCAGGAGCTGCCATCTCTGGTCGGCACCGTGATCGGTCAATCCCGTCCGATTACCGTGCCGCAGGACCGCATCGACGCCTTCGCGGAGGCCACCGAGGACCGGCAATGGCTGCACACCGACCCGGACAGGGCAAAAGACGGTCCTTTCGGCAGCACGATCGCCCATGGCTACCTCACTCTCTCCCTCAGCACCGCGCTGCTCTGGGACGTCCTGGACGTGACCGATGCCGACCAGGTCGTCAACTACGGCCTGGACAAGGTGCGCTTCCCGGCCCCGGTGCCGGCGGGTTCGGCGGTCAGTATGTCGTTGGAGATCCTCGAAGTGCAGGACATCAAAGGGGGCGTGCAGATGCGCTACCGCGGCAGCGCGACGATCGCCGACCAACCCAAGCCGGTGTGCGTCGCCGAAGGGATCTTCCGGTACTACAAGGGACAGTCATGACCCAGTCCCAGGCGTCCGGGTTGATGGCCAAGGCGCAAGCCAAGCTGGACCCACTCGGATGGTCGGCAGCAACGGCATCCGTGCTCGGCACCGCGATGCGCCGACCTATACCGACGACCGTGGCCAGCGCGCGGTTGATTGCCGGGCTGGCTGCGCTGCCGATGGCCACCGTCGGCAGGACGCTGTCCGTCCCGATCAAGCCACCGATCGCCGTCGACCCCAAAGATCGCCGGTTTGCCGATCCGGCGTGGGATGACAATCCGTACTTCTTCGCCGTACGGCAGATCTACGACCTCTCGTGCCGGTACGTCGATGATGTCCTACGGGCCGGGCACGGCGACGATCTCACCGATCTGAAGGCCACCCTCACGGCGCACCTCCTCACCGACGCACTCGTGCCGACGAACTTCCTGCTGACCAATCCCACCGCACTCGTCACCGCGTTCGAGACCGGCGGGAAGTCGCTGAGCGCAGGGGCCAGGCTCGCGATGGCCGATCTGTCAGAACGCAAAGGGATGCCGCAAAAGGTAGACGCCTCTGGGTTCACCCTCGGTGAAAATCTCGCGGCCACCCCGGGGTCGGTGGTCTTCCGCAATGACCTGATCGAGTTGATCCAATACACGCCGCAGACCGATCAGGTCCACGCGGTGCCGCTGCTCGCCAGCCCCCCGTGGATCAACAAGTACTACGTGATGGACCTCGCGCCTACCCGAAGCCTGGTCGAGTGGGCCGTCCAGCACGGCCGGACTGTCTTCATGATCAGCTACCGCAACCCGGACGCTTCGATGCAGAACGTCACCATGGACGACTACCTCGAGCAGGGCATCCTGGCGGCGATGGAGGTGGTCCAGCAGATCACCCACTCCGCGACAGTGGATGTCCTGGGGCTGTGTCTGGGCGGAGCGATGGCGGCGATGGCGGCGGCTCACCTCGTGGCGCGCAATGACGACCGGCTCGGTTCGGTCACCATGCTCAACACCATTCTCGACTACGCGGAGCCCGGCGACCTGGCGGCGTTCGTCGACCCGGCCTCGCTGGACCGCATCGACCTGCGGATGAGGGAGACGGGTTTCCTGGACGCGAAGGACATGGCCCTCGCCTTCGACCTGCTTCGAGCGCGCGACCTCATCTTCCGATACATCCCCGAACGCTGGCTGCTCGGAAAAGGGTCGACGCCGTTCGACATCCTGGCGTGGAACGGCGACACCACCCGGATGCCCGCTGCGATGCACTCGGGCTATCTGCGAGTGCTCTACGGACAGAATCTGCTGGCGAGCGGGCAGATGGAACTGGCTGGCGAGCGGCTGGATCTCGGAGAGGTTGCCTGCGACGTCTATGTCGTTGGTGCCATCAACGATCACATCGTTCCGTGGACGACGTCGTATTGCGCAACCCAGCTGTTGGGCGGGGACGTCCGGTACGTCCTTTCCTCCGGCGGTCACATCGCCGGCGTGGTCAACCCTCCGTCGCCGGCGTCGAAGTCGTGGCTGCAGGTGTCGGCGCCGGGCACGCCGAATCCGGCTGACCCGTTGGTGTGGCGGGCCGAGGCGACCCGGCAGACGGGGTCGTGGTGGGAGGACTGGATCGTGTGGTCCAGCGCGCGTGCAGGTGAGCTCGTCAACGCACCCGAGAAGGCGGGAAACCGCAAGTATCCGCCGCTGGGCGACGCACCCGGCAGCTACATACGCGTGTAGTAGTTTGCACAGTTAGCACGATGCTGCTAACTTTTAAGTAGTTGATCGGACACACCGATCTCGTAGGAAAGGGAAATCCATGACTGCCAACCCCAATGACGCCAAGCCCAATGTCAACGCTGCCGCCGATGCGATGAGCGGGATGGTTCCTGACGTCGAGGCCGTCACCGAGCGCATTCGTCAGCTCAACGAAAAGATGATCGAGGCGACCAAACAGGGTGGCAAGTTGTCGCTGGACGCCTACGAGCGCACCCTGTCCAGCCTGGTCGACTTCGAGCAGAAGACTGCTGATGCCAGCCAGCTCGACTTCGTGAGTGCCCTTGCCCAGGCGCACGCCACGTTCATGACAGACGTCAGCTCAGCCTTCACCAACGCTGCGCGCGACACCCTGAAGTGACGTCGACCAGTGCAGGAGTCCGCACCCAGCAACAACGCTGGGTGCAGGCTCCTGTCGACGTGACCTTCTCAGTCCTTGATGCGTGGGCCGACTACGCGACATCGGCGATCGGTCGTGGTCGAGTGGGCCCGCTGGACGTCGTCGAGGACACCCTGACATGGTGGAAGGCATCGCAGATCCGGTCCCAGCCGACATGGTCCTCTCAGCACACCGTGGTGCGAAGTTGGCCACAAGCTCAGCTACTCGACTTCTCCAACCTGTCGGGGTCGGCCGAGGCCGTGCCCACGCTGATCCTTCCGCCACAGGCTGGTCACGCGTCGACGATCGTCGATTACTCCGATGCCCAGAGCCAGGTGAGAACAGCCCAGGCCGCTGGCTTGGATCGGGTGTTCGTACTGTCTTGGAACTCGGCAACGCAGGAGACCTCACAATCCACGATCGAAGATTTCATCGAGATCCTCGACGCGACTGTCGCGCAGCTCGGTGGTCGGGTCAACTTGGTGGGTGACTGTCAGGGTGGGTGGCTGGCCGTGATCTACGCCGCGTTGAGACCCGAAGCGGTCGCCAGCCTGGCTGTCGCCGGTGCTCCAATCGACTTCAAGGTCGGTCAATCGGCGATCCAGGAATGGGTGCGTAGCCTGAGCGGCCGTGGAGAACTGGACTTCTATCAGAATCTGGTGGCACTGGGTCGCGGTAACCATCTCGGGAGCAACCAGATCCTCGGATTCAAGATGCTGGAGCCGGCTGAAGAAATGGTTCGGAATGCGGCACTGTGGGGCCACATTCACGACCCGGTCTACGTCCAGCGACACGAGGACTTCGAGAACTGGTTCGACTGGTCGCACGATTTGCCGGGGGCCTTCTACCTCTGGATCGTCGAACATCTCTTCATTCGCAACGAGCTGGTCAAAGGCGAACTCGTCGTGGGCGACTCCGTGGTCGATCTGGGTCGAATCACCTGCCCCATATTCATGCTGGCGGGCACCACGGACCACATCACCCCACCAACGCAGATGTTCGCGCTCGCCGGCTACGTGTCGACACCGGAGAACGACATCGAGCAGGACCTCGTGGAGGCAGGACACCTCGGTCTGTTCATGGGTCGCGCTGCATTGGCTGGTCCATGGACCCGGGTGTTCAGCGCGATCGCCGAGCTCGATGCGGTCAGTGCGGCCGGAGCAGCTGGCGCACAAAGTAACGAAGCGTAGGCGCACGCCACGCACTCAGGGCAACGACAGACGCCTTCGACATCAGTGATGTCGAAGGCGTCTGTCATTCATCAGGAGTCGCCGCCCGCGTTGCCGGTGCTGCCGGCAGTCACGTCGAGCAGGCGGTATTTCTCCGCTGCCTGGGCGGCCAGCGAAGCGTCGATCTGGCCGTCGACCGCCAGGGTCTGCAGCGTCCGCACCACACTCGACTCGATGTCGATGTGGAAGAAGCGGCGCGCTGCGGCGCGGGTGTCGGAGAAACCATGCCCGTCGGCGCCCAAGGTCGCGAAACGGTTCGGCAGGAACTGGCGGATCTGGTCCGGCACCTCTGACACGAAGTCCGTCGAGGCGATGATCGGGAACGGCGAGTCGGCCAACTTCGCCGTCACGTACGGGACACGGGCTTCGCGGTCGGGGTGCAGGAACGACTCCTCCTCGGCGGCCAGGCCGTCGCGGCGTAGTTCGTTCCATGACGTCACGGACCACACGTCGGCCGAGACGCCCCAGTCCTGCGCGAGTACCTTCGCCGCCTCCTGCACCCACAACACCGAGACGCCCGAGCCCATCAGGTTGCAGCGTGCACCCTCACCGGATCCGGTGTGGATGCGGTGCAGTCCGCGCACGATCCCGTCGATGTCGACGTCATCGGGCTCTTTGGGCTGCAACATCGGTTCGTTGTAGACGGTGATGTAGTACATCCAGTTGCGGTCGGTGGAGTCCTTGCCGTACATGGTCTCGAGGCCATCGCGCACGATGTGCGCAATCTCGTACCCGAACGCCGGGTCGTAGACCTTGGTGCCCGGGTTCGTCGCAGCGAGCACGGGGGAGTGGCCGTCAGCGTGCTGCAACCCCTCACCCGTGAGCGTGGTGCGACCGGCGGTCGCGCCGATGATGAACCCGCGTGTCATCTGGTCCATCGCAGCCCACATCGAGTCGCCGGTGCGCTGGTAGCCGAACATCGAGTAGAAGACGTAGATCGGGATCAGCGGTTCACCGTGCGTTGCGTAGGACGTACCGACGGCGGTGAACGCAGCGACCGACCCTGCCTCGTTGATGCCGGTGTGCAGGATCTGCCCCTGCTCGGATTCCTTGTAGGCCAGCAGCAGTGCCCGGTCGACCGGGGTGTAGTTCTGTCCGTTCGGGTTGTAGATCTTCGCGGTCGGGAAGAAGCTGTCCATCCCGAAGGTGCGGGCCTCGTCCGGGATGATCGGAACGATGCGGTTGCCGATACCTTTGTCACGCAACAGGTCTCGCATCAAGCGCACGAACGCCATCGTCGTTGCGGCCATCTGTTTGCCGGAGCCCTTACGCGCGATGTCGTAGGTCTTCTCCGGCGGCAGCTCCAGCTCGACAGGCGCGTTGCGCCGCTCGGGCACGAACCCACCGAGCTCGCGGCGGCGCTCCATCATGTACTTGATTTCGGGGGAGTCGGCCCCCGGTGTGTAGTAGGGCACGTTGTACGGGTCCGCGTCGATCTGCTCGTCCGAGATCGGGATGTGCAGCAGATCGCGGAAGGTCTTCAGATCCGAGACCGTCAACTTCTTCATCTGGTGCGTGGCGTTGCGGGCCTCGAAGTTGGCGCCGAGGCCGTACCCCTTGACCGTCTTCGCGAGGATCACGGTCGGTCGGCCGGTCGTGTTTCCCTTGGTCGCAGCGTGATAGGCGGCGTAAACCTTCTGGTAGTCGTGTCCCCCTCGCTTGAGGCTCCAGATCTGGTCGTCACTGAGGTCCTGTACGAGCTCTTTGGCAGCTGCTGATTTGCCGAAGAAGTGCTCGCGGATGTATTCACCCGACTCGCCCTTGTAGGTCTGGTAATCGCCGTCCGGGGTCTCGTTCATGACCCGGACGAGCTCACCGTCGTGGTCCTTGGCCAGCAGCGCGTCCCATTCGCGGCCCCACAGCACCTTGACGACATTCCAGCCGGCGCCCCGGAAGAAGCCTTCCAGTTCCTGCACGATCTTGCCGTTGCCGCGTACCGGGCCGTCGAGGCGCTGCAGGTTGCAGTTGACGACGAAGGTCAGGTTGTCGAGGTTGTCGTTTGCTGCCAACTGCAGGAAGCCGCGGGACTCCGCTTCGTCCATCTCGCCGTCACCGAGGAAGGCCCACACGTGCTGGTCGCTGGTGTCCTTGATGCCGCGGTTGTGCAGGTAGCGGTTGGTCTGCGCCTGGTAGATCGCGTTCATCGGACCGATGCCCATCGATACGGTCGGGAACTGCCAGAAGTCCGGCATCAGCCGCGGGTGCGGGTAGGAGGACAACGCGTGCCCTTCCTTGGACTTCTCCTGGCGGAATCCGTCCAGGTCCTCCTCGGTGAGGCGGCCCTCGAGGAAGGCCCGGGCGTACATGCCGGGGGAGGCGTGACCCTGGAAGAACACCTGGTCGCCACCGCCCGGGTGATCCGGGCCCTTGAAGAAGTGGTTCAGGCCGACCTCGTACAGCGTCGCCGCTCCGGCGTAGGTCGAGATGTGGCCACCGACCCCGATGTCGGGGCGCTGCGCGCGGTGCACCATGACGGCAGCGTTCCAACGCAGCAGACGGCGGTAGGCACGCTCGGTGTCTTCATCACCGGGGTACTCAGGTTCCTGAGCCGGCGCGATGGTGTTGATGTAGTCAGTGGTCACTGTCTCCCGGGGAGACAATCCGGACATGGCGCCCTTCTCGCCGAGCATCCGCAGCACGGCGCCCGCACGACCGGGGCCGCCCTGCTCCAACAGCTGCTCGAACGACTCACCCCATTCCTGCATCTCCTCGGGGTCACTCTGCTCGCCCTGCTGGGGTGCGCTGCTGCTCATTGTCGACATCTCCTGGCTGTTTTGATCGACGGGCTGGTAAATCACGGGTGTGCGACGGTGCTGCGGCAAAGGCCTACGCCTTTCCGACCTCCAGCCCTAGATGACCTGCTCGTAGGCAGGCAGGGTGAGGAAGTCTACGAAGACCTCGTTCAAACATAGATCGGAGATTAGTGCGATCGCCGGGCGGTAGTACTGCTCGAACCGTTCTGCGGGCACCTCGCTGCGCAGGTGCTCGGCCTCTTCGGCGAGCAGACGCGTCACGAGTTCGCGCGAGACCACCTCTCCGGTGTCGGCCAGCTCGACGTGATTCGCGATCAACTGCCACACCTGGGAGCGTGAGATCTCAGCGGTCGCAGCGTCTTCCATCAGGTTGTGAATCGCGACGGCGCCGTTGCCGGACAGCCACACAGCCGTGTAGGCGACCGCGACGTAGAGGTTGTTGCGTAGGCCGACTTCTGTGTTGCTGCCTTGCGCGGAACGCACGTCGAGCAACTGTGCGGGCTCGATCCAGACGTCTTCGCGCAGGCGGTCCAGCTGATTGGACCGGTCGCCGAGGACCTCGTCGAAGACGCCTTTACACACCGGCACCAGTGCCGGGTGTGCGACCCAGGAACCGTCGAAACCGTCGGCTGCCTCCCGGGTCTTGTCAGCGCGCACCTTGTCGAACGCGATTGCGTTGCTCTCGGTGTCGTGGGTCGGGATGACCGCTGCCATACCGCCCATCGCGTACGCACCGCGGCGGTGGCAGGTTCGCACCAGCATCTCGGTGTAGGCGCGCATGAACGGCGCTGTCATGGTGATGTCGCCGCGGTCGGCGAGCACGAACTCGGCACCGGTGTCGCGGAAGTACTTGATGATGCTGAACAGGTAATCCCAGCGGCCGGCGTTCAGTCCTGAGGCGTGGTCGCGCAGCTCGTAGAGCATCTCGTCCATCTCGAACGCGGCCGGGATGGTCTCGATGAGCATGGTGGCGCGGATCGTGCCGTGCGGGATACCGAGCTGCAACTGAGCGAAGCTGAAGATGTCGTTCCACAACCTCGCCTCGAGGTGGCTCTCCATCTTGGGCAGGTAGTAGTACGGGCCATGACCGTTGTCGATCAGCTGCTGGGCCAGGTGGAAGAAGTGCAGCCCGAAGTCGACCAGCGCGCCGACACCGCGGCGGCCGTCGAGCTCAATGTGCGCTTCGTCCAGATGCCACCCGCGTGGTCGCATGACCACGACCGCCAGCGGCGCATCCGTGCGCAGCCGGTACTCGCGACCGTCGGGGTTGTCGAAGCGCAGGGTTCCGCGCGCCGCGTCCCGCAGATTGCGGATGGAGGAGATGACGTTGGGCCAGGTCGGGCAGCTCGCATCCTCCATGTCGGCCAGCCACACCTTGGCGCCGGAGTTCAGCGCGTTGATGGCCATCTTCGCGGGCACGGCCGGTCCGGTCATCTCGACGCGTCGATCGAGCAAGGCTGCAGGAGCGGGCGCGACCTTCCAGTCTGCGTCGCGGATCTCACGCGTTTCGGGCAGGAAGTCCAGCCGCCCGGTGCGGGCGGTCT
>JBBPZD010000172.1:0-8300 GCA_038199265.1 Actinomycetales bacterium | reverse complement strand
GTCGATCTCCCGGTGCAGTGCTGCTTCAAACGACTCACCCGGTTCGACCTTCCCGCCGGGAAGTTCCCACCCGCCCGCGAGCGCAGGCGGCGCCGTGCGACGGGCAGCCAGCAGCCGCTGCGGCTGCGTCAGGTGGTCGACGATGGCTGCACCCACCACCACCACAACAAGCGCGCTCATAGACTTCCGATCATGCCCGTAACCCTCGCGATCGTGACGCACGAAACAAACTGTGTAGCCGGCCTTCTCGGCGACGCGTGGGAAGACGCAGGTATCGAGCTGCGGATCTTCGCCCCCTACCTCGATGTGAACGATCTGCCCACCGATCTCGCCCGGTACGACGGACTGGTGGTCCTCGGTGGTCACATGGGCGCCAACAGCGACGACGACTATCCGTGGATCGCCCCGACCAAGGCGCTGCTGGTCGACGCCGTCAGTAAGGACGTGCCAACCCTGGGGGTGTGTCTCGGACACCAGCTGCTGGCGAGCGCCCTCGGCGGGACGGTGGACGTCAACGACCTGGGCACCCGGATCGGTCTGACGTCTGTCGCCCTCACCGACGCGGGCCGAGACGATGAGGTGCTGGCCAGTTCAGTCGCGCGCCGGGCAACGCACTGGAACCAGGACGTCGTCACTTACCTTCCCGCAGGTGCAGTGCGCCTCGCGACAGCGCCCGATGGCACCGTCCAGGCAGCCCGGTACGCGCCTCGCGCCTGGGGCGTTCAGTTTCACCCGGAGGTGACCGCGGCCATCTTCCGTTCATGGGATGAGGAAGACCCCAGCCTCCCGGACATCCAAGGGATCGGCGACTCGATCGCTGCTGCCGAGCAGGAGCTGCGCACCACGTGGGCCCCGCTCGCGCTTCGCTTCGCAGCCCAGCTGAAAACCGCCGCCTGCTCGTTCGCGTAGCGCAGCCTCACCTGCCTGGATTCGACCCAGAATCCGAGAGATGGTGAGGATCCCAACACAACAGTTCTCCGGAGGGTCGATGACGGATAGGCAGCGGTCGGGTCCTCCCGAGCAATCGGAATACACCCCCCATCCTGACGAACCGCACACGGCAGGAACGGCCGGTCGACTCAACTGGCTCCGGGCGGGGGTGTTGGGGGCCAACGACGGAATCGTGAGCACCGCAGGCATCGTGGTCGGTGTGGCCGGCGCGACCAGCGGGCGGTCCCCCATAGCCATTGCCGGGCTGGCGGGACTGGTGGCCGGAGCGCTCAGCATGGCCACCGGCGAGTACGTGTCGGTCAGCACCCAACGCGACAGCGAGCGTGCGCTGCTGGAGAAGGAGCGCGTCGAGCTTCGTGAGATGCCCGAGGAAGAGCTCGAGGAATTGACCGCGATCTACCAGGGCAAGGGGTTGTCGAGGGAACTCGCACAGGAGGTCGCTAGCCAGTTGACCGCGCACGACGCGCTCGGCGCGCATGCCGAGGCCGAACTGGGCATCGACCCGGACGAACTCGCCAACCCGTGGCACGCCGCATTTGCGTCGTTGGTTGCGTTCACTGTCGGCGCGCTGCTTCCCCTCATCGCGATTCTGCTTCCGCCAGACGCCTGGCGGGTACCGGTCACGTTCCTCGCCGTGGTCATCGCGCTCGCCTTCACCGGAGCGATCAGCGCCGGACTCGGCAGCGCGCCACGACGTCCGGCGGTCCTGCGCAACGTCGCAGGCGGTGCGGCCGCGATGCTCGTCACCTACCTCGTCGGTTACTTCATCGGAGGCGGGATCAGCTGACACGCGGTCGCAGAACGGCACGTCGGTCGTTCCGTACCGGACTGGGTCAGCTGCCGTTTCGGCGTTGCGTCATAGTGGAGGACACCATGAGCAAAGCGCGATTCCACGGGACCATCACCGGCATCGGCACGAGCAGTGGTGTGCGCATCGTCGTCGGTCAATGGGCGCACACCCCGTACGGCACTTTTAACGACGTCATGCTGCAAACGCCTGACGGTCACCGACGCTTACTCGCGCCAACTGCGCAGGTGGCGGAGTTCATCGAGCAGACCTACACATTCGACGAAGTCGACATCGTGCCTGTCAACGTGACCGTCGACGGCGACAGCTACGAATTGCACGCCGCCGACCTCGACGTCAACTGGACCATCGGCAGCCGAACGGCTATCGGTGGCCTGCTACGGGCCGTGCCCGGCAAACTCGCTGTCGCCCCGGCCTGGTGCCGTGTCATCGACCCGATCGCGAGGGTTGTGATGCGCGGAGTGCGCACAGCAGGGACCGCCCGAGCCGGTCGTCAGGAGTTCTACGGCGCGCGCGACGTGCATGCCCTGACCAGCGCTTCAGGGCGGTACGCCGGAGCACCGCTGGGCGGACTGACCCCGGTTGAACCCGCGGTCTCGTTCGGTTTCGGATCAGTTCCGACCAGGCCCGCGGTGACGACGATCGTCACCACGATCATCGAGCGGTCAGAGCAGCCCCAGCCACAGGCCTAGCCCAGCGAGAGCCACACCGCCGAACAGGGTTCCGAGTCCGGTCCACAGGCCCGCACTCGGTTTGCCCTCCTGCAGGAGGCGGGCAGTCTCGTAACTCGCCGTGCTGAAGGTCGTGTAGCCGCCGAGAACCCCGGTGCCTACGACAGCCAGTGCGTCCGAACCGAATGATCCGCCCTCAGCCAGGCCTGTCAGCAGGCCGAGCAACAGACAACCCGTGAGGTTGATCAGCATCGTGCCCGTGTAGAAACGCGCCCCGGCACGCGCTTTGATCTGTCCGTCGACGGTGAAGCGCAGCGCGGCTCCGACGCCTCCACCGATGCAGACCCCTAAATACGTCGCTGCGCTCATCGCGGGTACCACTCACGGATCTTGAGCGCGCCCGACAGTCCAGCGAAGGACGCGAGCAAACCGAGGCCCAGCGTCAGCCCGCTGTACCCGATCGCTGTTCCGGGGCTGCCCTGGCGGATCAACTCCGCCGCGCCGGTAGCGAACGTGCTGTAGGTCGTGAAGCCCCCGAGCAGGCCGGTGCCCAGCAGTAGCCGCAGAGTGCGCCGGCGCCCCTTCTCCGGCATCCGGTTCGCAAGTATTTCAATGAGAAATGCCAACAGGAATGCACCTGCCACATTGACGACCAGGATTGTCCAGTTCATCTGACGGTTGACCGGAGGAAACCAGAGACTGAGCCCCTCACGCAGTCCCGTGCCGACAAAGCCCCCCACCGCGACATAGAACAGGTACGCCCCTCGCAGATGGACCGGCAGGCCCCCGTGACCGACATCGACGTCGGGGTCTTCGGGCAGCCACGGCTTGGTGAGCGCGGCGAGCGGATCGATCGTCATACGAGTGGAACTCCCTATCTCCGGGCACGTTGCGGTGCCATCGACTACGAAGACAGGGACCGTTGTCGGAAGCGTTGCTCCGAGGTTGGTGCCGGAAGGCCCCACTGCCGGGTCGCGGTTGCACGACCTCTACATCGAAGCACATCGACCCTGATCTGACCGATTCGCCGGTCGTAACAGCTACTTCGGCAGTGTCGGAGTCGTCTCGGCAGCGCCGACTGCCATCGCTGCGCCAGTGGTGACGACCAAGCGCGCCCCCGACTTCACTAGTCGAGACTGCCTGGCCCGCCCTGCTCACAGCCGCGGGTCGACCGGCTCGGACTCGAGGGCCAGCACGCCGAACACGCACTGGTGCACCCGCCACAACGGTTCGTCCGCCGCGACCAGATCGAGGCCCTGTTGGCCCAGCGCATACTCCCGAAGTGCCATCGATCGTTTGTGGCCGAGTTGACGCGGTCGCAGCCGTTCCAGATTGGCGGGCAAGGTGTAGTCCGGTCCGTAGATGATCCGCAGGTACTCACGCCCGCGCACCTTCAACCCCGGCTGCACCAGGCCTTTCGCGCCCCGGGTCAGGTTGTCGGCAGGTTTCACAACCATCCCTTCGCCCCCCGCGTCGGTGAGTTCCTGCCACCACCGGGCGCCGGACTGCACCGACTGCGCGTCGTCGGTGCCGACCTCGATGCGCCGCGTCGTGGTGATCAGATCAGGAGCGGCCTCGGCGAGTCGGTCAGAGAGCGACAGGTGCCACTCGTGCGGCCGGTCGGAATAGGTGGCGCCCTGCGCCGCGAGTAGCTGGAACGGTGCCACGCCGATGCCGTCCAGACCCTGCGTCGACCAGTTGTATCGGCGGTAGACCTGGGCATACGCAGTCGTGTTGGCTTCGCGCTCGATCGTTCGTTCGAGCAGTTCTGCGACGTCCAGACCAGCCTCGTGCGCTTGACGCAGCACCCGAACCTGCGCCAGGAGCGCAGAGCGGGCAGCCGCGCCGACAGCGGCGTACTGCTCCCGGATCAGCTGACCTGCCTTCGCGCCCCACGGCAGGATCTCGGCATCGAAGAGCAGCCACGACGAATCGAGCTGTTCGAACAGGCCGGCTTCTTCAGCGGCGTCCCGCTGACGGGCGATCTGCTGACCGTTCAGCTCCTCCTCGAAGAAGGAACGGCCGGTACGGGTCCACGCCGCGCCGTTTGCGTCACCGGTGACGCTGAATCGTTCCCGCGCCACTTGTGCGGAACGGCACACGAGCAGCACTGCCCGCGACCCCATGTGCTTCTCCTCGCAGATCACCTGGCGCACGCCCTCGCCGCGGTAGTAGTCGAACGCCTGCTCCGGGCGCTCCAGGAACTCCGAGTCCTTCGCTGTGGCAACGGGGCTCATTGTCGGCGGCAGATAGAGCAGCCACCTCGGATCGATCGCGAAGCGACTCATCACCTCCAACGCTGCGGCAGCGTTTTCTTCGCGAATCGATATCCGCCCGTGATACGCCGTTTCGATGACTGTCTTTCCGGCAACATCTGTCAGGTCGAGCACGTCGGGGTCACGGCGTCCGACCTCGGTCGATGCCGGACTGTCGGGAATCGGGAAGGGTCGAGCCGGCTCGTAGTGGACCGCCTCAGCGGGCACGGAGACGATGTCCTTTTCGGGATAACGCAGCGCCGTCAGTCGGCCACCGAAGACGCACCCGGTGTCCAGGCACATCGTGTTGTTGATCCACTCCGGGGTTGGCACCGGGGTGTGCCCGTAGAGCACAATCGCGGAGCCTCTGTACTCCTGCGCCCACGGATAGCGCACCGGCAGACCGTATTCGTCGGTCTCACCGGTCGTCTGCCCGTAGAGGCAGAATTCACGAACCCGACCGGATGCGCGGCCGTGATACTTCTCGATCAGCCCCGCATGTGAGACGACCAGCGCGCCGCCATCGAATACGTAGTGGCCGGTGAGTCGGTCGACGAACTGCTCGACCTGCTCACGGAAGTCATCGGTCTCCAGCTCCATCTGACTCAACGTCTGTGCCAGCCCATGGGTTCGCTGCACATTGCGACCGCGCAACGCGCGCAGCAGCTTCGCCTCGTGGTTGCCGGACACGCAGTACGCGTTACCGGACGCGACCATGCCCATCACGAGGCGCAGCACCCCCGGAGTATCCGGGCCGCGGTCGACCAGGTCACCGACGAAGATCGCCCGACGGCGCTCGTGGCGAGCGCCGCATGCCCGGCCCTGCCCATCTCGCTCGATCCGATAGTCCAGGTGCTCCAGCAACGTCTCCAGTTCTGAGCGGCAGCCGTGGATGTCGCCGATCACGTCGAACGGTCCGGTCTCATCGCGTAGATCGTTGAACAGACGAGTACGCGTGAAGCTCACATCGGCGATCTCGTCCAGTCCCGCCAGCCGGTGCACCGTCCGGAAACCTTCCCGCTGCAGGCCTTTGAACCCTCGACGCAGCTGGTCCCGCTGGCGTCGAACGACATGTGCTCCGAATGTGCGGTCGGCTCGAGATTCGTTGCGGTCCAGGCAGACCCGCTCGGGGACGTCGAGCAAGACTGCGACCGGGAGCACGTCGTGACCACGCGCGAGAGCAACCAGTTCGCGCCGGGCGTTCGGCTGCACGTTCGTCGCGTCGATGACCGTCAACCGGCCCGCTTCCAGCCGCTTGCCGACGATGAAGTGGAGCAGTTCGAACGCGGAACCGGTCGCGGACTGGTCGTTCTCATCGTCGGCGACCATGCCGCGGCAGACGTCCGATGAAACGATCTCCGTAGGCAGGAAGTGCTGCGCTGCAAACGTCGACTTGCCCGATCCGCTGACGCCGATCAGGACGACCAGGCACAGCTGCGGAATCTCCAGCTCGCGGGTCATCGCGCCACCTGTCCGTCGCTCGTTGTACTCCTCTTCGTAAAGAGGGCCAGTTGGGTCGGCGCGCCGACCTGCGGGTCGTCCGACCCGACAGCCCGCAGGTCGACCTCGTAGTCGTAGCCCTCACCGACAGCTGATGCCCACTCTGCGAACTCGGCACGATCCCACTCGAACCGGTGGTCATGATGGCGCATCTGCCCGTCGGGCAATCCCTGGTAGCGCACGTTGTGCTCGCTGTTCGGTGTGGTGACGACGACTCGGGTAGGCGCTGCGTGACCGAAGACGGTGCTTACCAGCGCGGCCAGCCGTGACGGGTCGACATGTTCGACGACCTCCATCAGCGCCACCAGATCGAGACCGGTGAGGCGATCATCGCGATAGGTCAGCGCACTCTGGAACAGCTGGATCCGGTTCCGCTGCGGCTGTGGCAGGGTGTCGAGGCGGAGCCGACGCGCCGCAGTTCGCAGCGAGCGCACCGACACGTCGACGCCGATGATGTGCTCCACGGCGCTTGCGTGCATCAGCTCTGCGACCAACGACCCTTCGCCGCAGCCGAAGTCACCGACGCGGCGCGCTCCCGACTCGGCAACGATCTGCAGGACCGCGCGACGCCGTAGATCCGACAGCGGGGACGGCACGACCTCAGCTGCGGGCTCCGGGTCGTCGACATCGCCTGAGTCGCTCAGCCGGGCCATCGCCGATGCGGTCAGCGTGCGCTGGTGTTTTAGAAACCGGCTCGCGATCACCTCACGTTCGGGGTGATCGGCAAGCCACCCCTGGCCCGCACGAAGCAGCTTGTCGATCTCCTCATCGCCCACCCAGTAGTGCTTGGAGTCATCGAGCACCGGCAGCAGTACGTAGAGCTGGTTCAGGGCATCGGCAAGGCGCACGTCGCCCGTCAGGCGCAGGTCGGCATACGGCGCGACACCCCACTCCTTCACATGCGGGTCGAGCGGGGCGATCGTTGCGTCCACCTCCCAGCCGAGCGGGACGAACAGGCGGTGCAACAGCTCGACATCACCCCCGCACGGCACTGCGGGCAACGTGATCTCCAGAGGGATGGGCCCGGCTGCCAGCTCGGCTCGGCTGTCACACCGGCCGGTCATCGCCGTCGCGAAGACTCCCTTGACGGCGACAGCGAGCAAGCTGGAGGCGGCGTACGGACGATCGTTGACGTACTGCCCGAGCGCGAATCCACCACGCGAGTTGTCGCCGCGGCCTCGAACCAGGGCCACCGGGTCCACCTCGACCAGCAACGCGATAGTGCACCGTTCTGCTGTCGCCTCGGGGTAGAAGACGTGCGCGCGGCCGACCGGCAGACCGAAGCACTGCACCCTCGACGGGTGTTTGTGCAGCAGGTACCCCAGATCGGTCGCGGGTTCGCGAGTCGTGGACAACGTCAGCAGCACACGTCGGAGTCTGCCCGTTGTCGACTCCCCCCGCACCTTGGTTCTGCCTGCATCCGCTGTCACCGATCTACGGTTCGTGCGCCGGGCGATGCCTCGGAGAGACTTGGCTATGCGCGAGATCTGGACGATCGGCCACTGGACCTGCCCGGAAGAGACCTTCATCGGTCTGCTGCACGATCAACGCATCGATGTACTCGCTGATGTACGCGCTCACCCCGGTTCACGCAGCAGCCCGCAGTTCGGGCAGGACGCGATGCGCGACTGGCTGAAGCGGGCCGATATCGAGTACATCCACCTCTCGGAGTTGGGCGGGCGACGACGCAAACAGGACGTCGAGCCCGACATCAACGCCGGGTGGGTGAACCAGAGCTTCAAAAACTATGCCGATTACACGCTGCAGCCCGAGTACGGCGCAGCGATCGCGGACCTGAGTGAACGAGCCGCGCATCACCGGGTCGCGTTGATGTGCGCTGAACCCATGCCGTGGCGATGTCACCGGCTGTTGGTCTCGAACACGATGACGGCACGCGGGTGGACCGTGCGGCACATCATGGCAGGCAGCGAACCACGCATACATGTGCTCGGAGCGTGGGGTGCCGACGCGCACATCGGTGCCGATGGCCGGGTGACCTACCCCGAATCCATCGCACCGACGGCGGATTGACCGACTGGTCCAGCTCCTGTCCTCTCTTCACCTCTGCGGGTCCGAGGACGGCGTTGGGGCAAGGTGGTGGCCATGGACCTTCTC
>JBBPZD010000171.1:0-2787 GCA_038199265.1 Actinomycetales bacterium | reverse complement strand
CCGGAAGACTTCTTCATCCGAGTCACGCATCTCTATCGTGGTTCCGTCGGTGGAGAGTACTTCCACGTTCAGACACAGCGACTGCATTTCCTTGATCAGCACCTTGAAGGATTCGGGGACACCCGGCTCTGGGATGTTCTCGCCCTTGACGATGGCCTCGTAGACCTTCACGCGGCCGACCACGTCGTCGGACTTGATCGTGAGCAGTTCCTGCAGCGCGTATGCAGCGCCGTAGGCCTCCAGTGCCCAGACCTCCATCTCACCGAACCGCTGACCACCGAACTGCGCCTTACCACCGAGCGGCTGCTGGGTGATCATCGAGTACGGACCGGTGGAGCGGGCGTGGATCTTGTCGTCCACCAGGTGGTGCAGCTTCAAGATGTACATGTAGCCGACCGAGATGGGCTCGGGGAACGGCTCACCTGAACGACCGTCGAACAACTGCGTCTTTCCCGATGCACCGATCAGACGCTTGCCGTCCCGGGTGGGAAGGGTCGAATCGAGCAGACCGGTGATGACGTCCTCGGACGCACCGTCGAACACGGGGGTCGCAACACGCGATCCGGCCGGAGCCGAATGCGCGTCGGCAGCGATCTCGCTCTTGAACGAGGTGTCGCCGTCGTTGGTCGCGATGTCCCAGCCACGGCTGGCTGCCCAACCGAGGTGCAACTCCAGGATCTGGCCGAGGTTCATCCGGCGCGGAACACCGTGCGGGTTGAGCACGACGTCGACCGGCGTGCCGTCCTCCAGGAACGGCATGTCCTCGACGGGCAGGATCTTGGAGATGACGCCCTTGTTGCCGTGCCGACCTGCGAGCTTGTCGCCATCGGTGATCTTGCGCTTGTTGGCAACGTAGATACGCACCAACTGGTTGACACCGGGCGGCAGTTCGTCGCCCTCGTCGCGGTCGAAGACCTTGACGCCGATGATCGTTCCGGTCTCGCCGTGCGGGACCTTCATCGACGTGTCACGGACCTCGCGGGCCTTCTCGCCGAAGATGGCGCGCAACAGGCGCTCCTCCGGGGTCAGCTCGGTCTCACCCTTGGGCGTGACCTTGCCGACGAGCAGGTCGCCGTCGCGAACTTCGGCGCCGATGCGGATGATGCCGCGTTCGTCCAGGTCGGCGAGGACCTCCTCAGCGACGTTGGGGATGTCGCGGGTGATCTCCTCCGGGCCCAGCTTGGTGTCGCGTGCGTCGATCTCGTGCTCTTCGATGTGAATCGAGGAGAGCACGTCGTCCTGCACGAGACGCTGGGAAAGGATGATCGCGTACTCGACGTTGTAACCCTCCCAGGGCATGAATGCCACGAGCAGGTTCTTTCCGAGCGCCATCTCGCCACCGTCGGTCGCGGGACCATCGGCGATGACGCCGCCAGCCTCGAGACGGTCACCCTCGGTGACCACGACGCGCTGGTTGTAGCAGGTGCCGGCGTTCGAGCGGGTGAACTTGGCGATCTTGTAGGTCGAGTAGGTGCCGTCGTCGTTCATGACGTTCACCAGGTCGGCCGAGACCGCCTGCACTACACCGGCCTTCTCGGCGCGAACCACGTCACCGGAGTCCAGCGCCGCGCGATACTCCATACCGGTGCCGACCAGCGGCGCCTCGGAGCGGACCAGCGGCACAGCCTGACGCTGCATGGCCGCACCCATCAGGGCGCGGTTTGCGTCGTCGTGCTCCAGGAACGGGATCAATGCAGTCGAAGCAGAGACCATCTGGCGTGCGGACACGTCCATGTAGTCGACTTCACCGGCAGCGACGTCGCTGGCCTCGCCACCCTTGGTACGGCCCAGCACACGCTCCTGGGCAAAGGTGCCGTCATCGGTCAGACCGGCATTGGCCTGCGCGATGATGAACTTGTCTTCTTCGTCGGCGGACAGGTAGACGATCTCGTCGGTGACCTGTCCGTTCGTGACCTTGCGGTACGGGGTCTCGATGAATCCGAACGGGTTGATCCGACCGTAGGACGCGAGGGAACCGATCAGGCCGATGTTCGGGCCTTCCGGAGTCTCGATCGGGCACATGCGGCCGTAGTGGCTGGGGTGCACGTCTCGCACGTCCATGCCGGCGCGGTCACGGGACAGCCCACCCGGGCCCAGCGCGGAGAGCCGACGCTTGTGCGTCAGGCCCGCGAGGGGGTTGTTCTGGTCCATGAACTGCGAGAGCTGGCTGGTGCCGAAGAATTCCTTGATCGAGGCCACTACGGGGCGGATGTTGATCAAGGTCTGCGGCGTGATCGCCTCGACGTCCTGGGTCGTCATCCGCTCACGGACAACGCGCTCCATCCGGGACAGGCCGGTACGGACCTGGTTCTGGATGAGCTCTCCGACGTTACGAAGGCGACGGTTGCCGAAGTGATCGATGTCGTCGACCTCGACGGGCAACGTGATGTCGTTGCCCTCGCGGACGCCGTCCATCTCGGTCTCGCCGGCGTGCAGCGCGACCAGGTACTTGATGGTGGCGACAATGTCGTCAACCGACAGGGTCGAGGTGTTCAACTCGACGTCCAGGCCGAGCTTCTTGTCGACCTTGTAGCGGCCGACCTTGGCCAGGTCGTAGCGCTTGCCGTTGAAGTACAGGTTGTCCAGCAGGTTCTGCGCAGCCTCGCGGGTGGGCGGTTCGCCCGGGCGCAGCTTGCGGTAGATGTCGAGCAGGGCCTCGTCCTGAGTGGTCGTGTGGTCCTTCTCCAAGGTGCCGCGCATGGAGTCGTACTGACCGAAGTTCTCCAGGATCTGGGCTTCGCTCCAACCAAGTGCCTTGAGCAGCACGGTGACCGACTGCTTGCGCTT
>JBBPZD010000170.1:0-6970 GCA_038199265.1 Actinomycetales bacterium | reverse complement strand
GCACTGCTACATGCCACGAGGAGTGGTGCGGGCGTCCACCGCGAAGTCGCGCTCAGCGACGTCGCACGGTCTATGGCGCAACCTGTCTCACACGGACTGACCGGGGCGGGCGGAGCCCTGGGTGGTGCCTTGCCCTGCTACGGGATCTACGACACCGCAGACGGTTTCATCGCCGTCGCGGCACTCGAAGCGCATTTCTGGTCCGGTCTGATCACCCAGCTCGGCATCGAAGGAAGCCGTTGCGAGTTGGAGGTCGCCTTCCAAGGCCGCACCGCCATCGAATGGGAAAACTGGGCGCACGAACACGGACTACCGATTGCGGCTATCCGAGCCCCGGGCCAGCCAGGCGCCGGCAGAACATCAGCAACCACAACACCTGACGACAGGGCCTGACATGCAGTTGACCAGCACCTACCGCTCGCCGTGGATGACCGAGGACCTCGACGACATTCGCGATCTGGCGCGCACCTTCTTCCAGAAGGAGTCAGTTCCCCACCACGAGAGGTGGGCCGAACAGCACCAGGTCGACCGCGAGTTCTGGAACGCCGCAGGCGATGCAGGGCTGCTCTGCATCGGCCTGCCGGAAGAGTTCGGCGGTGGTGGCGGCACCTTCGCGCACGAGGCCATCGTGATGGAGGAACAGGCAGTGGCCTGCGACGACGCCTTCGGGTACAGCGTGCACAGCACCATCGTGGCGCCCTACATCTCCAAGTACGGCACACAGGAGCAGAAGCAGCGATGGCTGCCGGGTCTGGTGTCCGGTGACCTCGTCGGCGCCATCGCGATGACCGAGCCCGGCGCCGGATCGGACCTGCAGAATCTGAAGACCTCCGCCCGCCTGGACGGTGATGCGTACCTCGTGAACGGCTCGAAGACGTTCATCACGAACGGGTCGCACGCCAACCTGATCATCGTCGTGGTGCGCACCGGTGAGAAGGGTGGCAGCGGCCTTTCACTGCTTGTCGCCGAGACCGACGGCCTCGAGGGGTTCGAGCGCGGCCGGGTGCTGGAGAAGATCGGGATGCCCGGGCAGGACACCCGTGAGCTCTTCTTCGGCGACATGCGCGTGCCTGCCGCCAATCTGCTGGGCGGCCATGAAGGCCAGGCGTTCGCGCAGCTGATGGAGCAGCTACCGCAGGAGCGGCTCATCATCGCGGTGTCTGCCGCCAAGGGGATCGAGGTCGCCGTCGAGCAGACCGTCGCATACGCCAAAGAGCGCGAGGCGTTCGGGAAGAACCTCATGCAGTTCCAGAACACGCGCTTCGTGCTGGCCGAGTGCGCTACCGAGGCACTCGCAGTGCGGACGCTGGTGGACCACTGCATCCAACAGCACCTCCTCGGCGAGCTCGACGCGACGTCGGCATCCATGGCCAAGTGGTACGCCACGCAGAAGCAGTGTGAGGTCATCGACAAATGTCTGCAGATCTTCGGCGGCTACGGGTACATGCTTGAGTACCCGATCGCTCGGGCCTACGCCGCCGCGCGGGTGCAGAAGATCTACGGCGGCACCAACGAGATCATGAAGGAACTGATCGCCCGCACACTCTGACGGGCACGCGACATGATCTAGAGGCCCGGAACCTTCTTCAGCGGGGTCTGCACAAAGTCGGGTAGCCAGGTGGGCACGCCTTGCCACAGCAGGTAGCCGTACATACACGCCAGCACGAGTGCGGCAATTGCCAGGCTCACCAGGCCGCGCACGGCGGCGTTCTGGCGACCGAGCCAGCGAGTCCAGCCCCACACCTTGTCCTTGGTCCAGCTCAGCAGGTCCGAGGCCCACTCGAACTCCGAAGACCACACGCCGAGGCCGATGAAGATGATGACCCAGCCCGGGCCCGGCAACGGCAGCAGCACTACGCCGAGGGCGATGATCGCGAAACCGAGTACCGCGATGAAGACCCGGTAGATGACCCGTGTCGTCGGGTTCGCGCGTAGCTTCTGTTGCCACTTCCAGCCGTGCGGCTCGTCCTCCGAGCCCTCGTCAGTCTGCTGATCTTTCACGGTCGCACTCATGCACGAGCTCCACTACGGGTAGTAATTGTCACGGAATCGGATCTGTGTCGATGGCGATCGCGTCGGCGAAGACGCGCGCAGCCTGGGCGGTGATCGGCCCCGGGGTCAGTTCTCGGCCGTCCATCGAATGCACGGGCTGTACGTCGCGCAGCGAGGACGTCACGAAGATCTCATCGGCGCGTTCCAGCACATCCAGCGGCATCGTCTCCTCGCGGATCGACAAGCCGGCTTCGGCGCACCAGCGCAGCGTCAGCGCGCGTCCGATACCGCCGAGCAGGCCTGATTCGACTGGCGGCGTGAGGATCTCACCGTCGATCACCACAAAGATGTTGGTGGCGGTGCCCTCGCACAACTCACCCTTCGTGTTGGCGAAGATGCCCTCTTCCGCGCCGTGCTTCTTGGCATACGCGAGCGCGACGACGTTCTCGGCGTACGACGTGGTCTTCAGTCCGACCAGCGCGCCGCGCTCGTTGCGAACCCACGGCAACGTCACCAGCGAGCAGCTCGGCGCCTGGGGTTGCGACGATCCGGCGGTCACGATGTAGGTCATCGGCGAGTCGAGTCGACCGGAGCCGAGCGGCCCCGCTCCCCCGGTGACCATGTATCGCGTGCGGCCCAGCGCCATCGGCTCGGCCAGCACTGCGGCGATGCCCTCTTCGATGCGGTCCTGGTCGACGGCGGGCAACCCGAGCCCGGACAGTGTCCGGTCGAAGCGCGCGAGGTGCATGGAACGGGCGATCACTTCACCGTCGACGACCTTGCACGTCTCGAACGCCCCGTCACCGACGGTCACCCCGTGGTCCAGTGCGCTGAGGCTGGGTTTGTCGTCGACGCGTTCTCCGTCGACCCAGACGCGAATGCTTGATCCAGAGTCGCTCACAGTGCACAGCTCATTTCATCCCACTCGCTTCTGACCTGCTGTATGCCCTCTACGAGCCAGCGATAACCGATTCTGCGAGCGCCAACAGGCGCCGCGCCTTCAACACAGTTTCCCACCACTCGCCTTCTGGGTCAGAACCCCAGGTGATACCTGCACCCGTGCCGTACCGCAGCCAACGAGTGCCGCCGCGGTCGTGTTCCAACCAGAAGCTTCGAATACCGACCGCGAGCTCGGCCGTTTGCCGGCCAGCGGCCGTGTTCTCGACCCAACCGATCGCACCGCAGTACGGTCCGCGATCTACCGGTTCGAGGTCGCGGATAGCGTCCAGGGCACTCGATTTCGGTGCCCCGGACACCGACCCCGGCGGGTAGCTGGCCCCCAGAATGTCGACCCATCGAGCGCCCTCGACCAGGTGCCCCGAGACGGTCGACTCCAAATGTACGAGCCCCGGATTGTGTTGCGGCGCGAGCAACGCGTTGACTGCGACGGTGCCCGGCCGGCACACGGCAGAGAGGTCATTGCGGACGAGGTCGGTGATCATTACGTTCTCGGTGCGGTCCTTGGGGAGCATCTGTTCCACCGTCTGCGCGGTGCCTTTGATAGGGGCCGACCACACCCGGTCGTTTTCTCGCCGAAGGTACAGCTCCGGGGATGCGCAGACGACCTCCAGCCGAGCGTCGGGGATGTCGATGTACGCAGCTCTGGGTGCGGGGTTGGCCTGCCGCACCAGCTGACTCAGCGTGCTCATCTCGAAACCTGTCGGGACGGCACGACTGAGCACCCGGCAGAGGTTGACCTGGTAGACCTCGCCGGCAGCTACCAATTCGCGAACGTCTCGCACGCCACGTTCGTACGCCAGCCGGTCCAACGACGATGACCAGGCGGTCAGGTCGGGGTCGGCGACCAGCGGCTCGACAGTGCCGGTCACGGCACGTTCCTCGACGCGTTCGACCTCGGTCATCCGGACGGCGGTCAGTTCACCTTCGAAGGTGTCGACGACTACCCAGAATCCCGGCTCGTCCAGTGCCGCGACGTCGTGCCGGATCTCCAACGCGCCGTGTGCATCGATGCCAGCAAATTGTGCCTGGCCGTCCATGGTGCTCATCGCCGCCAAGTATGCCGACCCCACGCCAGTCCGACGGCATTCGAAAGCGCTCCGATCGAGGCGCAGCTCTACGGCACAGGAACTACGCGGGCTTTTCACCAGCTCGGCGGCACGAGCCAGGAACTACGAAGCACTCTGAACACCCATGGTGTCGGCCCGATGACCGTGCGGCTCTGACCTGACTCCGGCGCCAGGGCGGCCATCAGTGCCTCAAACGCAACGCGCCGCGGCGGCCGCCCTTTCGGCCCGTCCAGTCATCAACTGATCCCCGGCGGAATGTTCTGATTGACGTGGAACACATTGTCGGGGTCGTACCGTTTCTTGATCGCGGCCAGTCGGGGGTAGTTGCTGCCGTAGGAGTCACGGATGCGGCCGGCGCCCTCGTTCATCAGGAAGTTCACGTACGTACCGCCCGACGAGGTCGGGTGCAACTCGGTCCAGTAGTCCTTGGCCCAGGCGGATATCCGGTCCGCGTTCGCCGGGTCGGGATCGACACCGACGATGACGGCGGCCCACCCACCCGCCCGGTGCGCGAATGCGGTGGCATCTGCCGCGACCCGGCAGGCGGCCCCGTCCACCGGGTACATGTGCATGGTGGAATGTCCGGTGGGCAGCAGAGCGCCGTACTTTTCGTGCACGCCGATCGCGTCGTCGCTGATCTCGGTACAGTAGTCCGATCGCCAGTACCACTGCAGCCCAGCGGGATACAGACCGTCGAAAGCCGCTTGCAGCGCGTTGAACGGCATCTCATGCAGACCGACCATGAGCGGCGAGCCGAAATCTCTCACTGGCGCCGTGACCTCTTCGGCCCTGGCCATCGAACCGGTGTAGCACCACACGATTCCGCACACCTTCCGGCCCCAGAGAGCTTCCGGGAACGGCGCCACGGGCGGCACGGTGAGCACCGAGATCCAGCCGCTGAGTTCTTCTGGCAGGTTGGGAAGCAGCTCGCGATACCACTGCATCACCTCGCGGGTGTCGGCCAGGTCGTAGAAGATCGGGCCACCGAAAATGGTGCCACCGTCACCGATCTGGTGGCATGTGAAGGTGAACGAAGTGACGACCCCGAAGTTGCCACCACCACCGCGAAGCGCCCAGAACAGATCCGGATGGGACCTCGCGTCGGCCCGGACGAGCGTGCCGTCAGCGAGTACGACGTCGGCTGCGAGCAGGTTGTCCACGGTGAGCCCGAACCGCCGGGTCAAATAGCCGATCCCACCGCCCAGAGCCAGCCCGCCGACTCCAGTACTCGCCAGGAACCCAGATGGGGTGGCCATCCCGAATGCCACGGTTGCGTGGTCGACATCGCCCCATGTGCAGCCGCCGTCGACGCGGACCGTGTGCGCTGCCGGGTCGACGGTCGTGCTGCGCATATCGCCCAGATCGAGCACCAGCGCGTTGTCCCACACTCCCAGGCCTGCCGCGTTGTGTCCGCCTCCACGGACTGCCACCTCGATGCCATGGGCGGTGGCGAACCGGACACCGGTGATGACGTCGGCCACGTCGGCACAGCGCAGAACGGCACCGGGGTGCCGATCGATCATCGCGTTGTAGACGGCTCGGGCAGCGTCGTAGTCGGAATCTGCGGGTTGGACGAGTCGGCCACGTGTCTGCGACGCCAGTTCCTCGTATGGTGGCGCGCCGGCTGGGGCCGGTGCGGGGATGACTCTGGTAGTGGTCATGACTGGTTCCTTTCGACAATGAGCGTGAGGTGGTGGCGGCCTTCGTTACAACGCAGTCGAACGTGCTCAACCGGGCCGTCGGTGGAGGCCAGCACGAAGTGGTCGGCCAGGGTGGCCGGTCGGCCGCATTCAGGGCAGGTCGTAGCACCCGCCACAAGATCGCGAGCGATGGAAATGAGAGGCCTTGGAGGTGCTGTTGAAACCGTCATGGGTGGATTCCCTTCCGTTCCCGACGCTCGCGCTGCCGCCGACCGGCCTCGTCCTTACTGAAGCTAGAGAGGCGAGCGTTCGGTAAGCGTTCGGATCAAGCTCAGGCCCGCAGAACGCCGCCGCGAGTCAGATCTTGGTACGGGCACCGATGTCCGCCCGACAACGATCCAACAGCGTCTTACTCGACTGTGACCGCGCCAAGACGGCAGCCTGCTCAAGTCGGCGCGATCCGCCGAGGGGATCAAGCGCAGCGCGCACCCGGAGGATCTCGGGAAGCCACCACCGGTCGTCGTGCTCGGTCGCGAACGCGATCGCGGCGTCCAGTGCTGCGGCAGCGGCGGGGGCGTCACCTTCGCGGCGGTGCAGATCGGCGACCAGCCACAGCCAGTACGTCATCCGGGCCAGCGATCCCTCCTGCTCCAATGCCTCGATTCCGCCACGGGCAGCGCGCAGCCCAGCGGCTCCGCCTTCCGCCCAGCCGGTCAGGATCGTGGCCCATCCTTGGTAGTAACCGAAGCTGTAACGCCCGCACAACTCGGTCAGTTCGGCCGTCATGCGCAGTAGCGCGGGCACATCGTTGAGGAGCTGGCTGGTGAGTGCCGCATAGGACAAGGCCATCGTCAGCGAATAGGGGTGTTCGATACGCCTGGCATGATCCACTGCCCGAGTGCTGGCTGTCAGCGCCCCGGCCGGATCGCCGAGCAACCACCGCGCATGGGCCTGCCAGGCTCGAGCATGCACTTCGGTTCGGGTCCCGATGGGCATCGAATCCGACTCGCCGGCAAGGTCGCAGGCGAGCCGGAAATGCACATCGGCCAGCGGGAGTAACCCAAGGCTCAGGCCCGAGCCGGCCACCGCCAGGTGGGCCTGTGCGGCCAGCACGGGGTGCTGCTCGGAGAGCGTTAGAGCTTGTCGGGCCCACTCGTGTGACTCGGTGGTGTGGCCCTGCACATACGTGGTGGCGAACAGTGCGATCGATGCAGCACACCGAGCCTCCGGGAGACGGAGTCGCTCGCCCAGTGTTGCGGCGCGGCGTTCGTAGGTTTCCAACTCCGGCCAGGCGTAGCCCCGCCATGCGTT
>JBBPZD010000169.1:0-5055 GCA_038199265.1 Actinomycetales bacterium | reverse complement strand
GTGACGCTTGCGTTCCTCACCGAAGGTCCCATCTATGACTGACCTGACTCGCACACCCGTTGCAGCCGTGCGCAATGCGAACACGTCCGATGCCGAAGCGGTCGGGGTCGTGCAGGCCCAGCTCTGGGCCTCGGCCTACGGCATGTTCCTCTCGGCCGATCTGCTCGATCAGTTCACCCCCGAGGCGTTCGGCGAAGTGTGGGCGAAGTCCCTCGCTACACCGCCGAGCCCCCTGCACCGACTCCTGGTCGCAACGCAGGGCCCTGACATGGTCGGGTTCGTCGCGATCGGCCCGACCGGTGAGGGCGATGAGGAGGGCACCGGAGCCATCGGCGAGATCCTCATCGGTGGCGTACTCGAATCGCACCGACGCGCCGGCCACGGCTCGCGACTGATCAACGCCGCTGTCGACACGTTGCTGGCCGGCAACTTCGGTCAGGTCGAGACGTGGGTCCTCGCCCTCGACAGCGTCACTCTCGAGTTCGCTGAACAGGCGGGCCTCACCGCCGACGGTGCCTGGCGCGACCGGGCGCTACCCGGCGACAACGTAGCCCGGGAGGTCCGTCTTCGCGCCTGGATCGGGCCGCAGGACTGACGTCGCTCAGCTGCCCTCGGGCCCCACGTTGATCATCCAGGCGACCCCGAACCGATCGGTGCACTGACCGTATTTAGCACCCCACGGCGCCACCTCGAACGGTATTTCGATGGTTCCTGTGTCGCTCAGTGCCTGCCAGTACTCCGTGAGGGTCTCGATGTCGTCACCGCTGAGCGACATCGTGATGCCGCCTATCGGGCCTGATTCGATGCTCGCCGGGGTATCGGCACCCATCAAGTTCATCCCCGCCGAAGTGCTCAGGTGTCCGTGCATGATCAGCTCTCCTTCGTCGGGGCCGACCGGCATTCCTGCCTCTTGGAAGGAAGTGAGGAGGAGGTCCCCGCCCAAGACCGAGTGGTAGAACGTCATTGCCTCGCGGGCGTCGCCCCGGAAATGCAGATACGGGTTGAGGCGGGTCGTCATGGTGACTCCTTCTTCATGAGAGGTGTCACACAGTAGAACCACCTGCCGACACGCGCAGGTGAATCCAACGCGGTCTACAGGTCGAGCAGGCGTTCCAGGCCGACGGTCAGGCCGGGGCGATCCCCGATAGCGCGCACGGCGGCCAGCACCCCGGGCATGAAACTGATCCGGTCGAACGAGTCGTGCCGGATGGTCAAGGCCTCCCCTGCCGCGCCGAACGACACTTCCTGGTGGGCGACGCGCCCGCGCATCCGCAAAGCGTGAACAGGGATGCCCTCGATGAGGGCGCCCCGAGCACCCTCCGGGTCACTCGTCGTGGCGTCCGGAATGGCGCCCAGACCGGCGTCCGCACGAGCAGCGGCGATCATCGAAGCGGTGTGCGCCGCGGTCCCGGACGGCGCATCGACCTTGTCCGGATGATGGGTCTCGACTATTTCGACAGATTCATAGAATCGCGCCGCGCGCTGCGCGAAGGACATCATCAACAACGCACCGATCGCGAAGTTCGGGGCGATGAGAGCGCCGATGTCCGGATGTCTGTCCAGCTGGCCCCGCAGAATTTCGAGCCGACTCGGTGACCACCCCGTCGTACCGACGACGACGTGTACCCCTTCAGTGATGCAGTGGGCGACGTTGGTAGGCGAGGAATCCGGGGTGGTGAGTTCGATCGCGACGTGTGCGCCACCGAGATCGCCGAGATCATCGCCATGGTCGAACCGGCCCACGAGTTCCAGATCATCGGCATCGGCGACGGCCTGCACTGCAGCAGATCCCATTCGGCCTGCGGCTCCGATTACGGCTACGGCAATACGCTCAGTCACAGCGCACAGGGTACGGGCGGGAGGCCCGTTCCGCCGCCGACGCTCAACGCGTGCGGCGACGTACGCCGACGGCGAGGGTGACTGCTCCGACCACTGCAAAGACCCCGCCGATCACCCTGTAAGCCTTGTGCCGCCAGCCGCGTGGGTCGAACCCTGACGTCGCCAGCTGGATCGCCTCGTCATAGGAGGTACGGCCACCGGGCGGCGCCCCGATCACCTCGAGGATGTCGTCCTCGTCACAGATCGCCTCGTGGATGAGACTACCGACCAGCGGTCGCGCGATCCCCGCGGAGACGGGGGTGACAGCGCCCACCCAGTGACTGGCGAGCTGCGGTGTGAGCACGGGAACCGTTGCTATGAGCGGCGATCCGAGGCCGGTCACCCGCGCGTACTCCCGCATCATCTCGGCGTAGGTGAGTACATCGGGGCCACCGACGTCAAAGGTGCGGTTGACATCCCCTGGCAGATCGGCGGCTTTGACCAGGTAATGCAGCACGTCCTGGATGGCGACCGGCTGGATGCGGTTCAGCAGCCAGCGCGGCGCGACGACGGCAGGCAACCGCTCGGTCAGGTGCCGCAACATGTCGAAGGACGCCGAACCGTCTCCGAGGACGACCCCGGCCTGCAGGACAGCCGTCGGAACCCCGCTTGCCAGCAGGATGTCACCGACCTCGACACGCGAACCGAGGTGGGCGGAGAGGTCGCCGGTGGGGTGCAACCCGGAGAGGTAGATGATCCGCTGGACACCGGCGTTCTTGGCGGCATCGGCGAAGATGCGGGCCATCTCGCGGTCGCGACTCACGAAGTCACCGCCGCCATCCATGGAGTGCAGCAGGTAGTAGGCGACCTCGATGCCCTCGAGTGCGCCGGCCATGTCGCCGGCTTCGGACGCACTGCCCTCGAAGACTTCGACCTTGTCTTCCCACACTCTGCCGCGCAGCCCTTCGGGGTTGCGGCTGAGCACGCGCACGTGCCAATCGTCGTCGAGCAGGCGCGGCACCAACAGGCCACCGATGTATCCAGTGGCTCCAGTGACCAGGACCGTCCGTTGCGTCATACCGGACACACTATGTGGCCGCCCAGGAAGTGGGTGGAGACTGGCCGGGTGCCCGAATTCACTCCCGCGTCGTGGGTGACCGCCTGGGCCTGGTCCTGGCCCGGAATCACGGTCGCCCTCCTGCTCGCTCTGCCTTACTCAGCGCTGGTCGCACTGACAGCGCGCAACGGTAGAACCTGGCCGTTGTGGCGCACTGGTGTCTATCTCTTCGTCGGGGTCGGGACCCTGCTGTACGTGACGTGTGGGCCCATCGGCGCGTACCGGACGACGTACCTGTGGTGCTTCGGCGGGCAGGTCGGCGTCATCAGCGCGATCACGCCGATGGGGTTGGCCCTGGGCGACCCCATCGGGCTCTGGAGGCAGATACGTCCGGGAAGTCTGGGCATCTTGCGCGGACGGGCCGCGCGCATCCTGATGTTTCCGCTGGTGGCATCAACGATTTCAGCTGCGAGCATCGGCGCGATCTTCTTCTCCCCGTACGCGTTGTGGGCGATCACCTCCGGTTTCGGGGAGCTGGTGCTGACGCTGCACCTCTTGTTCGTCGGGATGCTCGTGGTGCTGCCCCTGCTGACCGAGGACCTGCTGCCCGCGTGGGTCACGGACCCGGTACGGACGGTGTTCGCCTTCGTCGACGGGCTCTTCGACGCGATTCCCGGCATCCTGGTGATGACAGCGTCGACTCTGCTGGTGCCGGCCTTCCCTGGCTTCAACTCCAGTCGGCACTCAGGTTTCGGCAACCTGCTCGATCAGAAATTCACCGGCGGCGCACTGCTCGGCATCGCAGAAGCGATTGGCGTGCCGTTGCTGGCCGTGGTGTTCGTGCAGTGGATGCGCAGCGATGCTGTCGAAGCAGCCGAGGTCGATGCCCGCCTGGACCGCTTGGAACAGTCCCACGAGGACCGCGCCGCGGTGCGCGACCACCCGGATGTCGACCCTGCCCGCCCCTGGTGGCTGGACGACCCTCGATTCGCCGACCGCTTCGGTCGGGGTGACCAACCGCCGGATTGACCTCGCCAGAACTATTGGTCAGCTGAGAACTCGGCGGTGACAGCGACGGATAGTTCAACGTCGCGAGGGCTCAGGGTGAGGTGCGATTCTGACCCGCCGCTCGAGGCCGACATCGCCCTCAGGTACGCGCCCTGACCAGCTTGTTCTTGCCAACCATCGCCGCCTGCATCGCTGATCGACACCGGTTGTATCGTTCTCAATCCGGCGGCGAGCGCGTACTGCTGGGCCTTGACCTGAGCCGTCTGCACAACCTGCGCGCGCAGCTCAGCCTCGGTGGCTTCCCTTGTCGTCCTGGTCAGTCCCCACTCGATGTCCTCCAAGCTCAGTCCGTCGACCTCGCTCCACCGCTCGACCGCATCCGTAAGCTCATCGAAGCCGCTGAAGCGTGCCCGGACATCAGCCGACACCCGATGCACCATTTCAGACTGTCTACCGTCACCACCCCACGGCCGGTGGGACTGCGTGGTCACCCGCTCGTTGCTCCAGCGCCGAACTGCGCCCGACTCCTGCAGCGCCTGTAGTTCTCCCACTACCCGTTCCAGGGTCGCCCGGGTGCGCTCGGCAATCTCAGCCTTGGCGGGGCCTTCCGCACTCACCGCGAGTCGAAGCTCGGCTCGTTCGGCAGGTACGTACTTCGATGCAGTCTCGCGAACTCGGATCGTCAGCGTCATAATGCGAACCTAGCTCGCTGTCCGCGCCTTGATGACGAGGATCGCCTCAGCGAGCCGGGGCAGAACCCAGACCGGCTCGTCGATGACCTGCGTATGGGTGAAGCGCGGTATGAGCTCCCCCGAGCAGACCAGCTCGGCGTAGCGACGGTAGTCCTCGTCGAAATCTGCCCGGGTGCCAAGACCGTTGTCCACAGGCACCGATCGAAGGACGTCATGCAGTGAGGTGCCGCTGACAGCGGGGGCACCAGAACAGGTTCCTCCCGGCCATCACCTGGGTTCGCACCTTCGTGCCGCAGCGGGGGCACGGGTCGCCGGTGTGTTTGTAGACCGCGTGCTTCGGTCGCCGCACGAGCGCCGTCCCGTTGGCTGCGAACGCCGCTTCGGCCTTCTCCAACTGTTTGTCGTCAGTGACGATCCGGCCGGTGATCACCCCGACCCGCATCAGCCGCACCAGGTCTTCCCACATCGCATCCCACGCCG
>JBBPZD010000168.1:0-6484 GCA_038199265.1 Actinomycetales bacterium | reverse complement strand
CGACCCGAAACACCTGGCCTTGATCCATGACGCGACCTCGCTGTTCCGCGGTGCCGGGTACACGCCGTTCGACGGCGAGGTGCCCGACGTAACTGAACAGGCCGCCGTCGGCGCTCCCTATGCTCACGTCACTGCTCCGTTGCGACGTCTGGTCGACAGGTTCGGGCTCGCGATCTGCGAGGCGCTGAGTCGCGGCGCAGCACCACCGCAGTGGGCCCGTGAAGCGCTGTGTACTTTGCCGGAGATCATGCGGTCCCGTGATCAGGTCGCGTCAGCGGTGGGGCGAGCCTGCGACGACGCGGTCGAGGCAGCTGTGCTGGCACCTCGCGTGGGTGAGATATTCGAGGCCATCGTGGTCGCCAAGCGCGACAAGGGGATTCAAGTTCAGTTGTATGACGTCGCGGCACTTGCGAACTGCAGGGGTGAGGCTCGCCCTGGAAGCGTCGTGAAGGTACGTCTGACCGGAGCCGACATTCCCGGGCACTCGGTCACGTTCGAATTGGCTTCTGACGCGTCCGGCGAGCACTAAGCTGACCGACGTGGGCGAGCTGGCCAGGCGGCCGCGTCGAGTACCTCGTAAGAAGTGCTCGCCGAGGAACGTCCGGACTCCACAGGGCAGGGTGATGGCTAACGGCCACCCGGGGTGACCCGCGGGACAGTGCCACAGAAAACAGACCGCCACACGCGACGGTGCCCGGTTTCGGCCGGGTTCCCGACACGTGGTGGTAAGGGTGAAACGGTGGTGTAAGAGACCACCAGCGTGCCGGGTGACCGGCGCGGCTAGGTAAACCCCACCCGGAGCAAGACCAGACAGCATGCGTTCGAGGGCGGCCCGCCCGAGCATGCGGGTAGGTTGCACGAGACCGTCGGCAACGGCGGTCCTAGATGGATGGTCGCCACGGCGTCGCCGGTAACAGCGGCGCCGAACAGGATCCGGCGTACCGGCCAGCTCGTCCCACACCACAGCATCCCGGCGGCGGTCTCGGACCACCTGCGGTTGGGCGTTAACGCGGTACGCCGCTAACGACCCACGTCGCTTCGGAGATCGAGGTAGGGCGCGATCCCCGGCGTTACCAGTGCAACGAGTTCGTCCTCGGTCGCTGATGCCAACGGTTCGATTCTAATGATGGTGGCGCCGATCATCAGCCCGATCAGCTGAGTGATCGCGGTCGCAACGCGCAAGGGCGACACACCGATCGCAGCTGCCATGCGCTCCAGCAGGATGTCCTCGGCGAGCTGGCGCACTGAGGCTGCGCCGTGGGCGGTGCCTACCGCGCTGCGGATGACTGCTTGCAACCTCGGCCCCGTCTCAGGATCGCGCCAGGAGCGGATGAAGAACCGCACCAGCCGCTGGGTGAACTCGTCGCGCGGGCCCGACTCCAAGAGTGCGACGACCGCTTCTGCCGGGTTGAGAGGCAGGCGGAGCGCGGCGACGTACAGCTGTTCCTTGGACGTGAAGTAGTGATGCACCAGGGCGGAGTTGACGCCGGCGCGTTCGGCGATCGCACGCATGGTCGCGCCCTGGTAGCCATGATCGGCGAACAGGGCACGCGCAGCATCGAGAATCTGATCCGGCGTGGTCGTGGGCCCGGGTCTACGGCCGGCTGTGGCCACCGCGATACCTCCTGAAAGGGCTGGTTGATCAGGCTTGACAATCGACGTTACGAGTCTACATTTAATCGCATGATTAATTACACGGTGGAGGCCACGCGGTTGGACTTCGTCAGGGGCGTCACCACCGTGCTGCGCGATCTCGACATCGGTGTGCGCGCCGGAGTCATCACCGGACTTCTGGGTCCGAGCGGGTGCGGGAAGACGACGTTGTTACGAACGATCGTCGGTACGCAGCGCATCACGTCAGGCACGCTGACGGTGCTCGATCGGCCGGCAGGTGACCGAAGTCTGCGCGCCGAGATCGGCTACGGGTCGCAGCAGGCGTCGGTGTACGACGACTTGAGCGTGATGCAGAACCTTCGATACTTCGCTCGAGTGCTCGGCGCACCCGTTGACGATGCAGAGCGCGTACTGCACGAGGTCGACCTGGCGACCCTCGCCCACCACCTCACCGGGCGACTGTCTGGAGGCGAGCGCTCTCGGGTGAGCCTCGCGGTGGCAATGCTGGGTGCGCCGCGCCTGCTTGTGCTGGATGAACCGACGGTGGGACTGGACCCTGTGTTGCGCGAGGATCTGTGGGCGTTGTTCCGCCGGCTCGCAGGCGACGGGGTGACGTTGCTGGTGTCGAGCCACGTGATGGATGAGGCCGAACGCTGCGATGAGTTGCTGCTGATGCGCGATGGGCGGATTTTGATCCACGAAACGCCGGGTGCACTGATGGATCGCACCGGCACGGACTCGATGGATCGTGCGTTTCTGCGCCTGATTTCGCAGGACAGTCAGGTATGAATCCGCGACTCGCGGTCGCGACTGCTGCACGGGTGTTGCGACAACTTCGTCATGACCCCCGGACCATCGCCTTGATGGTGTTGATGCCGTCGATCCTGCTGGTGATGCTGCGATACGTGTTCAATTCCGCTTCGACGTTCAGTCGTGTTGCGCCCTCTCTCCTCGGGTTCTTCCCGTTCTTGATCATGTTCCTGGTGACCTCGATAGCCATGCTGCGCGAGCGCTCGTCCGGCACGCTGGAGCGTCTGCTCACCACGCCTATGGCGAAGCTGGACCTGATCAACGGTTACGCAATCGCGTTCTCCGCGCTGGCGATCGCTCAGGTGATACTTGCGGTGGCGGTCTCAGTGGGAATGGGGCTGACGCTGATGGGCAGCGTGTGGGCGCTGGTCCTCGTGGCGTTGCTGGATGCACTCCTCGGCGTTGCGCTCGGGTTGTTGGCCAGTGCTTTCGCCCGCACCGAGTTCCAAGCTGTGCAGTTCATGCCGGTGGTCGTGTTGCCTCAGTTGCTGGTGTGCGGACTGTTCCAGCCTCGCGAGCAGATGGCGACAGCGGTGACCTGGTTCTCGAACGTGATGCCGTTGTCCTACGCAGTCGAAGCCCTAGAACAGGTAGCCGTCTCGGCGAGCGTGGATGGGACCTTTTTGCGTGGCGTCATCGTCATGGTCGTGAGCACGGTGGCAGCGCTCGCTGCGGCAACCGCGACGTTGCAGCGTCGGACCCGCTGAGGATCGACTCCGACCGAGTTCGGCCCCGCTCGAAATCCCGTTCAGCCAGTGGCAGGGCGAGTAGGGTTCAAATATTCATACTCGAATCGGGACAGATCATGGGTAGAGCAAACGCCGTCGGTGTCGGACTTGGCTTCCTCATTGCCATCTACGCCGTGCTGATCGGACTCGCGGGCGCTCCTGCCTGGGGCTTGGTGGTGATCGCCATGGTCGATGGTTTCTACTGGGCTTTCGGTCGCCGATTGTTCTTCCCCGGCGAGTTCGAGGAGAAGTCGGGCGGCCCGCGGTCGCGTGAGGGTCGTAGCGAGCGTCGCGCTAACCGCTGACTTTTCTTAACGGGACCTACCAGGACGTGTCGCGCGGACGCCCCTCGTCGTAGCCGCTCGCGCTCTGGACTCCGACGGTAGCGCGCTCCCGGAACGTGGCGATGCTGTTCGCCCCTGCGTACGTGAAGCTGGACCGGATCCCGGCCGCTATCCCGTCGATCAGGTCCTCGACCCCGGGGCGCGCCGGGTCCAGGTACATCTTCGATGAGGAGATGCCCTCTTCGAACAGACCGAGCCGGGCCCGTTCGAAGGCACTACGGCCGGCGCTTCGGTTACCGACCGCGCGGGCCGACGCCATCCCGAACGATTCCTTGTAGAGCCGTCCGTCGGCATCCTTGTTGAGGTCGCCCGGGCTTTCCCAGGTACCCGCGAACCATGACCCGATCATCACCGATGCCGCGCCGGCGGCAAGTGCGAGCGCCACGTCCCGTGGATACTTGACCCCGCCGTCGGCCCACACGTGCGCGCCGACCTCTCGGGCTGCTGCAGAACATTCGAGGACTGCCGAGAACTGCGGACGGCCCACTCCAGTCATCATCCGCGTGGTGCACATGGCACCAGGGCCTACGCCGACCTTGACGATGTCGGCTCCTGCGCCTGCCAGATCACGGGCGCCCTGCGCCGAGACGACGTTGCCCGCCGCAATCGGTATGCGAATGCCGGTTTCGCCCTCGTAGGCGTCGCGGGCCACGCGAGCCAGACCGAGCGCGTCGATCATCTTGTCCTGGTGGCCGTGTGCGGTGTCCATCACGAGCACGTCTGCTCCGGAACGCAACATGGTGGCGGCTTTGTCCTGCACGTCGCCGTTGATGCCGATGGCTACGCCGAGGGAGAGCCGATCATCGCGATCGAGCGCAGGCTGGTAGATCGTGGAGCGCAGAATGCCCTTGCGGGTGATCACCCCCGCCAAGGTTCCGTCCGCATTCACCACGGGCGCGAGGTCGAGGTGCGCTCCGACGAGGAGGTCGAAGGTCTCGTGCAGGTCGGCGTCGGCGGGCACGGTGAGCAGGTCCTTGCTCATCACCTGACCGACCGTGGTGAACCGGTCCACCCGCAGACACTGGTCTTCCTGAATCACCCCGACGGGGCGCCCGGCATCGTCCACGACAACCGCGGCGCGGTGGGCGCGCTTGCCCATCAACGACAGCACTGCGCTCACCGGTTCGTCGGGGCCGATGGTCACCGAGGATTCGAACACCGGGTGACTGGCCTTGACTGCGTTGATCGTCTCCTGTACGGCGTGCACCGGGATGTCCTGCGGAAGGATCGCGATGCCACCGCGTCGGGCGACCGTCTCAGACATTCGCCGACCCGAAACCGCGGTCATGTTGGCGACCACCAGCGGAAGGGTCGTGGCGAGGCCGTCCGGCGTGCTCAGGTCGACGTCGAGCCGACTGGTCACCGTCGACCTGGACGGCACCATGAAGACGTCGCTGTAGGTCAGATCGTGGGCGGGGATATCACCGAGAAAACGCACGGAGTCGATCTTACGGGCGGCCACGACGGTCGGCGGTGGTCCGCCGTGCGTCGGTGCTGCGGCGTACCGTGCGAGGTATGCAGATTACTCACCTGGGCCACGCGTGCCTGCTCTTGGAGTACCCCACTGCGCGAGTTCTGATCGACCCCGGTTGTTTCTCCGACTACGCCGACCTGACTGGCCTTGATGCGGTCCTGGTCACCCACCAGCATCCCGACCATGTCGAGTTCGACAAGATCGGCGATCTTCTCAGCGCCAATCCGGGCGCCGTCGTGTACGCGGACCCTGCTACGGCCGCACTGCTCGCTGAGCGAGGGATCGACGCAGTATCGACCATCGCGGGGGAGAAGTTCCCGGTCGGTGACGTCACAGTGACACCGGTGGGTGTCCAGCACGCGCTGATTCACGACTTCGTGCCACGGATCGGGAACGTTGGCCTGTCGTTTGAAGCTGCAGGGGAGCGGACGGTGTTCCACCCAGGCGATGCTCTCGACGCCGAGCCGTCGGCGCCGGTCGAGGTGCTTGCTCTGCCGCTGTCGGCTCCCTGGGCTGCGGTGCGCGAGACGATTGCATTCGTCAGGCGAATCGCGCCATCGGTTGTCGTGCCCATCCACGACGCCCTGCTGTCTGAAGTCGGGCGCGGCGGCTACCTGGGGCATATCGAACGATTTGGCGCCGACGGCGGCATCGAGGTGCGTGACCTGTCCGATGGAGAACCGGGGCAGTTCTGAGCTCTAGGAAGAAGGGTTCCAAGAAGCAACTGAAGCGGTCGGGCAACGACTCGCGGCCCGTGCTGCAGGCGAAGAAGAAATGCTGTGAGAGCGATCCTCGGTGTGCCAAGTGTCCCTTCGTCCTGGAGCGGCTGACCGAACAGGGCTTTCTTAACAAAGAAGGGAAGCGCGCCTTCGTCCTGGTGACCAGGCCTGACCGCAAAGACTGGAAAAAGGCCCGAAAGACCTGATTCGCGGACCGCGCGTACTGCGTCGACATCGTCGTCGAGTGCGACCCGATCAGCGAGTGCCCGATAGCCTGCCGACCATGATGCTCTCGGTGACCCCTTGCCGCCAACAGGCCGAGTGGGACGCACTCGTCGATCAGCAGCGCGGGCACCCGCTGCAGCTCTGGGGCTGGGGTGAGCTCAAATCACGCTACGAATGGAGCGCCCAACGGCTGGTCGTTCACGATGGATCAGACGTGGTCGGCAGCGCGCAGGTGTTGCTTCGACGATTGCCTCTGCCGTTCCGCAGCCTGGCGTACGTGCCCCGTGGGCCGCAGGCCCCACCCGAGCGGCGGGCGGCGGTCCTGAGCGCTATCACCGAGTATCTGCGAACCCAGCATCGCCCTATTGCACTGACGATCGAGCCGGATTGGGAACAGCCTGGCGCGCCGCTTGCCAAAGGCGCCGACGAGGCAGCCATGACCGAACTACAACAGCGGCCCCCGACGGGTTGGCTCGCGCAGATCGCGGCCGCCGGATTCCGGCGCAGCGGCAACACGGGACTGATTCCGCGCACCCGGATCATCGACGGCCCCGCCGACGACGACCCGTT
>JBBPZD010000167.1:0-15714 GCA_038199265.1 Actinomycetales bacterium | reverse complement strand
GTCACCGAAGGACCCTTCCGCCTCAGCCGCAACCCGATGTACACCGGGCTCGCGATCGCCTACGTCGGCGGCGCACTCCTGGCCGGCTCCTGGTGGCCGCTGCTCACCCTGCCCGCAGCTCTGCTCGCTGTGCGCACCCTGGTCATTGCCCCCGAAGAGAGGTACCTGGCCACCAGGTTTACCGAGAACTTCGCGGAATTCACCCGGCGCACCCGGCGCTGGTTGTAACAGCGCCTCACGACGCGCCGTCCAGCTGCGAAGCCGCTGTGAACGGTGAACGCATTGCCTACGATGGCCGACTCGCGCGAGCCGCCGGATCGCGCTGCTCTATTTGCGCTCTCCGCTGATCGCACGGACTGCACCGGGGTCTCGCTGGCGATGGCCTCGCCGATACAAGACGTACAAAAACACCACCGATGAACAATGTGTTCATGTGTGACGTGGGCTCAGGACTCGCTGTGGGCACGTCGCGACTGCCTGTCGGCGACGACTAAACCGGCGGACCATCCCGGCGCCCGCCCAGCGCGGGGTGGCGAGATATGGCCCATGGCATGGCCACTCCTGGCCAGCAGCCACGAGGTGAGCGAGTTGGAATTCCACATCTCGCCCGTGTCGAGTTCGTCGCGGCCCCAGGTAGCGCTCGGAAACGCGGCTGCGAGCTCCAAGAGGTGTTCAGCTCGAGGGCGATCGTCGCTGAGTAGACGCGGGCTGTCGACAGCGAACTCGAGGTCGGGCATCGCACCGTTCCTGATGCAGTGGATCTCGTAGCGGAAGATCTCGAACCGACCCAGGGCACGAACTCCCACGGGGCCCCCGGCAACCACCGCCTCGGCGTTTTTCGCCCGACCCCACGCGGGGGTCATCTCGATCGCGTACCGGTCACCATCCACCGCGACCTCCAGGGCCGAGTGATAGAGGTCTTGACGATTCCGGTGTGCACGAGCGGCGACCACGCACTCGAACGCGCGGCCGCTGCACTGCACGATGCGGGTGGTGCCGGCACCGAGCGGCAGCCAGAGCAGCCTGACGCACGACGAGGTCAGTGGTCGTGCATCGGCCACATCTGCCACCTACCCGCGGCGTGCTCGTTCATCCAGGTCACCATGTCCACACAGGTCGATGCCGGCGAGTTCCCGGTCTGACCGGGGTTGTCGGTCGCCCACTGGCGACACGACGCGCATAGCTGATCCGGTCCGGCCCACATGCTTGCGCCCATCATTTCCGGTCCCATTGCCTGGGAACCCAAGTGGTCTTTCATCCAGCCGGACATTCCAGAACACCAGGGGTTCGACGGGCTAATGGACGCGGCTGCCCAGCTGGCACAGCCGCTGCGCACGGATGCCAGCTGGGCCGCCGAGCTGCTCCTCGGCGTGGCACTCTGGTTGGCCGAAGCGCGTACCCGGCAGCCAACGCCACGGCTGCCGCCACGGCGAGCGCGATCACGAGTAGCCAACTACCTCGCCGGCGCGAGGAAGGCCGTGTTGCTGCAGCATCCGCTGTCATGCTTCCAGGCTGGTGCGCCCGTCGGCTGCTCGCCAGAGTCGAAGGACCCGATCGAGGGCTGCGTGGATCTCCGGTAGTGACGTCGTTCTGTTGGCGCGGAACCCCGAAGATCACCTCGCTGCGCCCTCCTGGGAGGCCTGAACTCGACGTCGCGTTCGCCGGCGGGATTCGGGGCCATGCACCTACATCCGGCCTGAGTACAGGCGAAGGGCACAGGCCGGGCAGCGGGAGCACGCCGACGACCAGTAGTCCCCGAGCCTGGGCCACAATTCGCCGAGGTGGGACGTGTGCGCGCCGCACAGCGCATGTGTCGAATCGTCGTACGTCGCGTGCGCCAGGCCTGGGTGCGGATTGTTGTGCGGGTCCTCGATCCAGGCGAGGCGCGGCCACGCAATACATGAGTTCCTGGCCCAGGTCAGGCCGTCACACGCTTGGTGGAGTGTCATCTCGAGTTGTTCCTTCCCTCAAGTCCGACCGCAGGAGGCGTGCATCGCACGCGAAGCAGACAATCACCGATGCGTCGTGCGCAGGGTCCGGAGGTCAGTCGGTCACAGGATCAAGCCTGCATCGGGGAGGAGGCGTCGTGAAGGGACGGAAGTCCCTAACTGTGGCTCTTCGCCGGATCGCGGTGGTGCGGCGGGGCGGATGTCAGGACAGGGTGAGAAAAAGCTTCTCCATGGTGGCTTGATCTTCAGGGCTGATGCCGCCTGGTGACGTGAGGCATTCGCGCATGCCGGTGGAGACGATGGCAAAACCGGCGCGGTCGAGTGCTCGGTTGACGGCCGCGAGCTGGGTCACGACGTCCTTGCAGTCACGACCTTCCTCGATGAGGCGGATCACACCACCGAGTTGGCCCTGTGCCCGGCGCAGGCGGTTCAGTACGGGGGTCATATCGGTGGGGTTGAGGCTGACCATGTCGTGGTCCTTCGAGGTCTGGGTGGGTATGGGTCAGGAACTGAGTGCGCTGGTGAGGGAGGCGAGCGCTCGGGCCAGTCTGTCGCGGGCGTCGCTGGCGACATCGCTCAGGTTCTGGTTGCCGGTCAGGGTCACCATGATGGCCGGGTCCATTGCCTCGACGACGGTCTGATGATCGTCGACCGCGCGAACCACCACGTTGCAGGGCAGCAGTAGGCCGATCGAGGGCTCTACCTGGACGGCGGCGTACGCCAGCGGAGGGCGGCACGCGCCCAGGATGACCTGGGGGGCGATGTCGGCGTCGATCTTGGATTTCAGGGTGCCGGCAAGGTCGATCTCGGTCAGTACTCCGAAGCCTTCGACAGCCAGTGCGTCGCGGGTCGCTTGGACCGTGTCGGCGAATGGCTGGTCGACGGTGGTGCTGAGTGCGTAGCTCATGGAATTCCTCTTTCGCTGGTTGCCGGAAGGAATACCCCTGCCGGTATTTTGAGTGTACTCTCAAGATACCCCCCTAGGTATTTTGGGCATAGGGACAGGATGCCCCGATCGAGTACTCACGAAGCACCCCACGAGAAAGAAAGTCTCATGACGAATGTGAAGCAACCGACGGTGCTGACCCTGGAAACGCCGACCTTGGGCGATCGTTCCTACCTGGTCCACGACGGAGCCGTGGCTCTGGTGGTCGATCCGCAGCGCGATATCGACCGAGTCCTCGACCTGGCGGATCAGCACGGCGTTCGGATCACCCACGTGTTCGAGACGCACCTGCACAATGACTACCTGACCGGCGGCTTGGCGCTCGCACAGGTGACCGGGGCGGCGTATCACGTCAACGGGGCTGACGAGGTCTCGTTTGAGCGGGAGCCGATCCGCGACGGCGAGGTCGTCGCGGTGTCCACGACGATGCGTGTGCGCGCGATCGCCACCCCCGGCCATACCTACACCCACCTCTCGTATGCACTTGAAGCCGTTCGACCCGATGGCGCCGAGGAGGTCGGGGTGTTCACCGGCGGGTCGTTGCTGTTCGGTGCGACCGGGCGGCCCGACCTCCTCGGGGCCGAGCACACCTACGATCTGATGCATCACCAGTTCGCCTCGGCGCACCGCCTCGCCGAGCAGCTGCCGGACCAGGCCGAGGTGCTACCCACGCACGGATTCGGCTCGTTCTGCTCAGCCGGTTCGACCGGGGGCGCCACCGATTCGACGATCGGCGCCGAGAAACAAGCCAACCCTGTACTCACCCAGGACGAGCAGCAGTGGGCCTCGACCATCCTCGCTGGACTGGAGGAGTACCCCGCCTACTACGTTCATATGGCCCCGGCCAACGCGGCCGGGCCGACGGCGCCGGACCTGCAGAAACCCGAGGTCGCCGACGCTGCGACTCTGGCCCGTCGCATCGCCGACCGCGAGTGGATAGTGGACCTGCGCAACCGGACGGCGTTCGCCGCGGGGCACGTGACCGGTACCCTCAACTTCGGCATCGACGGCCAGTTCGCCACCTATCTGGGCTGGCTCATCCCGTGGGACACGCCGCTCACCTTGCTCGGTGACAACCCCGAGCAGGTCGCCGAGGCCCAACGCGAACTGGTCCGCATCGGCATCGACCGCATCGAGGGCTCCGCCACCGGGGATCCCCGTGACTGGGCCACCGCACCGCTGGGCTCGTTCGCCCGCGCGCGGTTCGCCGACCTGGCGCAGGTGCGTCATCACCGGGCAGTGTCGATCCTGGACGTCCGACGCTCCGGCGAATACGACGCCGCCCACATCGAAGGCGCCGTCAACATTCCGCTGCACGAACTGATCGACAACCTGCACCGGGTACCCACCGGGGAGGTATGGGTGCACTGCGCCAGCGGCTACCGCGCCTCGATCGCCGCTTCGGTCCTCGCGGCGCACTGCGAACCCGTCGTCGCCATCGACGACAGCTTCGACGAACAAGTCGCTGCCAGCGGCCTACCGGTCACCTGACCCTTACCTGCAAGCCGCGATCCGCACCCACCCATGAGGAGAACGACGATGTGCCGACCCACCACCTGCAAGACCTGTAACAAGACCACCTGGGCAGGCTGTGGCCGGCACGTCGACCAGGTGATGGCCGGTGTTCCGCGCGCTGCCCGGTGCCCCGGGCACCCGGTCGATACGAGCAACGCCCAGCCCTCGTTCCTGCGCCGATTGGTCCGCCGTGGCTGAGCCGCGCGGCCGATGCTGACCCTCACCGTTTCGGTCGTGCTCGGCCTCGTGATCGGAACGAGCCTCGGCGCGCTCGGCGGCGGTGGCTCGATTCTGGCCGTCCCCGCCCTCGTGTACGTCCTGGGTGAGCCAGCTCGCGCAGCCACGACTGCGAGCCTGGTCATCGTCGGGGTCACCGCTCTGATCGGAGCGTTCGGCCATGCCCGATCCGGGCGGGTGAGATGGGTCAGTGGAATCATCTTCGGTGTCACTGGTCTCGCGGCGTCCCTGGTCGGCACCGCGCTGAACAGGCAGGTCGACCCGAATCTGTTACTACTCGCGTTCGCCGCATTGATGCTGCTGGCAGCAGTCGGCATGGTGCGTCCCGGGGGTGGAGCGGACTCACCCCAGGACCGCGGTGATGCCTCGGCGAGCGCTGGTGCGGTGACCGTGTCAGGCGCCACCAGGTTCATCGGCGCCGCTCTACTGGTCGGATTCCTCACTGGATTCCTCGGCGTCGGCGGCGGCTTCATCATCGTGCCCGCGCTGGTCATGGTGCTGGGATTCCAGATGCCGGTAGCGGTCGGAACCTCACTGCTGGTCATCGCTCTGAACTCGGCCGCGGCACTCGTGGCCCGTACCGGGCATATGAGCTTCCACTGGTCGATCATTCTTCCGTTCACCGTCGCTGCAGTGGCCGGGTCACTGGTCGGCACCCGGGTCGCCGACCGGGTCTCTCATGCCACGCTGAGCCGGGCCTTCGCCGGACTGCTGATCCTCGTCGCGACCTACGTCGCGATCCAGAGCGCAGTCAGTCTCGCCTGAGCGCTTCGACCTCGAGGACGTGGCGTGTCGTGTTGACCACGGTGTCCGGGTTGAGCGACATCGATTCGATACCCAATTCGACGAGGAACTCGGCTATCTCGGGGTAGTCCGAAGGTGCCTGGCCGCAGATCCCGGAGTGGATGCCGTTACGCCGGCAGCCCTGTACCGCGAGGCGAATCATCTCTTTGACACCTTCGTCGCGCTCGTCGAAATCGAAGGCGACGATCTCGCTGTCGCGATCGACGCCGAGGGTGAGCTGGGTCAGGTCGTTCGAGCCGATCGAGAAGCCGTCGAAGTGCTGCGCGAACTGGTCGAGGAGGATGACGTTGTTCGGGATCTCGCACATCGCGTAGACCTTCAGCCCGTTCTCCCCACGACGTAGGCCGAGTTCGGCCATTCTGTCCAGCACCTGAACAGCCTCGTTGACGCGGCGTACGAACGGCAGCATCAGGATCACATTGGTGAGCCCCATGTCTTCCCGCACCCTCAACATCGCAGCGCATTCCAGTGCGAACCCCTCTGCATAGGAAGGATGCGCGTAGCGCGATGCGCCCCGGAAACCGAGCATCGGGTTGTTCTCGACCGGCTCGAAGTCGGCTCCTCCGGTCAGGCTCGCGTACTCGTTGGTCTTGAAGTCCGACATCCGCACGACGACCGGCTTGGGCCAGAAGGCCGCGGCGATCGTGCCGATGCCTTCGGAGAGGCGTTCGACGAAGAAACTCCCGCCGTCGGTGTAGCCCGCGGTGAGCTGGGCGAGGGTGTCGCGCGCGCCAGGGTCGGTCACCTTCTCGGGGTGGATGAGCGCCATGGGGTGCGCCCTGATCGAGCTGGAGATGATGAACTCCATCCGCGCCAGGCCGACTCCGTCGTTGGGCAGGAACGAGGTCTTGAAGGCCAGGTCAGGGTCGGCGAGGTTGATCATGATCTGGGTCTTCGGCCGCGGCAGGCCCGCGATCTCTGATCGTTCGACGTGGATACCCAACTCGCCCGCGTAGACCCGCCCGGTATCCCCCTGCGCGCACGAAACGGTGACGGGCACCCCGTTCGCAAGCGCGGTCGTGGCGTTCCCCACGCCGACGACAGCAGGGATGCCGAGCTCGCGGGCGATGATCGCCGCGTGGCAGGTACGCCCGCCCCGGTTGGTCACGATTGCCGCCGCCGTCTTCATCACCGGCTCCCAGTCCGGTGTCGTGGTGTCGGTGACCAGCACCTCGCCCGGCTTGAACTCCGAGAGACGCGCCACCTTGTCGAGCACCCGCGTGCTGCCGGAGGCGATTTTCTGGCCGACGGCGCGACCCTCCACCAGTACTTCCTGGGGGCCGTCGAGGGTGTACGTCTCCAGGGTGGTTGCCACGTGTCGGGAGGCAACCGTCTCCGGTCGTGCCTGCACGATGTAGAGCAGGTCATCGATGCCGTCCCTGGCCCATTCCATGTCCATCGGGTGCCCGTAGTGCGCCTCGATCGCGATCGCACTCCCGGCGAGTTCGAGCACATCCGCGTCAGTCAGGCAGTACCGTGCACGATCGGCTTTGGGCGTCGGGATGTTGCGCGTGGTGCGCTTGTTCTCTCCCTCGACGAAGACCATCTTGACGGCCTTGTCGCCGAGCAGGCGGCGCAGGACGGCGCGGTGGCCGAGGGCGAAGGTGGGTTTGTGTACGTAGAACTCGTCAGGGTCGACCGCACCCTGCACCACGTTCTCGCCGAGGCCGTAGGCACCCGTGACGAACACGACATCGCGAAACCCCGATTCGGTGTCGAGCGAGAACATCACGCCTGAGGATGCGAGGTCCGAGCGCACCATCTTCATGATCCCGATCGAGAGGGCCACCTTGAAGTGGTCGAAGCCCTGGTCAACGCGGTAGTGGATGGCGCGGTCGGTGAAGAGGCTGGCGAAACAGCGGCGGCACGCGTCGAGCAGGCTGTGCTCGCCCGTGACGTTCAGGAACGAGTCCTGTTGGCCGGCGAAGCTGGCGGTGGGCAGGTCTTCTGCGGTTGCCGACGAACGCACCGCCAGGCTCACGTCGTCGCCGTACTCCTCCCGGAGCCGTCCGTAGCCGGCGAGGATCTCGGTGGCGAAGTCTTTCGGTAACCCCGCTCCGTAGACGATTTCGCGGGCTCGCTTGGCGCGGCGCGCGAGATCTTGCACGTCGGCGGGGTCGAGGTCATCTAGAGCCGCATGCAGCGGTCCCCACGCGTCGGCCTCGACCAGCATGTGGCGGTACCCGTCGGACGTGGTCGCGAAGCCGTTCGGGACGCGCACCCCCTGTTCGGAGAGCTTCTGAAACATTTCGCCCAAGGAGGCGTTCTTCCCTCCGACGAGGGCCACGTCCTCGACTCCGAATTCTTCGAAGAATTTCACGTAGGTCAACGTGCTCATGGGGTGTCTCCTGAAAGTGCTGCGTGTGCGTGGGCCGGTCGACCCACCGGCGTCCTTCGGCCCGACATCAGAGCCCGAAGGGCAGATGTTCATCCGCCTCGATCCTGATCAGTCGGTTGTACTTGGCGACGCGCTCACCGCGTGCGGGCGCGCCGCTCTTGAGCTGACCGCACCCGCTGCCGACCGCCAGGTCGGCGATGAAGGTGTCGTTGGTCTCTGCGGAGCGGTGGGAGACCAATTGTGCCCATCCGGCGTCGCGGCAGATGGCGATCGCGTCGAGTGTTTCGGTGACCGTGCCGACCTGGTTGACCTTGATGAGCGCGGCATTGCCGGCACCCCGCGCGATCGCTTCGCGAATGGTCACCGGGTTCGTGCAGAGCAGGTCATCGCCGACGAGCTGGACCCGGTCGCCCAGGCGTGCAGTGAGACGTTCCCAACCGTCCCAGTCCGACTCGGCCAGGCCGTCTTCGAGCAGCCGGATCGGGTAGCGGTCGATCAGCTCTTCGTAGCGGGTGATCATTTCGTTGGCCGAGAGGGTTTCACCGGCCACGTGGTAGCGGCCATCGCGGTAGAACTCGCTGGAGGCCGGGTCCATCGCGATTGCGACACCGTCGCGGCCGGGCTGATAACCGGCCGCCGCGATCGCCTGCACGAGGTAGTCCAGGACGTCTTCGGGTTGAGCGATCTGTGGGGCGAATCCACCTTCGTCCCCCAGGCCGGTTGCGAGACCCTTCTCGGACAGCAGGTGCTTGAGCGCGCCGTAGATCTCCGATCCCGCGCGCACCGCCTCAGCGATGCAGGGTGCGCCCACTGGGGCGATCATGAACTCCTGGAAATCCAGCTCATTGGGTGCGTGCACCCCACCGTTGACTACGTTGAAATGGGGCACGGGTAGCCGCGGGGTCACACCATCAGGGCATAGCGCCCGCCACATCGGCTGACCTGATGCAAGCGCGTTCGCTCTTGCTGCGGCAATCGACACACCGACAATCGCGTTGGCGCCCAGCCGTGACTTGTTCGCGGTCCCATCCAACGCGATAAGTGCCGCGTCCAACTCGGCGAGGTCATCGAATGTGCGGCCGATCAGCGCGTCGGCGATCTCACCGGTCACGTTGGCCACCGCGGTGCGCACACCGAGCCCGGCGAAACGGTTCGGGTCCCCGTCCCGCAACTCCACGGCTTCACCTGATCCGGTCGAGGCCCCAGAGGGCACACCGGCTTCGACCCTCGGGCCGCCCGTCAAACTCAGTGTCACTGCGAGCGTCGGCCGCGAACGGGAGTCCAGAATCTCCAGCGCATCGAGCGTCGCGAGCGTAAATGCCATGGGAATCTCCTTGAGGTAGCTGCTGCGATCCTCCGCTGTTGTCGACCTGTCTCACCAGGGCACAACGTCACGACGTCTGTCGGGCCATCCGGTCAGGCCGATAACGGTCCTGACCATTGCGCTGAACACGATCGCGCCACCACCGTCGACGTGCTCAGCAACGACAGGTGCGCCTCAGGCGGGTGCGGCGCCGTTCCCGGTTGGCCATCGTTTGTCACCGGGGGCGGGCTCTCGACCGGCGGAGGCTAGAAGCCCCAGGGTGTCGCTTCGGGAGCACCGTTGTCGCACCGGCACCAATCACCACACATTGCCCAGGAGGCAACCGTGACCTACCCCGCCCGTACCCTCACCGAGCTACCTGTCCTCATCAGTCCCTGCGACCGATCTGGGTGCAAACGCAGACCTTGTTGCCCTGCGGGTCGGCCAGCACGACGAAGCGTGGCTTCTTCTCCTCCGATACAAGCGTTCCCCCGGCGGCGAGGCCTGCCTCGATCCGCTCATCGGCGATCTCAGGCGGCACCCGCAGGTCCAGGTGGTAGCGCTGCGTCGGCTCGTCGTGGGTCTCGCAGTGCTGGAACCACAGTGTCGCGAGATTGCCGTCGGCATCGACCAAGTCGTCGGTGAATCGCGGGTGTTGGCGAAGGCCGAGCACCGCCAACCAGAACGGCTTGATCTCGTCGGCGTTCCAGGTGTCCAACCCGATCTCCAGCCGGGACACCGCCAGCGGGTCAGCGGTCACACCCATGGCCGCGGCCAGCGCCGAAATCCTCCGGGCGAGCTCCACATCACGCCAGGTCTTGGCCCATACGTCGTGACTCATCAGCCGGACGGTGAGGTGGTTGTATCGCAGGTCGAGGTCCGGATGGTGGTTGAGTTCTTCGGCTGCCTGGCCGATGTCCGTCACGAGTTTCAGGCCACGGGCGAAGTCACCGGTATGGAAACGAGACTCCAGCGCCTCATGAATCGAGCGCCAATCGGGCAGGTCCATCTCGGAGATCTGGTCGCCACTGAGGCGACCCGGCGGGGGATTGATCTCGACCATCGGACCATTCTGCTACCTGGTTACCCAGTTCGTCCCGGTCGTCGGAAGGGAGTCACGGCGCCGACGAGACACGAACCCACCGGCAACCCCGACACCTCTTGGGGCATCGACGACTCCCGACACCCAATCGCCAGGCCCCTGATCATGTGAAATCGAGTTCGTCGAATCGCTCCATCAAGGCGCTCAGTTGCGTCGTGGGGTCACCGGATGCGATCGCTGACCTACTACCAACCGGGTCTCGACGCGGGAAACACGAGCCCCTAACCGCACCTGGGACAGATCGTCTTCACGAAGTTGCTGACGAGTGGACGAGCATCAAAGCGGAACCCGATCGCCTTGGGTGCCAGTGTCCCACTCCTTGGCGGTTGCTTCGCACCGCGGGTTATCGCGCGGATAGTTCGCAATCCTTCTCCAGCGCAGTAGTCGTGCAGACCTACCGCAACATTGGCTGACCGGGTCGAACCCCTCTCATCAATCGACCCACACGACGATCGGTGACCGAGACGAGCACACCCGGCTCCTCGGGGATCGCGGTGCCGCGCGTAGCCTTGGCGAGGTGAGATCTGCACTCCCGATCGCGGTCACCCTCGGCGACCGCTTCGCCCGCGAGCTGCCTGAGATGACTGTTCCTTGGCGGGCCGAGGACGTGCCGAATCCCAGGTTGCTCGTGCTCAACGAGTCGCTGGCGGTCGAGCTCGGCTTCGAGGTCGCCTTCCTGCAGAGCCCTGAGGGCCTGAGCATGCTGGTCGGCAACCTTCTACCGGATGGCGCCACACCAGTAGCGCAGGCGTACGCCGGGCACCAGTTCGGTGGATACTCCCCTCGTCTGGGCGACGGGCGCGCCCTCCTGCTCGGCGAGGTCGCCGACGCCGACGGCCAGCTGCGCGATCTGCACCTCAAGGGCTCGGGGCGCACGCCGTTCGCACGCGGCGGCGACGGGTTGGCCGCGGTCGGCCCCATGCTGCGTGAGTACGTCATGAGTGAGGCGATGCACGCCCTGGGCATTCCCACGACCCGCTCCCTCGGTGTGGTGGCAACAGGCCGCCCGGTGCAGCGCGAGACCGCTTTGCCGGGCGCGGTACTCGCACGGGTCGCTAGCAGCCATCTGCGGGTCGGCAGCTTCCAATACGCCCGTGCAACGGGCGACATCGACCTGCTGCGCCGCCTCGCCGATCACGCGATCGACCGCCACTACGCCCACGCCGCGAAGGCCGAACACCCTTATCTCGCACTGTTCGAGGCGGTGGTCGGGGCTCAGGCGTCGCTGGCGGCGCAGTGGATGCTGGTCGGCTTCGTACACGGGGTCATGAACACCGACAACACCACGATCTCGGGCGAGACCATCGACTACGGGCCGTGCGCGTTCATGGAGGCCTTCGATCCGGCCACTGTCTACAGCTCGATCGATCATGGCGGGCGCTACGCCTACGGCAACCAGCCGGCCATGGTGCAGTGGAACCTTGCCCGGCTCGCTGAGGCTCTCCTGCCCCTCTTCCACCACGACGAGGAGCAGGCGGTCGCGCTCGCCGCGAAGTCACTCGGTGGGTTTCAGCCGCAGTACAACGCCGTGTGGTCGGCCGGCATGCGCGCCAAGCTCGGGCTACGCGCCGACCTCGACGACACAGTGACCTCGCCTCTGGTCGCCGACCTGCTCACCCTGCTCCAAGAGAGCCACGTCGACTTCACGACGTTCTTTCGTCACCTCAGCGCCGCAGCGCACGACGATTCCGAGCCCGCGCGCGGCCTGTTCCTCGACGTCGCGGCGTTCGATGCCTGGATGAACCGGTGGCGCGCTCTGGGGCCAGATCACAAGGAAATGGACCGGACCAACCCCGTCTACATCCCCCGCAACCACCTCGTCGAAGAAGCTCTCACCGCGGCGACCATCGACGATCTCGCTCCACTGGAACGGTTGCTGGAAGTGGTGACCAGTCCTTACATCAAGCGCCCGGGCCTCGAGCGCTACGCAGCTGCCGCCCCAGAAGGGTTCAGACGCTACCGAACCTTCTGCGGCACCTGAGGCTCAGGCTCGCCGCCGACGCAGGCGTCACAAGCGGATCCTCAGGCGGGCAGGCGGAACATCGGCGCGCCGAGTGGTCAGTGTGGTGCTGCGCAGAGCGCGATGAACTCAAGACCAGTGTCGCCGGCTCGGACCTGCCTGGCGGAGTCCATCGTCACCGCGATGAACTGACCCGGCTCGACAGGTACCGGCTTGTCGTCCACGATCACCCAGCCGCCCCCGCGCAGGATGGCGTAGACGTCTTCGACCTGGTCATCGAGGTGGTCATGCCGCACGGTCTCTGCGCCGGGAGGTAGCTCAACTTGATACACCTCGAAAGCACGCACGCCGAGCTGCTCGCTGATCCGTTTGTCGAACGGGCTGGCGGCGGGGTGAGGTCCTGGTCCAGCGGTAATCGAGGTGGGATCGACGATCTGGTAGGTCACAAGGGCCAGGCTAGTTAGCACCACCACCCACTACGCCGATCGATCCTGTCCACCGGGTCAACCGTTTCGGCTGGGATTGGTTTGCGGACCCAGGGGCCCGCCGATTCGCGGTGGTCAGCTCACGGAGATCAGCACGATGGCGGTGGCCGCGGCCAAGAGCCCGACTATCTGAGGTCGGGTCCATCGCTCAGCCAGGAGCACGCGGGCCAGTATCACGGTCACGATGGCCAAGGCGCCGCCCGCGGCCGAACGCAAAGCCGACCGGTGATTGGGTGTTTCATTGGTGATCTGACCGCGTGCACGACTGGTCTGCGATGGGCAAGGATGGACTGGGGTTCCCGAAGACATCGCGGCACCCTTGGGATAGGGACGTGGTCAACGATGACAAGCGCAACGCCACAGCCGCAGATGGGATGGGCGGCCGGTTCTCCCACTGATCCACAGGGCATGATCCACGCGACCTACCCCGATGAGCACACCGCGTTATGCGGTGCTGACACCCCTCACCTCGGGGACCCCTGGCCCACCAGCAACAACGAATGGTCCGGCACCCACGCACGCTGCCCGTCTTGCGCGCACCGCCTCTACACCCCACACCGGCAGTGATCGACCGGCTCACCATCGACGGCCGGGCAGCAGCCGACATCGGAAGAGCACGTGCATCGGATTCTCTGCTGCCTCCTCGCACGGGCCAGAGGGTATGAGCGAACCTCACCTGCCTGGCCCTAGGGTTGAAGGCATCTGCACCCGGCCGTGCTCGTCGCGCGGCGATCTACGAAAGGGATGATGTGATGTTCGCCCGTTTCCTTGCCCCCACCATCGCGGTCAGCGCGCACTGCGACCTGCCCTGTGGTGTGTACGACCCCGCCCAGGCCCGCATCGAGGCCCAGTCCATCAAAGGCATCTGCGAGAAGGTCGTCGCCAACGACGACCCCGACTTCCGGGTCCGCGCCCTGATCATCAAGGAGCAGCGCGCCGAGCTGGTCAAGCACCACCTGTGGGTGCTGTGGACTGACTACTTCAAGCCGCCGCACTTCGAGATGTTCCCCCAACTGCACGTCCTGGTCAACGAGGCCACCAAACTCGCCGGCGCCTCAGGTGCCAAGGGCTCTCTCGACGTGGACATCGCCGACCAGCTACTCGCCAAAATCGACGAGATCACCGTCATCTACGACAAGACCACAAAGGTCTAAAACCAGTCACCACAACGTCACGATCGCTACTACGAGGACCCCACACCCCGCTCTCGCCAGCGGCACGTCAACACCTCGGGCGCTACTCGCGGACTAACACCCGCCCAGAACCAATCCTCACCCCCCGAACGTAACGCGAACGGGTGAAAGCGTGTCATTGGCGCGGACACCAGTTGCGTTACACGCCTGACCTGCGACAATATTCGCCCACCGTGGGAGTATCGCAAATTTGGTGTTTTTGATCCGTGACACGCCTACCTGATCAGGGTGGGTGGGATCGGATGAGAAGAGCATGAAACTGCCTGACATGAATGCTGAGCACGAGGACAACAAGGAGCAGCCGGCGGTGTCGGTTGCTCACCCGGGGCGTGCCCCGGGTGACCGTAAACCCAAAAAGAGCGTGGCCCAGGCCCAACAGGCTGCCGCGGTCGCTGATCTGGTGCGGGCCGCCCGGGCTAATGGTGATTCGTTGACGGGCCCGACGGGGTTTCTGAAGCAGGTCACTGCGTTGGTCTTGGAAGCGGCGCTGGAAGAGGAGATGACCGAGCACTTGGGCCACGCTAAACATCGAATGACCGACGGCGTCGTGGATGACCACGACGGCGATGAGGTCGAAGGCACGGTTGATGGCCTCGATAGTGGCTGGGAGCAAAACCGCAATGTTCGCAACGGTTCCCGTACCAAGAAGGTGCTGACCGATAACGCGGGCAAGGTCGACGTCACCGTCCCTCGGGACCGGGCCGGAACATTCGAGCCGGTGATTGTGCCCAAGCATCACCGCAAGTTGGGCAGCGTGGAAGAGCTGGTGTTGTCGCTGACGTCCAAGGGCCTGACCAGTGGTGAGATCAGTGCGCACCTGTCCGAGATCTACGGGGCATCGGTATCGAAGGACACGATCTGTCGAATCACTGACCGGGTCAGCGATGAGATGAACGAGTGGCTCGCGCGCCCGCTGGACCCGGTGTACGCGGCGATCTTTATCGACGCGATTGTCGTGAAAGTCCGGGACGGGCAAGTCGCGAACAGGCCGTTTTACGCCGCGATTGGTGTCACCGTCGAGGGCGGTAAAGACGTCCTTGGGTTGTGGGCCGGCACGCCGGGTCAGGGTGAGGGCGCGAAGTACTGGCTCGCGGTGCTGACCGAGATCAAGAACCGGGGCGTGGCCGACACAATGTTCGTGGTGTGTGATGGCCTCAAGGGACTGCCCGATTCAGTCGCCGCGGTCTGGCCCGACGCGATCGTGCAAACGTGCGTGATCCACCTGTTACGCAACAGTTTCCGGCTAACATCCCGCAAATACTGGGACCAGATCGCCCGGGAGCTGAAACTGGTCTACACCGCCGCCAGTGTGGCCGAGGCCAGGGCACAGTTCCAGGAATTCACCACCACCTGGGGCGACCGGTACCCAGCGCTAATCCACCTGTGGGACAGCGCGTGGGAAGAGTTCACCCCCTTCCTCGCCTTCGACATCGAGATACGCCGGATCCTGTTCAGTACCAACGCGATCGAATCGTTGAACGCCCGTTACCGGCGCGCTGTGCGCGCCAGGGGTCACTTCCCCAACGAGCACGCCGCGCTGAAGTGCCTCTACCTTGTCACCAGGAGCCTGGACCCGACCGGGAAAGGAGCCACCCGCTGGACCATGCGCTGGAAACCAGCGTTGAACGTCTTCGCTATCGTGTTCGAGGGTCGCTGGCCCACCGCCGAAAAGTACTGACCACCAACAGGATCAAAAACACCGAAATTCGGATAGTCCCGGTTCAGGACTTGGACGATGGTCACTGTGACCTCTATGCCGATTTTCGGGTGGCTGGCGACACGAACGTGGAAAGTGGTCCAGCCCGGTCAGGTGGCTTCGGCGTCGTAAGCGGTGGCTCGGTCTGGGTCCCAGCGGTGGTAATTCTGCGCCGCGGCGGTCTTG
>JBBPZD010000166.1:0-12428 GCA_038199265.1 Actinomycetales bacterium | reverse complement strand
GGTCTCGGCAGCGCGCCAGGCAGCGCCGACGAGCAGGACTTCTTGGGCCTCCCCGGGTTGCTCGAGCCGGACCAGGTGAGCCACCTGTTGCGCCAGCGTCAGTCGCGTCAGATCGACGCGCAACCGATCGTACCCGCGGCCGCACACCGCGCACTGGCCGCTCAACGAAAAGAGTTGAATTCGCTGGTGGCTGCGTTTGCTCGCAAATCCGGCGATCCGCACGCCAAGGTGCACAGTGACCTGCGCCGTTCCTGTGGTGGACCGGCGCTGGACCGCGCTTCGAGTGTCGAAGTCGGAGCGCGGATCGACACCGTTCGGCGATGGTTCGTCGGACGTCGTTGACCCCGAAACTGAGGTCCTGGATCTCGACCGCGCGGCGAATCAGTGGGGTGCGGCCGGGTTTTTGGCCAGCGGGACGAAAAGAAGGGCCCTGGTTGAGAACTCACCAGGCTCGGACTCACCCTTAAGGCAATCCGATAGATAAAATCGGGGCATGTCGATCACCCGCCTGACCACCGCCTCCTATCTCGTTCTCGGGTTGGTCAGACATCTTGGAACTGCTAGCCCCTACGACGTGAAACAGGCCGTCGCGGGCACCATCGGGCCGTTCTGGGCGCTGCCGCACGCCCAGGTCTACGTGCAGTGCGACAAGCTCGTCGAAGCCGGCTTGATCTCCCAGATCCAAGAGACGTCCGGGCGCCAGCGCCGCACGCTGCAGCTGACCGATCGCGGTCACGACGCGTTGAACAACTGGCTCGGAGACGACACGTTCGTACCCGTCGAATCCCGGGACCTCGGACTCCTCAAATTGTTCTTCGGTGCCTCGCCCCGGACTATCGCCCCGACGCAGATCCACGAGCATCGTCAATCACTGCGGGGCTACGAGCAGCTTGCCGAGATGAGCGGCAGAGAGCTGCCTCAAGGCCCGTCCGGTGCGCTGGCCTTCGGTCTGCAGTACGAGCGTTGGATGATCCAGTTCTGGACCGAACAGCTGCATCAGCAGTCTTCCTGAGTCGGAGCGTCGTCGCCGACGCCGTCGATGAGAGAATCTGGCTATGACGCAGCGCCCGTCCGGTTGGTACGAAGACCCTGAAGACCCCGACCAGCTCCGCTACTGGGACGGCATCCTGTGGTCCCCGCGGCAGATGCCCAAAGTCAAGCCGGGGCTCGAACGTTCCAGTCTGGGCGTTCCGGCTGTTGCCGTGCAGGACGAGCGAGACCGGTCCGGTCCGGGGGCCGCCCGACCGGCGCAGCCCGACACCTGGCGGGCGAAGGACGCACCTGGCGCCAAGCATCGACACACACCGGACGGCGAAGTGCTGGCGGGATGGTGGCAACGTGCCGGGGCCCTGATCATCGATCACCTGCTGACGACTCTCGTCGGGGGACTGGTGGCGTTTCCGTGGACGTTGCAATGGATCCGCGCGTATTCCGACTTCTTCACGGCCTGGGGTGGTGTCGGTCCGATGCCCGAGCTGCCGGCAGAGGTGCTCAACCCGCCCTGGCAGATATTCGTGGTGACAGTCATCGTCTACGCGACCTATGAGATCGGCATGACGGTCTGGCGAGGGCAGACGGTGGGCAAGATCGTTACTGGCATCAGGGTGCGACGCGGTACGTCGGCGGGTCCACCTGATCTCGGTGTGTCTGCGAATCGTTTCGTGGTGAAGAGCGTCTACGTGATTCTCAGTACTGCGCCGCTGCTGGGCGCTATTGCACTGTTGTTCACGATCGTGGACTACCTATGGCCATTGCGTGACCCGGCGAGCCGGGCTCTGCACGACAAGGTCGGTAGCACCTACGTCGTTCGTACCCGTGGAGTGACAAGCCGCCCCCGTTAAGCGGGCCGCGCCTGCGGCGGGTAGGTCAGTCGTCGGTGTATTTCTCGGCGAGCCCATGGGTGCCCAAATCCGCGATTGCCGTGCGCACGTCGCTGTAGCTGACCGATCGGAACAGTCGGCGGATCTCCAGAGCTTTGTCTTCGGTGAGGGCGCGGATGTGGGCAATCACCAGATCTTGATCGTCCTGCCGCAGGGCGGCCCCGATGTCCTGCTCGCTGCGGTGGCGCAGCGCGAGTTTGGTGGCGAGGAGCATGTTCAACACGCCATTGCCGTGGCGTCCCGGCTCGCCTGTGATCGCGCCGCCCATGCCCCCTGCGAGGTGGAACGCAACAGATCGGGCGGCGCAGGCGTGTACGAAGGCTGCCAGTTCGGCGCTTTCGGCGGCATGTTCCCCGCCGCTGCGGATGCCGGCCCGGATCATGGGACCGCTCCCACTGAACTCATCCAGCGCGTCGAAGCGAGCCCCACCCGCCGGAAGCCGGACGACGACGGGTACCAGCAGATTGAGGGCCTCACGCCAGGTGGGGGAGTAGGGCACATGTAGACCGACCAGTTCGTGTCGCCGGTGCGAACTGACCTGTTCTGCGATGGCAAGCGACTTCTCAAGATCGTCGTCTCGTCCGGACACGATCGTGATCCGCAGCGAACCTTTGGTTGCCAACGCCGCCTTGATCATCCGCGGCGGCAACAGCAGCGATCCGACGTAGTTGGCTTGCGACGTACCGATACGGCGTTTTCGACCCTCCAGTGTTTCTTCCAAAGTGGCGCCCACCAGCGCCGAGGCATCGTCGAACAGACCCGCGAAGAGCTCCGAGGGGAGGGTGGCAGACATGCGATCAACGGTATGCGACGTACGGCAGCGGCCCCCCGGGGTCCCAGATCCCGAACGCTACGTGGTTGCCACCGCGTCGATCGGCCCAAGAAACCGGCGTCTCCACGTTCCCAGCTGACACTCAGAAAACACTCCTATGTTCAATGGAGCTGGTGATTCTGCCGGTTGGAAATTCGTCGAAGCAGGGCCGTCCGCGGGGAGTGACAGTTGTCCGCTGCCGGCCAGGGTGAGGAGTTCGTTCATGCAGACCAATGCGCCGAAGATCATCGTGGGGGTGGATTCGACAGGCGGGTCGACCGCAGCCGTCGACTGGGCGATGCGGGCAGCATCTGCGCAGCAGGCGACCTTGCGTATCCTGCACGGGTTCAGCCCGGACCAACCAGGTTTCTCCTTCGGGATGGACACGAGTTCCGCCATGATCCGTACAGCTCACGGACACATGCTTGATCGCGTCGCGAAGCATGCGCGTGCCTTCGATACGTCAGTGCTGGTCGAGACGCTCCAGTCCGACTCCTACCCCGCGAAGATGCTGGTGCGGGCCAGTGCCGACGCCTCCCTGGTCGTCGTCGGCGTCCAAGGTGATTCACATCTCGGCTTCTCCTCGGTAGGTCAGACTGCTGCCCAAGTCGCCAGTCATGCGCAATCACCGGTGGCTATCGTGCGCGGCGGTTCTGGTGAACAGCATCCGTACGGCGTGGTCACGGTGGGGATGGATCTCTCTCCGGCGGCGTGCGCTGCACTGGAAAGGGCCTTCGATGAAGCAGAGCGCGCCGAGTGCACCTTGTCGGTCGTGTATGCCTGGCAGCCGCGCGATTCCCAGGATCCGCATCTGCGAAGATCCAACTGGGCCGACTACACGGCGACCTGTGAGCAGCGGGTGCGAGAGTCCCTGGAGGATCAGCAGCGCACCCACCCCGACGTCAAGGTGACCGTCGAAGTGACCCGCGGCAACCCGACACGGGTACTGGCCGACCGCTCCGAGTCCAGTGATCTGCTGGTCGTCGGAGCGCGTGGATCCGGCGGCTTCGATGGTCTGCGACTTGGTCAGGTCGCCCGCGACCTGATCACCCACGCACACTGCACATTGGTGATCGACCGCTGATTGAGCCAGCCCGGGGCCTGGCGGCTTGCGACCGCGTTGCCTCAGAGGATGCGGATGCCTGCGGTTTCGAAGTCGCGCAGGGCACCCGCAGTACTCTGGGGGGCTACCCCTGCCACCAGATCGAGGAGTAGGTCGGTGTGCAGGCCCTCGGCGCATGCATCCAACGCGGTCGCGCGCACGCAATAGTCAGTGGCCAGTCCGCACACGTGCACTGCGTCAATGTGACGCTCGCGAAGCCATTGTGCCAACCTGACCCCCGATTCGTCGACGCCTTCGAAACCGCTGTAGGCCGCCGCGTACTGGCCTTTGCGGAAGACCGCGTCCACCGTGTTCTGCACGGCTGCGAACGCTGGGTGGAAGTCGGCACCCGGCGTGCCGACCTTGCAGTGCACCGGCCAGCTCTGTTCGAAGTCCGGTTCGTCAGACCAGTGGCTACCCGGGTCGATGTGCCAGTCGGCCGTGGCCACGACTGCTGAGTAGTCCTTCGAATGGGCGATCAGTTGATCTGCGATACGGGCTGCGACTGCTGCCCCACCGGTGACGGCGAGCGATCCGCCCTCGCAGAAGTCGTTCTGCACGTCGACGATGATCAGGGCACAGCGATTCGGGGTGTCCTTCACGACGCCTGCTCATAGATGGTCGGGATGACGGGTTCACCGCGTGACAACTGGGTCGCCGCAGCGGGGAGCTGCGCGCGCGAAATCGTGTGCTGTTCGCGAGCTGCCCCCAGCCCCTGTTCGTTGACTCGGGATCCATCGACGACGAGATCGACCATCAGGTACCGGTCATCGCCATCGTTGCCCGGGCGGTTACCGACGCCGATTACTTCTGCTTCTGCGATTCCGTCGGCACTCATCCGCCGATTTGCATACTTGCGACCTGCGACCGACGCCTTGTCGGTGGACTTTTTCGCCACCCCGATCAACCGACCGCGATCATCTTCGTGAGCCACCAACTTGTAGACCATTCCGGCGGTCGGAGCTCCGGAACCGGTCACGAGGCTGGTGCCCACCCCGTAGGAATCAACGGGGGCTGATCGCAGCGTTGAGATTGCGAACTCATCCAGATCCGACGTGACCACGATACGAGTGTCGCGGGCGCCGAGGGAGTCCAGCTGTGCGCGGACGGACTGCGCACCCGCCAGTAGGTCACCGGAGTCGATCCGCACTGCTCCGAGACCAGTGCCTGCCACCTCGACGGCAGTCCGGACTCCTTCGGTGATGTCGTAGGTGTCGACGAGCAGCGTGGTGTCGGCGCCGAGGCTGGCGACCTGAGCTTCGAAAGCTGCGCGCTCCGTGTCGTGTAGCAGAGTGAAAGAATGCGCTGCAGTTCCTGCCGTCGGGACGCCGTACAGCTGTCCAGCGGCCAGGTTGGAGGTAGCAGAGAACCCGGCCACATAAGCCGCCCGAGCGGCCGCGACCGCGGCCCGCTCGTGGGTGCGACGCGAACCCATCTCGATGCACGGCCGTTCGCCGGCTGCGCTGGTCATTCGACTGGCCGCCGCTGCGATCGCGCTGTCGTGGTTCAGGATCGAGAGCGCGAGCGTCTCCAGAATCACGCCTTCAGCGAAACTCGCCTCGACGACCAGCACCGGAGAACCGGGAAAGTAGATCTCTCCCTCGGCATAGCCGGTGATGGTTCCCGAGAATCGGTAGTCGGCCAGCCAGGTCAGGGTGGCGCTGTCGACGACGTCGTTCTCGCGCAGGTAGGCAAGCTGCTCGTCGCCGAACCGGAAGTCGGCAATGGCATCGAGTAGACGCCCCGTTCCTGCCACCACTCCATATCGTCGACCATCAGGCAGCCGGCGTGCGAACAACTCGAAGACGCTGTGGCGGTGCGCTGTGCCTGCGGCAAGCGCTGCCTGCACCATCGTCAGCTCGTAGTGATCTGTCAGCAGGCCGGTCGGCGGGGTCACAGTGGCTGAGTCTAGGGGAGCAGAGCAGGGGAGGTTAAGGGTCTGCTCGCCGGACGCATACGCTGACGATCATGTCGGTCGCCCCACCTGAGCACGCGCGTCCCGGCGTCGACCCCGACCTCGAGTCGGATGCCCGCACCGGAATGGACCGGCCATGGGTCACCATCGTCTGGAACGACCCCGTCAACCTCATGTCCTACGTGTCATGGGTGTTTCGGACGCACTTCGGGTATTCGGAGAACAAGGCAGCCAGGTTGATGACTGCGGTACATGAAGAAGGTCGCGCAGTCGTGTCATCGGGTCCGCGCGAGCAGATGGAGTCCGATACCGAGGCCATGCACACCTACGGTCTGTGGGCGACCCTGCAGAAGGACGACTGATGGCGCGGGCATTTCGCCGGAAGGGCTCGCGGTTCATCGGCCGGTTCAATGAGCAGGAGCGTCAGGTCGTAGTGGCTCTGCTCTCGCAGGTGCACGAGCTCATCGCCTTGGACGATCCGGCTCCCAGCGGTGATCCGCTCCGAGATCTGTTGGACAGTCTGGGGACCGCACCTGCCTCCGCCCAGGAGATCGCCGATCGTGACCCTGCCCTGCGCCGGTTACTTCCTGATGCGAGCCGCGACGACGGCGACCTCGCCGGGGATTTCCGGGCGCTGGCCGAGAACAACATCCGACGGGCGAAGACCGCGAACCTGGTGACCGCCATCGATGCCCTGTCGTTTAAGGGCGGTTCGCGGGTTGAACTGGACCAGAGTCAGGCGCGATCGTTGATGATTGCGATCGGAGACGTGCGGCTGATGCTGGGGGAGCGGCTGGGACTGCACACCGACGAGGACGCCGAACGGCTACACGACGGTGTCGACGCCGGCACCGGCGACGACGGGGAACACATGCTGCTTGCGGCCTACTACGACTTCTTCACCTGGATGCAGGAGTCGCTCGCGATCGTTCTAACTGACTGACTGATCAGCCGTCGCAGCAGCCCGGGTAGGCGCTACTAGGATCGGTAGACATCATGACTGCTACTCCCGCCGAAGCCCCCGTCCGCCTCCGCGTTGCACCGTCGCCTACCGGAGACCCCCATGTGGGCACTGCGTACATGGCGATGTTCGACCTTGCCTTCGCCCGCCAGAAGGGCGGAAAGTTTTTGCTGCGGGTCGAGGACACCGATCGTGCCCGGTTCCAGCAGGACAGCGAACAGCAGCTCTACGACACCCTGCACTGGCTCGGTTTGACCTGGGACGAAGGACCGGACGTGGGCGGTCCGTTTGCGCCCTACCGGCAGTCCGAGCGCCTGGACACCTACCGCCCGTACGCCGACCGGTTGCTGGCTGATGGTCACGCCTACCTGTGCTGGTGTTCCGGTGAACGCCTTGCCGCAATGCGTGAGATGCAGCAGAAGACCAAGCAGCCCACCGGTTACGACCGGATGTGCTACGGCAAGACCCAGGAAGAGCGCGCCGAACTGCCCGGCTACAGCCAGACCCCGGTGCTGCGAATGTTCATCCCCGAGGACGTGCAGCTGACCTGGGACGACCTCGTGATGGGGCAGACGAGTGCGCCGCGCCCCGACGATCAGGTCATCCTCAAGGCTGACGGGTTCCCCACCTATCACCTGGCGGTTGTCGTCGACGATCACGAGATGGGTATCAGTCACGTGGTCCGCGGCCAGGAGTGGATCTCCAGCACGCCGAAGCACCTGTTGCTCTACAGGTGGCTCGGGCTCACCCCGCCCGCCTTCGCCCACATGCCGTTGTTACGCGATGAGAAGAAGGCCAAGATCTCCAAGCGTAAGAGCCCGTGGGCCAAGCTCACCTGGTTCCGCGACGAGGGTTACCTGCCCGAAGCGTTGGTCAACTTCCTTGCGCTCCAGGGATATCCGCCGATCCTGGAAGAGGATGGCTCCGAGCGCGAGATCTTCACCTTCCAGGAGTTCAGCTCCAGGTTCCAATGGTCGAAGATCAACAAGGCCGGTTCGGTCTTCAACCTCGACAAGCTCAGCTGGCTCAACGGCCACTACGTCCGCGAGCTCAGCGTCGACGAGTTCGCATCGCGACTGCTGCCCTTCCTGCAGCGCGACGGGGTGCTCTCGGGAAGTCCTACGCTCCCCGAGCTCGGCCGTCTGCAGGCAGTCGCCGAGCTCGTCCAGACAAGAATTGTCCGGCTTACCGAAGCAACCGCGATGGTCGCGCCGTTCTACACGACCGACGAGGACCTGCCGATCGCCGACGATGCACGCACGCAGCTCAAAGAGGGCGCGGCAGAGGTGCTCGACGCCGCCATTGCTGCCCTGGAACCGATCAGCGGCACGGTCGGTCTGCCGGACGGTAGCGGCATCGAGTGGACCCACGACCGCATCGAGGCAGCCCTTCGCGAGGCGATCGTCGAGCGCCTCGGGGTCAAGCCGAAATTGGCCTTCGGCCCGCTGCGTACGGCCGTCTCCGGGCAGCGGATCTCACCGCCGTTGTTCGAGTCGATGCAGATTTTAGGTAAGGCCTCCGTACTCGCTCGGCTGCGTCAGCTACGCGACTCGCTCTGATCAGGCCCCGTCGACCCACGCGAGTTCTACGCTGGGGCGGTGAGCGACACATACGGCTACAGGGCCACCGGTTCTTTCCAGATCTCGATGACGCCTGGGGAGGGCGACGATACCCCTGGCGTGGGTCGATGGACCTTCGACAAGACGTTCACCGGCTCACTCGCGGGTACCTCGCGTGGTCAGATGCTCGGGTCGGGCGACCCGGCAACTGGTAACGCCGGGTACGTGGTGGTCGAGATGGTCGATGGGCTACTCGACGGCAGGTCGGGCGGCTTCGTTCTACAGCATTGCGGGATGATTGTCGGTGGCGACTTGCGGCAGCTGATCGAGGTAGTGCCGGGGACGGGCCTGGGCGAGTTGTCCGGGATCACCGGGAATTTCGCCATTTCGCTCGACGAACACGGCGGGCACACTTATGAACTGAGCTATTCGTTGCCGGAATGACAGGAAATTGGTGGTTGTAGATCGGTTCGATTTGGGCCGATCTGGACCAGCTAGTAAAGTCTGCGTTCGGTTCAGGATCGCGTGTAGAACTCCGGTTCAGATGACGATCTTGATACCTCCATGGGGTATGGTGTAATTGGCAGCACGACTGGTTCTGGTCCAGTTAGTCTAGGTTCGAGTCCTAGTACCCCAGCGGCCCCGTTGTGTAGCGGCCTAGCACGCCGCCCTCTCAAGGCGGTAGCGCGGGTTCGAATCCCGTCGGGGCTACAACCCCAGAACCCCCCGGTCTCCGGGGGGTTCTGGTGTTTTCCTAGGCCTCGTGAGCCTGCTTGTGAGACAGAAATATGCGCTCTGCCGCGTCCACGCGGGGGAGGGATACTCCGACAGCGGGGTTGGGCACCAGCCGGTCATCCTTGACGGCCACCGCCAGCACGAGCGATAGGACTCGGTGCACCTTGCGCGTCGTTGCGACCGATCTGGTAGCTGGCACCTCCGATACCCAGGTCTGAACGGCGCCGTGTGAGACGTCCGCAAGCCGCGTAGTTCCCCAGCGTGGATCGATGTGCTCGCGCAGGATGCCGGCGTATCGCTCACGCGTCGAAGGCTTCTAGTGAGTCTGGCCGTCGAGCCAACGCTGGGCCCACATCCCGAGCGTGATCCGGGATGCCGCGAGGTCTACGTAGGAACCGGTTAGTTTCACCGACTCGACCGTCGTGAGGAATCGCTCGGCATCAACTTTGCGGTCAAACGTCTTGTTCTGCTGCACGTCTTCCGGGTCGCGGTGCCGCGTGTACCAACGAACCCGTCCATCGCGCGTGCGCTTCTCGATGCTTGCCATGCGCCTGATCGTCCTTCCGCCTCGAAGGCAGGCTACGTCCGATCGCAAGGATCTGGACCCAGCGTTTGCCTCTCCTTGGCACTCCCTATTCCACGCCAGTGGTTCCCTCATCGGAAGCTCTGGCCTGGGCGTCGATCCACGCCTGCAGGTCCCCGGCCCGGTAGACGATTCGCCCGCCGAGGCGGAAGCTGCGAGGGCCAGTGCCGAGGTGTCGCCAGTAGCGCATGGTGGCGACGGGGGCCCTGACGATCGCAGCGACCTCGCTGATGGTCAGCAGGTCGTCGTTGGCTGGTTGCGCCGTTCATACCGCGCCCAAGAGGGACTCGAGCAGCACTCGCGTGTGTGGCTCGTCCAGAAACTCGCTGATCAACGACGCCGAGCCAGCACGGTCCGGGGAGCGAAGATTGGGCTGCAGCCAATCGTTCGCCGCCATCTCGGTGATGTGGCCGAGTTGGGCAATCAGCATCGAGAAGTGCCCGCGTCTACTCACCGCCCCCGGCCCACCCGCATCCCGGTAGGCGCCGACCAGGTCACGGACTCGGCCAGGATCCGAACGGCCAAACTCGAAGAGCACATACGCGAGCTCCTGGCTGGGATCAGCAGGCCCGCTGTCCTCCCAGTCGATGACACACACACCCCCGCCAGGTGTCCCGAGAACGTTGTCGGCCCACAGGTCTCGGTGACAGGTCGCAAGCCTTTGCGGCGGCTCGATCCAAGACTCTAGAGCGACCAGCTCATCACGCAGGCCGGCCAGTCGGTGAGCGAACGGTGCCCCCGCTTCCGCGAGGTCCTCGACCAACTGGTCCCAGCGATTGGCGCCGACTGGGTCGCGAGACCAGGGGTTGAGCTGGTCCAGGTCGATGTCAGTGAAGGGAACGCGGTGGATGGCGGCGACGACAGCGCCGACCTGAGCGGGATCCAGACCAGGGTCGGGGGGTCGCAGATCGAACCACTCGTATACCCGCGCCTGGCCACCGTCCACGGGCGCGAACACCGATCCCTGCGTGGTGCGCCGAACCTGAGGCGTGGTCACACCCGCAGCGTGCGCCGCTTCATGGAACTCCGTTGCCGAAGAAACCTCGTTCTCGGTGACGGGGACCAGTGGCACCTTGACCGCCCACCTGCCCTCCGTCGTCTCGAGCCGCCACACAAGACCCTGCTTTCCGCGGGCGACAGGCCCGTCTGAGAGTCTCGCCGCCCCGCCAAGTGCGAAATGTCGCGCCAACTCCACTGCGTCCATCTGCTCATTCGAGCACCCGAACGCGTTCGCGTCGACTGGAGCGAAGCGCCCCAAGGCACTCACCCGGGAGAAGCCCCACGCCGACACCACGCCCTCGCGGTGACGTGCCGCACCCACCCGAATGGGGTGCGGTGAGGGCAGTCGCTGGTACCAACAGCCGGGTGTCTTCTTCGGCAGCTTCGGGTCGCTTCCAGACCGCGACAAATGTGTCTTGGAGTGCGTCGTTCACGAACTCGTCGTCGGAGCACCGGCGCCGCAACCTCAGCCGGAGCCAGCCTGCGTGCCTGTCGAAGAGGAGCAGGAGGGCGGCCTCATCCCCCTCCCCACCAGACGCAAAAGCTCCCAGTCAGCGCGCTCGTCACGGCGCCCCACGGTGAGCTCGTCCGCCTTCATACCCATCCTGTCGCCACGACGGGTCCAGTCGGACCGCCTTCGGCTCGGGTTTCCAGAAAGCGTAGTGAAAAGGTGACTCCAATGACGAAGGTGACACCGGTTGTCCCGGCCAGAACAACGCCCGCTGCCCTCCACCAACTCGCAGACAACGAAGGGCCTGGCGGGTGCCCACGAGATCGCCTTCGGTACAGAGAGAAACTGAGCCCGGCGATCGCCACCAGCCGCTCGCGTACCAACCGGCAGCAGGCAGTGCCGAGATGTGGAACTGCGCGCTCAGGGGGTCAAGTACATCGGATATTCGTCTTGTGATGGAGCAATGGTGACTGCGAAGTCTCCCAAGGCCCACGGGATGCTGGACGTTGGCGAGAGGCAGCTGATCTGGTGGGAGGAGTGCGGAGTCCCGAGGGCGTCCCTGCGCTCTATCTGCAAGGAGGCCCCGGCAGGCGTGTTGCCGGCATGTAGGCAAGGTAGGCGGCGACGGTTGCGAGGCCGTTGACGATGGTGGGCCAGCCATAGGCACGCCAGCTTTGGGAGAAGCGGTCCTCTTCGTTTGCGGTTCGGACGCTGCGGAGAGACGGCGACGGTGGTGTCGCTGAACACCACTACCAGGTAGGTTCCCCACCACCACGCGACGGCCAGTGGTCGCGGGCCTACGCACCACGACGAGCGCACGGGCCGCGTGTCGGCCCACCGATTCGCGCGCTTCCATGCGTTGCGGGCTACCGTCTGATCGCCCTCTGAAGGCAGTAGCGCGGGTTCGAATCCCGTCGGGGCTACAGCAGACGAGGCTCCCTCTGACCTGCGGAAACGCAGAGCGGAGGGGGTCTTTCTGTTTCCGGTCGGGGGCGCCAGGCCGCACACAGGCCGCGGGAGGTCTGAGTTTCGGCCCCGTTCAGCCTCCGAGCCGATCTGTCGAACTGTTGACCAAGCGCTCGGTGAGGTGGTTGACAGCAGGACGGCGAGCCGGTCCGACACCTCATCGTCGTGACCGTCCACCAGGTGCGCGATGGCAGGTGCCTGAGGCCCAGCCGACGCCCGAGCCTGCGCCCCGCCAGGGAATGCCGGGACATCACTCGCCGGGGGGCTTGATTCCGAAGAGCCGCCATACCGCACCGACGTGAACTGACGCCCCTCACGCATCCGTAGCGTCGAGCAGCTTCGACAGTAGCCGTCGGAGCTCCTGGTGCCCGCGCTCGCCCAGGATCTCGGTCACCTGCTCCTCGATGCCGTCGATCGTCTGAAGACCTGCCGCCACGGCCTCCCGGCCGCGCGTTGTGAGCACGAT
>JBBPZD010000165.1:0-2675 GCA_038199265.1 Actinomycetales bacterium | reverse complement strand
GCCCGCAGCGAAGTGTGCAGGAAGTGAACGCAGAAGGGTTGGTCGCTGACGGAACGCGCAGCGGAGGGTGCGAACGAGCGCAGCGAGTACGCGCCCGCAGCGAAGTGTGCAGGAAGTGAACGCAGAAGGGTTGGTCGCTGACGGAACGCGCAGCGAAGGGTGCGGGTGAGCGCAGAGTGTCCAGGCGTGAGCACCAGGACACCGCCCGGTCCGCGATGCGCGACCGTGATGACGGCCAGCAGCAGGACCTCTGGTTCAGCGGGTCTTGACCATGATGGTGCCCGCGAACCGGTCGTGCAGGCCACGCTGGTCGTTGTCGAACACCAGCGCAGGTATCACGATGCACAACAATGCAGTTCGGATAATCGCTGCGCGCGGACCTGCGGCTGACCCGTCGAGCTGGGTGACGCGGGCGCCGACGATGAGGTGTCCGGGGGTTGCCCCGATGGTGCCCACCAGCAGTACGTTCTCGATCGCGAACACCAGCAGCGGCATGAACCCCGAGCTTCCTTGCCCGCCCCAGCTGTACCCCAGGAGCCCGGCTGCGATAACGCTGCACAAGGTCCAGTCGATGAGTAGGGCGATCACCCGGGGCAACAGGCGGGCAACGGAGGTGGGGCCCTGGAAGGCGCAGCCGAACTGGTACCCCGGCCATTCATCCTCTGGAGTTGCAGGGGCGGTCGACGGTGTGGACTTGGACGCGGCCATGTCCCCAGCGTAATGAGCCGTTCCCGGCACAGGGTTGGCGGATCGGATGCGTACTGCCGAGCTGCCCGGGCTGCGATGACGGCCACCAGGCCGAGGTAAGGAACTTCGAGACCACGACCGATGACGATTCCCCGCTCGTAACATTGGCGAAACGATCAAGTCACTGCGCGTTAACGCTCGTCCGATAGATTCAGAGCACCGCACGTGAGCCTCGACGGTGACTGTGCACGCCCATTCCCAAGCCACGGAGGTTTCATGTTCAGCACCAGCGATGAGGTCTTGAAGTTCATCAAGGACGAAGACGTCAAGTTTGTCGACGTCCGTTTCTGCGACCTCCCGGGCGTGATGCAGCACTTCAACGTGCCGGCCTCGACCGTGACCCCGGACTGGTTCACCGAGGGCCAGATGTTCGACGGTTCCTCCATTCGCGGGTTCCAGGCCATTCACGAGTCGGACATGAAGCTCATTCCGGACCCGGCGTCGGCGTTCCTGGACCCGTACCGCAAGCACAAGACATTGATCATGAACTTCTCCATCGTCGATCCTTTCACCGACGAGAAGTACAGCCGCGACCCGCGGAATATCGCGGCGAAGGCGGAGGCCTACCTGAAGTCGACCGGCATCGCCGACACCGCGTACTTCGGTGCCGAGGCCGAGTTCTACATTTTCGATGACGTGCGCTTCGAGACCAAAGCCAACGCGGGTTACTACTACATCGACTCCATCGAGGGCGCCTGGAACTCCGGCCGCGTCGAGGAGGGCGGTAACCGCGGTTACAAGCCGCGCTACAAGGGCGGCTATTTCCCCGTTCCGCCGGTCGACCACTTCGCTGACCTGCGCGACGACATCTCAGTCACGATGGCTGAAGCCGGTATGCGGGTCGAGCGCGCGCACCACGAGGTCGGCACCGCGGGCCAGCAGGAGATCAACTACACGTTCGCCACGCTGCTCGCTTCAGGTGACGACATGATGAAGTTCAAGTACATCGTGAAGAACACCGTGTTCGAGGCCGGTAAGACCGCGACCTTCATGCCCAAGCCGCTGTTTGGTGACAACGGCTCGGGAATGCACACCCACCAGTCGTTGTGGAAAGACGGCGAGGCACTGTTCTTCGACGAGAACGGTTACGGCGGTCTCTCGGACATTGCCCGTTGGTACGTCGGCGGGTTGCTCAAGCACGCGCCCTCACTGCTGGCGTTCACCAATCCGACGATGAACTCCTACCACCGTCTGGTGCCGGGTTACGAGGCCCCCGTGAACCTCGTCTACTCCGCGCGCAACCGGTCGGCGTGCATCCGTATCCCGATCGCGGGTACCTCCCCCAAGGCCAAGCGCATCGAGTTCCGTATCCCTGACCCGTCGGCGAACCCGTACCTGGCGTTCGCGGCGCAGTTGATGGCCGGGCTGGACGGCATCAAGAACCGTATCGAGCCCCCGGAGCCGGTCGACAAGGACCTGTACGAGCTGCCTCCTGAGGAACTGGAGAGCATCGCCCAGGTGCCGGGTTCGCTGCCTGAGGTGTTGGACGCCCTGGAGGCCGACCACGACGACCTGCTTGAGGGCGACGTCTTCACCGCTGACCTCATCGAGACGTGGATCGACTACAAGCGCACCATGGAGGTCGACCCGCTGCGGTTCCGCCCGCACCCGCACGAGTTCGAGATGTACTACGACATCTAGTCATAACTGCAGGTCAGCCTAAGAACCCTCATTAGTAGGCAGATGGTCCGCACGAGCAGCCAGCACCAACGGCCGCCCGTGCGGACTCGTCTGCATCCGGCCATAGATGGCTATATGTGTTCAGCGTCGTGGTAGCCGACTTGTGCCGTAGCCGCGTCTGTACGACCTTTACGTCGAGCCCGGCCGCAATGAAAAAGCTCGCGACGTAGTTGCCGCAGGTCGTGGAAGCGGAGCCCGTCCGGTGGGCCCTCAACTTCGATCCGTGCCGCCCGCATCGCTCGTTCGAT
>JBBPZD010000164.1:0-3190 GCA_038199265.1 Actinomycetales bacterium | reverse complement strand
GTGAACAGGTGGTGACCCCTCGCTTCCGGTCACTGTCCGCGGAGCAGGTGATGGAGAAGAACCCGGGCGACCTGGTCACCGTTGCCGACCGGGAAGCCGAGGTGCTGATCGCCGATCAATTGCGCGCCGCCTACCCGAGTGTGTTGATCGTCGGCGAGGAAGCAGTGGCCACCGACCCATCGCTGCTGACAGCAGCTTGGACAGAGCCCGATTTCTTCACCATCGACCCGATCGACGGCACCAAAAACTTCGTGCACGGATCGGTTGACCACGCCATGATGATCGGCGAGGTGCGCGGGGGAGTGCCCGTCCGAGCATGGATCTGGCAGCCGGAACACAAAGAGGCCTACGTTGCCGAACGCGGCGCCGGGGCCTTCCACGACGGTGTTCGACTCGAGCAGCGCGTCGCGGGTAGTCCGGCCGATGGCCGCACCTCCGACAGGCGCAACATCGGTCGAACTCCTGACGGACTGGCGACCCTCACGCTCACCTGGGTCAGCTGTGGGATCGACTACCCGAAGCTTGCAGTCGGCGAGTGCGACTTCGTGCTCTACCGGTCGGTGATGCCGTGGGACCACATCCCCGGATCGCTCATCGTGTCCGAGGTCGGCGGCCGTGTCGGGTACCTCGACGGGCGTAGTTACGAAGCGGGCAGTCTCGACAAACCGTTGCTGGCTGCGGCGTCACCGGAACTCTTCGAGAGCGTCCGCGGTCCCCTCGCCGCCCTCTGACTCGATTTCGATTGAGGTTCAGTAGGGCGAATGGCTCAAGAAGGCCCGAGAGGCGCAGGCGCGCATGCGCCACTCAGGCTTATCTGAGCCTCTGTCAGTGAGACAGGACGGCGTGGCTGGCGGCGACTCGGTCGCGCCACCATTGCGTGCGCTCAGCCGTCGCGGCCCACCGGGTCAGCAGTTCCTCGGAGACCTCCGGCCGGCGGACCCGCAGCGAACCACCCCGCGGCACTAACCGATCCCTTGTCACGTCGCCTTCGAGTAGTTCGACCGTGCCGAGGCCGCAGGCATGCTCCAACGTGGGTAGCGCGGCGGCGAGAGCCAACCCGGCAGCGATGCCCACGCTGGAATCGAGCGCGCTGGACACCACGACCGGCAGACCGCACTCACGTGCGATGTCGAGCGCCGCGTTCACCCCTCCGAGCGGTGCGACTTTGATGACGGCGATGTCGGCCGCGCCCATCCGGGCGACCCGGAGCGGGTCCTCGGCCTTGCGGATCGACTCGTCCGCTGCGATCTGTACGTCGATTCCCCTACGTGCCAGCAGGATCCGCAACTCCACGAGTTCCTCCACGGATGCACAGGGTTGTTCGGCGTACTCCAGGTCGTACTTTGCGAGTCGCTCCAGTGCCGCCGCCGCCCGTTGCACCGACCACTTGCCGTTGGCGTCGACTCGCACTCGACCAGACGGCCCCAGCAGGTTGCGCACCTCAGCTACCCGCGCGAGGTCCTCGGCAGGTTGCTGACCGGCTTCGGCGACCTTGACCTTCGCGGTGGTGCACCCGTCGTAGCGGGCCAGGATTGCGGGAACGTCGGCCGGCGCAATCGCGGGGACGGTCGCGTTGACCGGCACCGAATCGCGGACAGGTTCGGGCCATTGGCCGTATGCGGCCTCGATCGCCGCAGCTAGCCACCGGGAGGATTCAATGGGCTCATACTCCAGGAACGGCGCAAACTCCCCGTAGCCGGATGGTCCTGTCACGTAAGCGACCTCGCGATACTCGATGCCCCTGAAACGAGTTTGCAGCGGGATGCTCACCACCCGTAGGTCGGCCAGCAGATCAGCCAGGTCAGGCAGCGCGCACATCACGACGTCGACTCGTGATGTGCCTCGAGATACCCCTCACTGAGGTGTTGTTCCAGTCGTTGCACGAACTGCTGCTTCGTGCCGGAACGGAGAATCTGCAACGGATCGCGGTGCTCGTGCAACATCTGCGCTGTGTGCAGATCGAACCCGCTCCCGGAGACGACGTGTACCGACTCTTCTTGAACGGGTCTGTTCAGAGCTTCGCGCACGGGGGCGCGGGGTACCCCGAGGTCCTCGGCGAGTTGCTCCGGAACGACCTGGGACCCGGTGGGTAGGCCGCCGATGACCAGCTGATCGCGCGCGTGTTCATTGACCCGGGCCACCATCCCCCTGGGATCGTGCGCCGGTCGCACCGAGGCCCGTGAATTACCGTTCATTCATCGACCACGGTAATGCTGATCAGCCGTGGTGGCCGCATTCAACAGCTGCGCCGACTGTCCTGCCCGAACCGGGGAGCCGGGGTTGGTCGGCCCACGTGCACGACGTCCTGCGGCCCGGCGCAATGGTCGACGTGTGTGGGCCTCGTCATCACTTCGAGTTGTCCGACGCGCCCGTGTACCTCTTCTCTGCAGACGAATCCAGGCTGATGCCACTGGACCCGCTCCTCGCGGACCAGCCGGCCGGAGGCTTGATCTACCGCAGCGGCCAGGAGTTCGCGACAGCCTGCTCGACGACGACGACGGCGACACCATGACGATCTGCGTCTCGCGCTGCCTCAGCACGCGACTCGTCCTGGACGTGTAGGCCGCTCGGCATAGGGTCTGACGCGTGACCCAGACCGCCTCTGACAACAATGCCGCGCAGCCGTTCGACCCCGATTCCTGGGAGCCAGTGCCCGGTTTCGACCTCACCGACATCACCTACCACCGGTGCGTGAAGCCCGGTCCGGCGCGCGGCACGGTGCGGGTCGCGTTCGATCGCCCCGAGGTGCTCAACGCGTTCCGTCCGCACACCGTCGACGAGCTCTACCGGGTGCTGGATCACGCGCGAATGACGCCTGATGTCGGGGTGGTCCTGCTGACCGGCAACGGGCCGAGCCCAAAGGAGGGCAAGTGGAGCTTCTGCTCCGGCGGCGACCAGCGCATCCGGGGTCGTAGCGGCTACCAGTACGCGTCTGGCGAGACCGTCGACACCGTTGATGCAGCGCGGGTCAAGGCGCAGGGCGGCCGTTTGGACATCCTGGAGGTGCAGCGACTGATCCGCACTATGCCCAAGGTCGTCATCGCGGTCGTGGGCGGTTGGGCTGCTGGTGGTGGTCATTCACTGCACGTCATCTGCGACCTGACCATCGCCAGCAGGGAACACGCACGGTTCAAGCAGACCGATGCCGACGTCGGATCGTTCGACGCCGGCTACGGGTCGGCCTACCTCG
>JBBPZD010000163.1:0-17459 GCA_038199265.1 Actinomycetales bacterium | reverse complement strand
ATCGCGGTGATCCAGCGTGGATTGGACACCCGGGCCCGGAAGATCCGGTTCGTCTCCTCCTGTAGCGAGCGGGTACGAACCGAGTCCGGCGAGGTCGAGTCGCCGACGTACGCCTTGGGCTCGGAGCCAGTCAGTGAGCGCACCACCGCGACCATGCCGCCGTGGTACTGGAAGTAGTCGTCCGAATCGAGGATGTCGGACTCGCGGTTGTCGATGTTCTTCGCAGCAACCTGGATGCGCTTGTAGTTGCGCTCCATGTCGTCGCGGGCCGGGATGCCGTCCAGCCCGCGTCCGTAGGCGAACCCCCCCCACTGCGTATAGACCACGGCCAGATCGGCGTCGGCGCGCCAACGCCCGGACTCGACCAACTGCAGGATGCCCGCACCGTACGCGCCCGGCTTGGACCCGAAGATCCTGGTGCGCGAACGGCGTTCATCACCATGCGACTGCATGTCAGCCCGCGTGTGCTTGCGCACGAAGTTGGACTCGTCCGGCTCGTCGAGGTCGGCGACCAGCTTGACCGCATCGTCCAGCATCGAGATGACGTGCGGGAACGCGTCGCGGAAGAAACCGGAGATGCGCACCGTGACGTCGATGCGGGGGCGGCCCAACTCTGCGAGCGACAGCGGTTCCATGCCGACCACCCGGCGGGACGCCTCGTCCCAGACGGGCAACACACCCATCAGCGCGAGCACCTCACCGATGTCGTCACCCGAGGTGCGCATCGCTGACGTGCCCCATACGGACAGCCCCACGGATTCTGGGTATTCGCCGCTCTCCTCCAGGTAGCGGGCGAGCAGCGATTCGGCCATGGCCGCGCCGGTGCCGTACGCGAGCCGCGAGGGGATCGCCTTCGGGTCGACGGAGTAGAAGTTGCGACCGGTTGGGAGCACGTTGACCAGACCGCGTAGCGGCGAACCGGACGGCCCGGCGGGGATGTAACCCCCGTCGAGCGCGTGCAGTACAGCCGGTAGTTCGCGGGTGGTCTCAGCCAGTCGTGGGACGACCTCCTGGCAGGCGAACTCCAACGACCGCTGCGCACCCGGGTTTGCTTCTCCGAGAGCAGTTTCGATCAGCCCGCCGACAGCGTCGACGTCCCATTCTGCGTCAGCGAGGGAACGCACGAGGTCGTGCGCGAGCCCCTCGACCCGGTCGGTTTCCGCGCTGCTCGCGCCCTCGACCAGTCCGAGCGAGGCACGCAGCCCCGGCACACCGTTGTCGCGGCCACCGAACACCTGGTTGGCGCGCAATACGGCGAGGACGAGGTTGATCAGCCCTTCGCCGGTCGGCGCCTCACCGAGCACGTGCAGCCCGTCGCGGATCTGCACGTCTTTGATCTCACACAGCCAACCGTCGATGTGCATCACGAAGTCGTCGAACGAGTCGTCGTCCGGTCGCTGCGCGATGTCGAGGTCCTGGTCGAGCTTGGCGGCCTGGATGAGCGTCCAGATCTCACCCCGCAGGGCCGCAGCTTTGGGCGGGTCCATCGCGGAGGCGTTGCCGTAGTCGTCGAGCAGCTGCTCGAGCCGTTCGATGTCGCCGTACGCCTCGGCGCGGGCCATCGGCGGGATCAGGTGATCCACGATCGTGGCGTGCGCGCGGCGCTTGGCCTGGGTGCCCTCACCCGGGTCGTTGACCAGGAACGGGTAGATCAGCGGCAGGTTGCCCAGCGCTGCGTCGGTACCGCAGGACGGCGACATCGCGAGGTTCTTGCCCGACAACCACTCCAGGTTGCCGTGCTTGCCGACGTGTACGACAGCATGCGCTCCGAACTCCTCCTCGACCCAGCGGTACGTCGCGAGGTAGTGGTGGCTGGGCGGCAGGTCCGGGTCGTGGTAGATCGCGATCGGGTTCTCGCCGAAGCCGCGGGGTGGCTGCACGAGGATCACGAGGTTGCCGGACAGCATTGCGGCCGAGAATATTTCACCCTCCGGGTCGGTACCGTTGTCGACATAGAGGGTGCCGGGGGCGGGTCCCCAGTGCTGCTCCATACCCTCACGCAAATCCGCCGGCAGCTTTTCGTACCACTGCTGGTAGCGACTGGCGGGAATGCGGACCTGGGCCTTCTCGATCTGCTCCTGGGTCAGCCAGTTCACGTCCTGGCCACCAGCAGCGATCAGCGCGTGGATGAGCGCGTTACCCGCCGTCGTGTCCAGAGCTTCGCCGTCGATCGGCTCGACGTCGTCCAGACCGGGGATCGCGCCGCGCTCACCGAGGTCGTAGCCCGCATCGCGCATCATCCGCAGCAACCGGATCGTGGAGACCGGGGTGTCCAGGCCGACCGCGTTTCCGATGCGGGAGTGCTTGGTCGGGTACGCCGAGAGCACGACCGCGATCTTGCGTTCGCCGACGGGGGTGTGGCGCAGGCGCGCATGGTTGGTGGCGATACCAGCGACCCGGTCACAGCGCTCGAGGTCGGGCACGTAGTGCGGCAGGCCGTCGGAGTCGACCTCTTTGAAGGCGAACGGGACGGTGATCAGTCGTCCGTCGAACTCGGGTACAGCGACCTGTGTCGCGACGTCGAGCGGCGACATGCCCTCACCCGAGGCGGCCCAGTCGGCCCGGCTCCAGGTGAGCGCGAGGCCCTGGATGATCGGAATGTCGAGCGCGGCCAATGCCTGTACGTCCCAGGTCTCATCCTCGCCGCCGGCCTGCGCACCGGCAGGCTTCGTGCCGCCCGCCGCGAGGACAGTGGTGATCAGCGTGTCGAGGGTCCCGAGGTGCTCCAGCAGATCCTGGGGAGCGCCGCGCAGTGAAGTGGCGAAGATGGGCACGCCGACCCCGCCCGCCGCGTCGATCGCATCGCACAGGGCCTGCACGTGCGCGACGTTTCCGGCGGCCTGCTGGGCGCGGTAGAAGAGCACTCCGACACGTGGGCGGGTGCGTTCGAGCAGCGCAGGTTCGGCCCGGTCGAGCACGCCCCAGACGGGGAGTTCGAGCGGTGCGTCGAAGCCCTCGCCCGAGAGCAGCAGAGTGTCGGACAGGAACGCGTGCAGGTTCGCCAGGTTGTCCGGGCCACCCTGCGCGAGGTAGCGGTGCGCTTCGGCGACGACGCCGGCCGGCACATTGCGCGAGCACTCCATCAATTCGGCGTTGGGCGTCTGCTCGCCACCGAGCACCACCATCGGCACGTCGGTCTCGGCAAAGCCGCGGAAGCCCTTGCACAGGTCCTGCGGGCCACCCAGGACGCGCGCCACGATGATGTCGGCGTTCCCGATCGCCTCGCCCATGTCGGTATGCGTCGGGCGGGCCGGGTTTGCGAAGAGGTAGTCGCAGCCGCTGGCGCGGGCGCTCAGCAGGTCGGTATCAGAAGTCGACAAGAGGGCGACGCGAGGCATGTGTCTCCTTGGCCGGGGTCCGCGCCCCGTGGTGGCCGTGCAGGGTCCCAGCGACTTTTCCTCCGTCGCCGGGTTGGTCTCCGCTGGTGGGGAAGCGGTAGTGCGCGCCGCGTATCTGACTCACCGACCTGTGCGCTGCGGGGCGCCGGACGGCTCACAGTGGCGGGACCGTCCCGGATTCTCACCGGGTTCCGCAAACGTGCACCGTCCCAGATGTTACCCATCGCGGTGGGCCCACGGCGTTACTGGAGCGCCGCATAGCCAACCCGATCCCCACCGTGCGGGGTCGATTTGCGCAGTGCGGCAGGAGAAGCGCACCGATCAACGCTCGAAACCCAGGTCTTCAGGCCTGGTCCCCTCCCCGCCCATACATCGCTCATCGCCGCGGCTGCCATGTCCGTAGGGTGTGCACATCGGCTGCGCCTTAGGCTCGTGCGGTGACCTCCCGAGCCCGACCGCCCGGCGGTGACCGCTGCCCGGGCGTGCTGCGCCCGTACGTGACGGGCGATGGCGCACTGGTGCGATTGCGCTTTCCCGGCGGCCGGGTCAGGATCGCCGCCCTGGCCGAATTGATGTCGCTGGCAGGGGAGTTTGGGGCACCGGTACTCCAAATGACCAGCCGCGCGAACCTGCAGCTGCGCGCGCTGCCTGACCCGTTGCCAGAGGCATTCATCGAGCGGATCGAAGCCACCGGGCTTCTCCCTAGCGCTACCCACGAGCGGGTGCGCAACATCCTGGCTGCGCCGCTCGCGCCGGACCTCCAGCCGTTGGCCGAGGCGTTGGATGATGCACTGACCGGTGATCCGGGTCTTGCGGAACTGCCAGGCCGGTTCCTCTTCGCGCTGAGCGACGAGACCGGTTCGGTACTGGGCGAAGGCTGGGATCTGGCCTACCAATCGCTGGCTGCCGACCGAGGGCTGGTCCTTGCCGGTGATTACGCAATCGATGTTGCACAGAACGAAGCCGTGTCGGAGCTCATTCGCCGTGCGCACCTCTTCCTGGAACATCGCTCCGGACCAGATGTCTGGAACATCGACGATCTCCCCGCCGATTCAGTCGTCTTCGACCGGATGCACCCGCACGACCTAGGGACGGCGGGACCGCTCGAACCCGGCCCGGTCGGCAACGACCTCATCGTCGGGGTGTCGCTGTCGATGCTTCGCCCCGCCCAGTTGGACGCGCTCGTGGCGGTCACTCATGAGCTGGTCCTCACGCCGTGGCGTTCGTTCGTCGTGCCCGGTGGCGCCCGACACGCGGCGCAGCTGGTCGAAGCCGGGTTCGTCGTGACCCGAGAGTCACCGTGGGCCAGACTCACCGCGTGCGTCGGTGCTCCTTCGTGCGCTCGGACTCAGACCCGCACACTCGACCTGGCCACCGACGCGACCACGCAGATGCGGGCCCACGGCCCGCGGGTGCATGTGGTCGGCTGTGAACGCCGGTGCGGCGAACCACGCGCCGATCACGTCACTCTCGTCTCACCCGCCGACGGCGACGAGATCGTCCGTGCAGCGAATGAACCAATCCATGCCGAGAGGAAACGATGTCTGAGCAGCACGCGCCTGAAGAAGCCACGCACGATCACCCGCAGCGCCCCACTCGGCGCTACGACTACGTCGCGGACGGGGCCGAGATCTACCGGCGTTCGTTCCGGATGGTGCGCGAGCACGCGTCCCTTGCCGGTCTCGCACCCGACCTGGAGGTCGTGGTCGCGCGCATCGTGCACGCCTGCGGCGATGTCGCGATCGTCCCTGCGGTCGCCGCATCGACCGACGTGGTGACGGCGGCCCGCGCCGCGCTGCGTTCCGGCGCAGCCGTATTCACCGACTCGGTGATGCTCGCGTCGGGTGTCACCCGCCGTCGGATGCCTGCTGACAACGCAGTGCTGTGCACCCTGCGCGACGCCGAGGTGCCCGCCCTCGCCAAGCAGTGGGGCACCACCCGCGCCGCTGCCGCTGTATCGCTGTGGGACGAGCGACTGGAGGGCGCCGTCGTTGCTATCGGCAACGCACCCACCGCTCTCTTCCACCTGCTGGAGGTCGTGCTGGACGGCGGTCCGCGACCGGCCGCGATCGTCGGGATGCCGGTCGGCTTCATCGGCTCCGCCGAGTCCAAGCAGGCGCTCGCCGACCATCAACTCCCGGAGGGTGGCCAGATCCCGTGGATCGTCGTGCACGGCCACCGGGGTGGTTCGGCGATGGCATCCGCCGCGGTCAATGCCCTGGCGACCGAGTCCGAACTGGCATGAACACCAACGTGACCGGCCGGCTGTACGGCGTCGGACTGGGCCCCGGTGATCCTGGCCTGATTACCCTGAAGTCCGCTCGGCTGATCGAGTCTGCAGACGTCATCGCCTACCACGCCGGCACGGGCAAGTCCTCGATCGCCCGGGCTATTGCGAGCGACCTGATCCCGTCCGGGGCGATCGAAGAAGAGCTGCGGTACCCCGTCACGACAGGGAAAGCAGTACACCCGGAGGGCTACCACCAGCAACTCGCCGACTTCTACGACGAGTGCGCGGAACGACTTGGCGCGCACCTCGACGCCGGACGGAACGTTGTCGTACTGGCCGAGGGTGACCCGATGTTCTACGGCTCGTTCATGTACCTGCACGACCGGCTCTCGGGTCGTTTCCCGACTGAGATCGTGGCGGGCGTGACGGCGGTTGCGGGAGCTTCGGCGGTCGCAGCGAAGTCGCTCTGCAGGCACGAGGACGTGCTGACGACGCTCTCGGGCACCCTGCCGGTGCCCGAACTGGCTCGCCGTCTCGCTGACACCGACGCAGCCGTTGTGATGAAACTCGGGCGCACCTTCGCGAATGTCCGCGAAGCACTCCGACAGGCAGGACTGCTCGAGCGCGCGATCTACGTCGAGCGGGCGACCCGCGACGGCGAGCGTGTGCTCCCCGCTGCCGATGTCGACCCCACGACCGTGCCCTACATGTCCATCGTGATCGTGCCGGGCCAGGACCGACGTGCCGATTCGGCGGGACGGGCAGCGAGCTCAGCTGCCGTGAACGAAGGGCGGGCTGAAACGACCGGCACCGTGCACGTCGTCGGGCTCGGGCCTGGCCCGGATCGTTGGCTGACGCCCGAAGTCAGGGAGATCCTGGCGCAGGTCGACCACGTCGTCGGGTATGCCCCGTACGTCGACCGGGTGCCGCAACGCGAGGGGTTGACGCGGCACGCGAGCGGTAACACCGTCGAGGTCGACCGCGCGCGCGACGCCCTCGATCTCGCCGTCAAGGGCGATTACGTCGCTGTCGTATCCGGCGGCGACGCAGGAGTTTTCGGGATGGCCGCGGCCGTTTTCGAGGCGGTTGAGGCCGACCCGTCGTACGCCGGTGTGCCCGTGCAGGTGGCCCCCGGGTTGACCGCCGCGCAGGCTGCGTCGGCACTCGTCGGGGCTCCGCTGGGTGCCGACTTCACGGTGCTGAGCCTCTCGGATCGGCTCAAGCCGTGGTCAGTGGTCGAAGACCGGTTGACGGCCGCTGCACAGGCCGACCTGGTGATCGCGCTCTACAACCCACGCTCGCGGTCCCGCCCCGAGCAGCTGCACGCAGCCCGCGAAACGCTGCTGTCGCTCAAAGCGGCCGAGACCGTCGTCGTGGTTGCGCGCGACGTCGGCCGGGCCGACCAGTCGGCGACGGTGACCACGCTGGGTGAATTCGACCCGGACACCGTCGACATGAAATGCCTGGTCATCATCGGTGCCAGCTCGACCCGGGTCACCCCAGCAGGCCAGGTCTGGACCCCCCGCTACGTCGAGGGCTGACCTAGCCGGCGCGATATCAGTCGAGGTGCGCGTTTTGCGTCTGCGGTTGTTGCAATAGCGAGGGCCGCGGACGCAAAACGTTCACCTCGCCGTCGACTCAAGCGCCGGGCGGGGTCTCGCGGCTGGAGTAGAGATGCGACTCGACGAAGTCGCCTGCCGCGAGCGCCGGCCCGACGAGGATCACCGCTGCCTGGCGTAGCCCGTGTTCGTGCACCTGCTCGGTGATGTCGGCCAGCGTGCCGCGCAGTATCAACTCTGTCGGCTGAGTGACCTGTGACCCGATCACCACGGGGCAGTCAGCGCCGTAGTGCGGGGTCAACCGCTCCACAATCGAGTCGATGTGCCGGATCGCGAGGTGCAGCGCGAGCGTCGAACCGGTGGCAGCGAACGCCTCCAGCGACTCGCCCGCGGGCATCTTCGTCGAGTCTTTGTGAGCGCGGGTGATCACTACCGACTGTGCGACCTCGGGCACCGTGAGTTCGCGCCCGACGATCGCGGCGGTGGCTGCGTACGACGCGACGCCCGGCGTCACGTCCCACGGAATCCCGGCTGCGTCGAGCCTGCGGGTCTGCTCTGCAATGGCGGAGTAGACGGACGGGTCACCGGAGCACAACCGCGCGACGTCGTCGCTGCGCCTCGTCGCTGCGGTCATGTGCTCGATGATCGAGTCAAGGTTGAGGTGCTGGGTGTCGATCAGTTCGGCGCCTTCGGGGCAGTGGCCGAGCACCGCTTCGTCCAGGTAGGTCCCCGCGTAGAGGCAGGTGGAGCTCTGGGCGAGCAATCGGACGGCGCGCAGTGTGAGTAGATCGGCGGCGCCCGGCCCGGCGCCGATGAAGTGCACGGTCACGAGATCTCCTTGGTCGAGCTCCATTGCACGACGGGCCTGGCGGGTTTCCACGACAGATGTCGGCCCAGCGGTTCGGCGTGCTCGATGTTGATGCGGCTCAGTTCGCCGCCGTACCGGCCGTACGCCGACACGAGCACCGCTTCGGTGCCGAGCGTCACGGCGTGCGCCACGAATCTTCCGCCGTCGGATAGCCGTGACCACGCCGCGTCGAGCAGCTCGGTCGTCAATCCGCCGCCGACGAAGACGGCATCCGGCTGCGGCAGCGACTCCAGGGCGGGCAGCACGTCGGAGACGGTCACGCTGACTGATGCGGGTACTCCGAGGCGGTCCGCATTCGTCGTGATGCGCGCTGCTCGGGTCGAATCGCGTTCCACGGCGCTCGTCGTGGCCCGAGGCGCAGCGAGGGCCCACTCGATACCGACGGCACCGGACCCCGCTCCTAGATCCCACAGGTGCTGCCCGGCAACCGGTCGCAGATGGGCGAGCGCGGAGGCGCGGACGTCGCGCTTGCTGATCTGACCGTCGTTCTCGAACGCCGACTCGGGACGGCCCGGTGCCGTTCCCATGGCGGGGCGACGGAGCGCACCGGCGCGGTCGACCTCGACACACAGCGACACGAGTGCGGGAGTCGCCTGGCCGGTCCAGGAGTTGGAGGTACCTGAACGCGATCCTTCGTCCGGCCCGCCGAGGTGCCACCAAGCGGTCAACACCGAGCCCCCGCAGCCTTCCTCACGTAGGACGTCGGCAACCGCAGCAGGCGTGCTTCCGTCGGAGCAGAGCACCACGAGCCGCGCACCGGGATCGAGGTGCCGACGGACGGTGTGTACCGATCGACCGACGACGGTGACCACGACGGTCTGCTCGAACGACCAGCCCATCCGAGCCCGCGCGAGCGCCTCGGACGACACCGCGGGGTGCACGCGGACCGCGTCACCGCCGAGCAGCTCGATGAGCGTGGTACCGACTCCGGACAGCAGCGGATCACCGCTGGCGAGCGCCACGACCCGGCCAGGAGTTGCGGTGGCGACGTCGATCTCGGCCAGGAACGCGGCAAGCTGCTCGCGCATCGGCGACGGCCAGGTGCGACGCTCCTGACCAGACACGTCGGGCATCAGATCCAGGTGGCGCCTACCGCCGATGAGAGTGGCGGCGCCGAGCACCAGATCCCTGGAAGCAGAGGGTAGATCACCCGGGCCGGCGTCACCCATACCCACGATGTCGATCACGTCGGCACTCTAAGGGAGACCTGCGCTGTGACATGATGCCGAGCGACGCAGGGCGAGGAATTCGGTGCGAATCCGAAGCGGTCCCGCCACTGTGAACGGGTCGGTCAGTTGTGGCCCGCGAGCCAGAATGTCGGCCTGCGTCGCTCTCGGCCGGCGCCCGGTCGAACTACCCGGAACGGCGAGCGTGGTCACTCGCTAGAAGGAGTAGAGGACTCGTGTCGCAGTTCCCCTTTGCAGCCATCGTCGGTGCTGACGAGATGGCTCTCGCCCTCGTGCTCACCACCGTCTCGCCCGATGTCGGCGGAGTGCTGGTGCGAGGTGAGAAGGGCACTGCCAAGTCGACGATGGTGCGCTCGCTGGCCCAGATCCTGCCCGCCCAGGCTGTCGTGGCCGGTTGCCGCTTTGGTTGCGATCCGAGCGATCCCGACCCCAACTGCCCGGACGGCCCGCACACCCCGGGTGAAGGCGCCGAAGCGCGCGCGGCCCGGCTGGTCGAACTGCCGATCGGCGCCAGTGAGGACCGGGTCACCGGCTCGCTCGACCTCGGCAAGGCCCTCGGTGCGGGTCAAACAGCTTTCGAACCGGGCCTGCTCGCTGACGCACACCGCGGGCTGCTCTACGTCGATGAGGTCAACCTGCTGCAGGACCACCTCGTCGATCTGCTGCTGGACGCTGCCGCGATGGGCCGGAACACCGTCGAGCGCGACGGTGTCTCGGTTACCCACGCCGCCCGCATCATGCTCATCGGCACGATGAATCCCGAAGAGGGCGAGCTGCGCCCGCAGCTGCTCGACCGGTTCGGCCTGTCGGTAGAGATCAGTGCCTCCCGCGATCCCAAACAACGGGTGGAGATCGTCCGCCGTCGCCTTGCCTTCGATGCTGACCCCGATGGTTTCAGCGCGTCGTTCGCCGAGGCGCAGGCCGACCTGGGTGCCCGGTTGGCTGCCGCCCAGCACCAGATCGCCCGAGTGAACCTCTCGGACTGGGCGCTGGAGAAGATCGCCGTCGTCTGCGCCGGTTTCGACGTGGACGGCATGCGCGCCGACATCGTCACCGCCCGTGCCGCCCGGGCACATGCTGCCTGGATGGAGCGCACCAGTGTCACCCGCGAGGACATCCGGGTCGCAGCGAAACTCGCGCTGCCGCACCGCCGGCGGCGCAAGCCGTTCGACGCCCCCGGTCTCGACGAAGACCTGCTCGATCGGTTGCTCGGTGACGACGATGAACCGCAACCTCCGCCCGAGGACGAAGATCCGCAGTACTCCGAGGACCCGGAAGACGCAGCTGGGGACAACGACACCCAGGACTCGGCGGGTCCGGATGACCCGGACGACACCGAGAACCCCGACGGTGCGGGTGAGCCGCCGTCAGGTGACGACGCTTCGCAACAGGACCAGGGCGAGCCGACCCCGCACCAGGACGGCGGCGAAGCGGAAGAGTCCCCGCAGGATCAGCAACTCCCGGAGACCGCACCCGACGTAGCCGCGCCAATCCTCGGTGTCGCGCAAGCTGACGAGGCGTACCGGGTGCGCACCTTCACCGTTCGGGGAGTGGGCCGCGGTGAAGCCGGTCGTCGTAGCCGCGCGATCACCTCGTGGGGCGCGACCATCGGGTCGTCGCGCACCAGCACCGGTGCCGTCCACCTGCCCGCCACGATCCGCGAAGCGGCTCGTTGTCAGGGGAACCAGGGTGGCGGTGGCGTGCCGAACAGGCTGCGCATCGTCGGGGACAACGTGCGCCGCAAGGTCACCCAGGGCCGGGAGTCGAACCTGGTGCTCATCGCCGTCGATGCGTCCGGATCCATGGGTGCGCGCGAGCGGATGACCGAGGTCAAGACTGCCGTCATCAGCCTGCTCACCGACGCCTACCAGCGCCGTGACCGGGTCGGCGTCGTGACCTTCCGGGGCAACGGCGCGGAGCTGGCGTTGCCGCCGACGTACTCGGTGGAGGCCGCTGCGGCCTGTCTGACCGACCTGCCGCACGGTGGTCGCACGCCGCTTGCCGAGGGCCTGTTGACCTCCGCGCGGACGCTCGAAGTCGAGCGGATCCGCGACCCGCACCGCCGTGTGTTGCTGGTGCTGGTGACCGATGGGCGCGCGACTTCCGGGCCGGACGCGCTCGAACGGGCCCGCTGGGTCGCCGACCGTTGGCCGAGCATCGGCGTCGATGCACTCGTGATCGACGCGGAGACGGGCAAGTTCCGGATGGGACTGGCTGCAGACCTCGCACAGCGGATGGGTGCTGAGCACCTGACGCTCGCAGAAGTCGCCGGCGACCGCCTCGCGGACGTCATCCGAGAGAGGAAGGTGGCCTGATGGTCCAAGGCAAAGTGCAGGTCGTACCGGACGACGGGCTCACCACCAGGGCGCGCCGCAACTCACCTCTGGTCGTCATCCACGGCGGCGATGGCAAGGGCAAGTCCACAGCCGCCTTCGGGCTGGCGTTGCGCGGGTGGAACCAGGGTTGGTCCATCGGTGTCTTCCAGTTCGTGAAGTCCGCCAAGTGGCGGATCGGCGAGCAGACCGCCCTCGAGGCGCTCGACAAGCTGCATACCGAGACCGGTCAGGGCGGGCCGATCGAGTGGCACAAGATGGGCGCCGGTTGGTCGTGGTCGCGCAAGGAAGGCAGCGAGCAGGAGCACGCCGACGCCGCGCGCGAGGGCTGGGAAGAGATCAAGCGACGCCTCGCCGCGCAGACGCACACCCTCTACGTGCTCGACGAGTTCACCTACACACTCAAGTGGGGCTGGGTGGATGTCGACGAGGTCGTCGAGGTGCTCACGAACCGGCCCGGCCACCAGCACGTGGTGATCACGGGCCGTAACCCGGACCCTCGGCTGCTCGCCATCGCTGACGTCGCGACCGAGATGACCAAGATCGCGCATCCCTTCGACAAGGGTCAAAAAGGCCAGCGGGGCATCGAATGGTGACCCACCTGCCCCGCGTGGTCATCGCAGCTGCTGCCTCCGGGCAGGGCAAGACGACCGTCGCGGTCGGCATCATGGCGGCGCTGCGCCGTCGAGGACTGGCGGTGTCGCCCGGCAAAGTCGGTCCGGACTACATCGACCCCGGCTATCACGCACTGGCGACCGGGCGGCCCGGTCGGAATCTCGACCCGTGGCTGACCTCCCCCGACCTGATCACGCCGCTGCTGCTGCACGCTGCGCGCACGCCCTACACCGCCGACCTGTCGGTCATCGAGGGCGTGATGGGTCTGTTCGACGGGCGGATGGGCACCGACGGTTTCGCCTCGACCGCCCATATCGCCACCCTTACGAAAACGCCGGTACTGCTGGTCATCGACATTTCGTCGGCTGCCCGCACCATCGCGGCGAGCGTGCACGGGCTGCGTACCTTCGACCCGTCTGTGCAGGTCGCAGGCGTCATCCTGAACAAGGCGGGCAGCATCCGCCACAGCGATGAGGTGCGACGGACGATCGAGGCCAGCGGCCTCCCGGTCATCGGGGTGCTGCCCCGCGACGCCGGTGTGAGCGTGCCGTCGCGCCACCTCGGGCTGGTTCCTGCTGCAGAGCGCGACGAAGCCGCTGCTGGGCTGGACCGCCTCGCCGATCAGATCGAAGAGCACATCGACCTGGACGCCGTTCTCGAACTTGCGCGTACCGCGCCGCCGCTGGATGCCGAGCCGTGGTCACCGCCGGTGGTAGATCGCACCGGGCCAGCTCGGGTCGTCGCCGTCGCCGGCGGCCAGGCCTTCACGTTCCGGTACGCCGAGACCGACGAGTTGCTGCGCGCTGCTGGTTGTGAGCCGGTGGTCTTCGACCCCGCACACGACACCTCGCTGCCGCCCGGCACCAGCGGGATCTACCTGGGTGGCGGTTTCCCTGAAGCTCACGCGCCCGCGCTCGCTCGCAACACGAAGCTGCTCAGAGAACTACGCGAGGCCGTTGCCTCCGGCATGCCCACCGTCGCCGAGTGCGCCGGTCTGCTCTACCTCGCGCAGGCTCTCGACGACCACGCGATGGTCGGTGCGCTGCCTGCTGCGGCTGCGATGCACCCCCGGCTCACTCTCGGTTACCGGACCGCGTCGCTGACGACCGACAGCGTCCTCGGCAAGGCCGGCGCGACCGTGCACGCGCACGAGTTCCACCGCACCCGCACCACCCCGTCCGTCGGCGGAGCCGGAGCCTGGTCGGTCGACGAGGTCCCGGTGGGCTTCGCACTGGACCCCGCCGGCACCGGGCGGGCGACCGTGCACGCCTCGTACCTGCACGTGCACTGGGCGGGATTGCCTTCTCTCGCAACATCGTTCGCTGCTGCTGTGCATGCCTATGTCCCCGTGGCCACCCCTGACATCGTCTCCGTCGCAAGGGTCGTCCAGCTGCCGTCCACCACACCCGAAGCGATCGACCCGCTCGACCACCACGGTGACGCCGAACTGCGCGGTGACGGGAAGGCGCTGATCGACCTGGCTGTGAACGTGCGGCTGTCGACACCGCCTGTCTGGCTCGCCGACCGGATCGTTGCGAGCATCACCGGACTCGCCGCCTACCCCGACCCGGCGCAAGCCCGCGAGGCGATCGCCCGGAAGCACGGGGTGACGCCGGAGATGGTGCTGCCCACCAGTGGCGCGGCCGAGGCGTTCACGCTGATCGCCCGAGGCGCCACGGGCCGTCATCCGCTGATCGTGCACCCGCAGTTCACGGAGCCTGAATCAGCATTGCGCCGCGTCGGCCGGGTGCCCGCGCGGCACCTGCTGCGGGCCGAGAACGGATTCGTCCTCGATCCCGTCGGGATCGACCCGAACGCGGATCTTGTGCTGATCGGGAACCCCACCAACCCGACCGGTGTGCTGCACCCGAGGTCCGCCATCGAGGCACTCGCCGGGCCGGGACGGACCGTGATCGTCGACGAGGCGTTCATGGATGCCGTTCCGGGTGAGCCCGATTCGGTGATCAATGCGGAGATGCCGGGTCTGCTCGTGCTGCGGTCGCTCACCAAGACGTGGGGGCTCGCCGGGTTGCGAGCCGGGTACGTCATCGGCGACCCGGCACTCATCGCGCAGCTCGCGTACCACCAACCGCCGTGGTCGGTTTCGACCCCGGCTGCCATCGTGATGGCGGCGACCGCGCACCGGAACGCGGTGCACGAGGCCGACGGACTCGCGACGGCTGCGACCTCTGACCGGGCCCATCTCGTCGAGGGTCTGCAGGCACGCGGACTCACCCCGATCGCCGGTGCCGCCCCTTTCGTGCTCGTAGAAGTACAGCCGGGTACCCGGGAAGCGTTGCGCGAGACCGGGTTCGCTGTGCGACGAGGCGACACCTTCCCGGGGTTGGGCGAGCAGTGGGTCCGGATCGCGGTGCGTGACACCACCACCACCGACGCGTTCTTGGTCGCTCTCGACGAGGTGCTCGGTTCGCAGGGCGCGACCGCACACGTCGTAGGTGGAGTTGCTGCAGAGTTGGTGCGATGACGTTCGACATCCCGGTCGCCAGTGCGCGAGTGCTGGTGCGTGACGCGGGGCCACGCGTCGCCGAGATCGTGCACTCGCTGACCGACGCGGGAGCAGTCGTCGATATCCAGCAGTCCGGCCCACATCCAGTCGTCGCCGACCTCGCGTCCAGGCGGCTGGTCACCGTGGTGGTCGAACCAGACCTTGCTGCCTACGACGTCGTGTTGCGTGATCCGGCCCGCGACGTGCCCGACTCCGAGCGAGCCTCGAAGGAAGACGTCGGCAGCGTGGTGCTGGTCGGCGGTGGCCCGGGTGATCCAGGACTGCTCACGTTGGCCGGGATGCAGGCGTTGCGCGAGGCCGACGTGGTCGTGTGCGACCGGTTGGCACCGCTGGGTGTGCTCGACCAACTCGACCCGCGACCCGAGATCGTGCATGTCGGCAAGATTCCCGCCGGTGCATTCACCCCGCAGGAGCGGATCAACGAGATTCTCCTCGAGCACGCCCGTGCAGGTCGGAACGTGGTCCGGTTCAAGGGTGGCGACAATTTCGTCTTCGGGCGCGGCGGCGAAGAATGGAACGCTTGCATCGAAGCGGGTGTGATGGTGAGCGTGATTCCAGGTGTCACATCGTCTATTGCGGCACCGGCCCTCGCAGGTATCCCGATCACGCACCGCGACATCACCCAGGGGTTCATCACCGTGTCCGGGCACGTCGGCCCGAACGATCCGCGCAGCACCGTCGACTGGCGAGCCGTTGCGAACTGCGGCATGACCATCGTCATGTTGATGGGGGTCGCCAGACTGCCCGACATCGCGGCGGTCCTGGTCGAGCACGGGATGGACCCCGACACTCCTGCAGCCTCGATCTCCGATGCTGGAATGCCCAGTCAGCACGTGGCCCGCGGACCGTTGCGGGATATCGCCGCGATCGGGGTCGCTGAGGGCATCCGGCCGCCCGCAGTCACCGTGATCGGACACACCGTGGACGCACTTCACCAGCCGTGAGTGGTCTGCGGTGAAGCAGTTGCTGATCGGGCTGCGCCTGGCAGTGGGCACCCTGTCGATCGTCCCGGTCGGTGAGCTGCCGCAGGTCGACCGCACGAGCGCCCGGTGGGCAATGGTGCTGGCTCCGGTCGGAGCGATACCTGCTGCTGCGTCAGCCGGATTCGCGACCTGGGCCGGGATGGCCGTTCACCTGCCACCACTGGTTGTCGGCGTCTTGGTCGTGGCCGTACTCGGCTGGATCACCCGGGCGATGCACTGGGACGGCTTGGCCGACACTGCTGACGGATTGGCAGCGGGATGGAACCGGGAGCGCGCGCTCGAGGTGATGCGTCAGGGCGACACCGGGCCGGTTGCGGTCGGCGTGGTGTTCGTCGTGCTCGCGCTGGACGCGGCCTGCATCGCTGCGGTGCTCAGTGCCGACGCAGGATGGTTACTCGTTGCTGGCGCCGTACTGGCCTCCCGAGCAGCATGCACGTTGATTGCCGTGCGCGGACTACCTGCTGCACGGTCGGACGGACTGGGTGTCGTCGTAGTCGACAACGTGCCGGTCTGGGCGGTTGCCGCTACCGCCGCAGTCACGGTCGGCGTGTTCGGACTCCTCGCGGTCCCTGCAGGTCTGGTGGGCATCGCGTTGGTCGCCGGCGTACTCGGGTTGGCAGCCGTCAGTGTCCTGGCGATTCGATGCCGCACCGTGCTCGGTGGAGTGAGCGGTGACGTACTCGGGGCCGGTATCGAGATCGCGCTCGCGGTCATGCTGTTGGTTCTGTCGACGGGAGGGCTGCGATGAGGACGCTGGTACTGGGCGGCATCCGATCGGGCAAGTCCGCTGTTGCCGAGCGGTTGATCGACCATGATTCGGGTGTCACTTACCTGGCCACCGGACCACAACCCGGTGACGACGCGGACTGGGCCGATCGGTTGAAGGCCCATCGCCGCCGTCGTCCTTCTACCTGGTCGACAGTCGAATCAGTTGATTTGCCAGCGGTGTTCGCGGCCTTGGACGGTTCGGTGATAGTCGACGGTCTGGGCACCTGGGTGGCTGCGCACCTGGACCGCCTCGGAGCGTGGGAAGCACCGCGCGAGGACTGGTCGGGCGCCCTGGACTCTCTCATCGACGACCTTGCTGCCTCAGTACGGAACTTCCCGCACGACCTGGTCATTGTCTCGGATGAAGTGGGCATGACGGTGGTGCCCGAGCACAGGTCGGCGCGGGTGTTCGCCGATGCGCTCGGCCTGACCAATCAGCGGGTTGCCGACGCCTGCGATGTCGTCCAGCTGGTCGTCGCCGGTCAGGTACTCGTGGTGAAAACAGTTCCGGGGGACGGGCCGTGACGCTCGACCCGATCGCGGCTGGTCTGGTCGCCGGCTACCTCGCCGACCTCGCACTCGGCGACCCTCGCCGATGGCATCCGGTGGCCGGATTCGGCACTGCGGCAATGGCTTTGGAACGCCGCACCTACTCACCTGACAAGGCACGCGGCCTTGCTCACGAGGCATTGCTGGTCGGGGGAGTCGTGGTTCTGGGAGTGGCAGTCAGTCGTGCCCCAAAGCCGTGGGAGGTGCCTATCGCCGTGCTGGCCACCTGGACGGTGCTCGGTGGTCGATCGCTGTCCCGTGAAGGAGCCGCGATGCAGGAGCTGCTCGACCGCGACGACGTCCCCGCAGCTCGGGTGCGGATCAAACACCTGGTGGGTCGCGACAGTACGAATCTCTCGTCCGATGAACTCGCTCGTGCGTGTGTTGAATCGTTGGCCGAAAACGGAGCGGACGCCGTTGTCAGTCCGCTGTTCTGGGGAGCGGTCGCAGGCGTGCCAGGGTTGCTCGGCTACCGGGCGATCAACACCCTAGATGCGATGAT
>JBBPZD010000162.1:0-12772 GCA_038199265.1 Actinomycetales bacterium | reverse complement strand
CCTGCCGTGGGCAGGCCACCGCAGACCGGTCAATAGTTGCCTGTGGGTCAGCCCTGAGCGCCCTGAATGAACTTCACTGCGTCGCCGACAGTATTGAGGTTCTTGACCTCGTCGTCGGGGATGGTGACGCCGAACTTCTCTTCGGCGTTGACGACGATGGTCATCATCGACAGCGAGTCGATGTCGAGGTCTTCGGTGAATGACTTCTCGGCCTGCACGTCAGCAGCCTCGACGCCAGTCTCTTCGTTGACGATGTCGGCGAGGCCGGCGAGGATCTCTTGTTCGTTCTGGGCCATCATGTGCTCCTTCTGATTGCTTTTCTGACAAACGGTATTCATCTGGGCTGACCCGGATTGCCCGCCGAGTCGCGGGTGTTCTAGGGCAGCCGGATGACTTGAGCGGCGTAGGACAAGCCTGCTCCGAAACCGATCTGCAGAGCCAGTCCGCCGCGCGGCACCAGGCCTTCGCGGACCAGCTGCTCGGTGGCCAGTGGTACGGAGGCCGCCGAGGTGTTCCCGGTCGTGGCGATGTCGCGGGCTATAGCGATGTCTTCAGGGAGTTTCAACTGTTTGATCATCGCGTCGACGATCCGCATGTTGGCCTGGTGGGGGATGAAGGCATCCAGGTCAGCAGCGGTGATTCCAGCCGCGTCGATCGCCTGCTGAGCGACGGGGGACATCGTCCAGACGGCCCACCGGAAAACGGTCTGGCCCGCCACCTTGAGGGTGACTGCCTCGGCCGCGTCGATCGCGCCGGCGGAGACCCAGTCGGCTGGTTCACCGGTGGCCTCTTCCTGCGCGTGCAGCCTGGCAACGGTGTCGTGCCCGACGCGCTGGGATATCGCCTCCCACTTCTCACCATCGGACCCCCACACAGTGGGACCGACGCCGATGACGTCGGAGGGACCGAACACGGCCGCACCCGCGCCGTCAGCGAAGATGAACGCCGACCCACGGTCTCGTTCATCGGTGATCTCGGAGAGCTTTTCGACTCCGACCACCAGCACGTACTCGGCGCTGCCACCGCGAATCATGTCTGAAGCAAGCGCGACACCGTGGCAGTAACCCGCGCAGGCGGCGGAGATGTCGAACGCGGCGGGTCCGCCCGCGCCGAGGCGCGTGGCGAGCATCGGTGCGGCAGCGGGGGTTGACATGGGGTGGCTGATCGTGGCGACTATCACAGCGCTCAACTGATCGGCGGTGACGCCGGCCATTTTCAGTGCGGACAACGCAGCCTGCTCGGCCATGTCGACGACGGTCTCGTGTTCCGCAGCGAAGTGCCGACTGATGATGCCGGTGCGCTCACGGATCCACTGGTCGGTCGAATCGATCTTGGTGCAGATCTCGTCGTTCGTGACAACCCGCTCCGGTCGATATCCGCCGATGCCGAGCATGGTCGCGCCGCGCGCGCCGGTGGTGCTCAGCAGCGTGCCGGTGCCCTTTGCCTGGCGAGTCATCGACCCACCTGTGTGGGGTGCAGACGCAGCAGAGGCTGACCGGGCGCCACCGGGTCGCCGTCCTCGACGAGCCACTCGATGACCTGACCGCCGTGCGGTGACACCACCGAGTAACTATCGCGCAGCGTCGAAATCTCAGCGATGCTGTCACCGGGGTTGACGGTGGTGCCGACCTCACTCGCTTGCATTGAAATAGTGCCCTTGCTGGGTGAAATGACGAGGCGCCATGACGGAGCAACACCGAAATCGTGCGGTTCGCCGTGCTCGGCGACCATCCGGATGGCCTTCTCCAGATCATCCGGCGTCTTCAACGCGAGGGTTTCGACCCCGGGCATACCTCGCTTGGCCAAGCCGACGAGCGTGCCGGCCGGGGGGATCTCGATGAGGCCGGTGACCCCCATCGACGCGAGGGAGTCCATCGTCAGATCCCAACGGACGGGGCTGTTCACCTGGGTGACCAGTCGCTTGAGTACCTCGCGGCCCTGGTGCATTACCTGGCCGTCACGGTTGCTGACCAGGGGGATACGAGAGTCGTGGGTCGAGATGGCGCTGGCCAGGAGCCCGAGCCGACTGACGGCCGGCGCCATGTGCTCGGTGTGGAAGGCCCCGGCCACCGGCAGCGGGATGATCCGCGTCTTGGCGGGAGGATCAGCCTTCAGAGCCTCGAGCTGCTCCAGGGTTCCGGCGGCGACGACCTGTCCGGCTGCGTTCATATTGGCTGCAACGAGGCCATGCTGCGCCAGAGCCGCAGTCACGTCATCGGGGTTGCCACCAACGACCGCGCTCATCCCCGTCGGTCGGACCGCGCTGGCCTGCGCCATCGCTGCGCCGCGCTCACGAACGAAGACCATCGCCTGCTCAGCCGACAGAACGCCGGCGGCGGCAGCTGCGGTGATTTCACCGACCGAATGGCCGGCGCCCGCGCCGACGAGACGAAAGCCGTCGGTGGGGTGCTCGAACAGCGCCAAGAGCGACAGAAGTCCGGCGCCCACGATCAGAGGCTGAGCAACCGCCGTGTCGCGAATGGTGTCTGCGTCGGAGGTCGTGCCGTGGGCTACCAGGTCCATTCCCGCTACGGCAGAGAGCCACGACAGGCGCTCTGGGAAGCCCGACACCTCCATCCACGGAGACAGGAAACCTGGGGTCTGTGAGCCTTGGCCCGGACACACGATTGCTAGCACCCGTCCATCGTGCCGCGCCCGACGCCGACAACCCGGGTAGCCAGTTGCCGAAGTTACCCAGCTAGCTTTGTAGGTTTACTACAAAAGTGGAAGCTGAGAGAGTGCTAGTGCGAGCCGCACGGTGAACCCCTCGCGGGGCCTGGTCATGTCGCAATCGGTGAGGTCGTGGATGCGACCCAACCGGTAGCGAACCGTGTTGGGGTGCACGAACAGCAGCCGCGCGGTGGCTTCGAGAGTGCCCTGTTCGAGGTAGGCCGTTGCCGTGTCATGCAGCGACACATGCTCATGCAGCGGGTTGGCGACTTTGTCGATCAGGCGGCGACGGGCCCTGGCATCGCCGGCGAGAGCCCGCTCGGGCAGCAGCTCTGCAGCCATGCACGGCCGTGGTGCTTCCGGCCATGCTGGAGCTGCAGCGTGACCGGCCAGAGCGGAGCGCGCACTGCGGCCGGCCGCGTACAGGTGGGGCACCTTGGGGCCGATGACAACCGGACCTTCAGCCCACTGCGCACTGATGGCGCTGACGCTGGGCAACACGTCGTCGACCCTGCCGATGATGGCGATCAGGCGGTTGCGCTGCACGGCAGCGAGCAGGGGCAGGTCTCGCCGAACCGCTTCTCGCCGTAGCGAATCGATGGCCTCCGCGCCGGGGCCAGAGGGTGCGTTCCCCACAACGACGACGATGTCGTGTACTTCGTCCCAGCCCAGGGCCGATACCCGCGACGTCAGTGCTTCGTCTGCTTCGCCGCGCAGTACCGCGTCGACGACCAGGGCTTCCAGTCGAGCATCCCAGGCGCCGCGGCTCTCCGCCGCACCTGCGTAGACCTGCGCGGCACCGAAGGCGATCTCGCGCGAATAGGTCAGTACGGCCTCGCGGAGCTGGGTCTGTTCGCCGGGTGCCGCTAGCGTTTCGACCTGCTGTTCGACGACATCGATCACGGTGCGCACGAGGTCCAGCGTCTGGCGCAGGGTGACCGTCCGCATCAGGTCTCGGGGTGCGCTGCCGAAGACGTCCGTGGCCACTGACGGTATTTCCGACTGATCGCTGTGCCAGGAGATGAATGCGCCAATGCCGGCTTGAGCCACCAAGCCCACCCATGACCGGTCGAACGCTGACAGCTCCCGATACCACTGGTAGGAGGACTCCATCTGCTGCACAGCAGCAGTCGCCAGTTCGCTGGAATGCTGCTCCAGTCGCCGGTGCGTCGGGGTGCTCATTTGACGAGCCTATTTGTATATCTTCCATAGTTCGCTACGAACCGACGATCGGGGCGGCAACGGTGACGCACCGACCCTCGGGTCGCCACGGTGGCTCAGCTGATACCGAGAGGCTCAGGCCGACCTGAGCCTCTCGGCTCTACCTGAGCCACCCTCGAGCAGGCGGTCAGGCCTCACCGCCAGCGTTGCCGGACGTCCCCGCGTTCACGTTCAGCAGGTCGTATTTCTCCACTGCCTCCCGTGCTTTCGATACGTCGATCTCGCCGCGGTCGGCCAACACCTGCAGCGTGCGCACGGCCAGCGACGGTCCGTCGATGTGGAAGACGCGCCGAGCGGCCGCCCGCGTGTCACTGAAACCGAACCCGTCGGCGCCCAGTGACACAAATTGGCCGGGAACCCAGTTGCTGATCTGGTCCTGTACCTGGCGCATCCAGTCCGACACTGCGAGCACCGGCCCGGGGGCATCAGCGAGGCACTGGGTCACGTAGGGCACCCGGCGGTCCTCCTCTGGGTGCAGGAAAGCCTGCTCGTCGCATTCGAGGCCATCGCGACGCAACTCGTTCCACGATGTCACTGACCACACGTCGGCACTGACACCGAAATCGTCCTTGAGCAGCTGTTGTGCTTCCAACGCCCATGGCACTCCGACGCCCGATGCCAGCAACTGAGCTCGCGGCGACTCTTGTTGATCGCCCCCGGCTCCGTCGGGCGAGCTGGTCGAAATCCGGTGCATCCCGCGCAGGATTCCTTCTGCGTCCACGTCCTCGGGCTGGGCCGGTTGCCTCATCGGCTCGTTGTAGACGGTGAGGTAGTAGATGACGTTTTCGGGGCTGTCGCCGAACATGCGACGAATCCCGTCTTGCATGATGTGCGCGGTCTCATAGGAGTAGGCGGGGTCGTAGGCGACGATTGCGGGGTTGGTCGCGGCGAGCAGCATCGAGTGCCCGTCGGCGTGTTGCAGACCCTCGCCGGTCAGGGTGGTCCGCCCGGCGGTGGCGCCGATGAGGAATCCGCGAGCCATCTGATCGGCTGCGGCCCAGATCGAGTCCCCGGTGCGTTGGAACCCGAACATCGAGTAGAAGACGTAGATCGGGACCATAGGGATGCCGTGCGTCGCGTAGGAAGTGCCGACTGCGGTGAAGGCGGCGACAGACCCGGCCTCGTTGATGCCCATGTGCAGGATCTGGCCGTCGGTGGATTCCTTGTAGGCCAGCATCAGCTCCGAATCAACCGAGGTGTAGTTCTGGCCGTGCGGGTTGTAGATCTTCGCGGTCGGGAAGAAGCTGTCGATCCCGAACGTCCGTGCTTCGTCCGGGATGATCGGCACGATGTGCTTGCCGAAGTCCTCATCGCGCATCAGATCGCGCAAGCCGCGCACGAACGCCATCGTGGTGGCGATCTCCTGCTTGCCCGATCCCTTCTTCGTGGCCGCATAGGCGCTGTCGCCCGGCAGTTTCAGTGACATGCCTTCGGTGCGCCGATGCGGTATGCCGCCGCCGAGTTTGGTTCGACGCTCGAGCAGGTACTCGATTGCCGGGTCTGATCTGCCCGGGTGGTAGTACGGCGGGCGGTACGGGTCGTCCTCCAGGGTCTTGTCCGTGATCGGGATCTGCAGCGAATCACGGAATCCCTTGAGGTCGTCCAGCGCCATCTTCTTCATCTGGTGTGTTGCGTTCCGACCCGCGAAGTGGGTGCCGAGCGAGTAGCCCTTGATGGTGTGGGCGAGTATCACGGTCGGCTGGCCGTGATGGGCTACGGCCGCGCGGTACGCCGCGTACACCTTGCGGAAATCGTGCCCGCCACGCTTCAACTTCCACCAGACGTCGTCGTCGGACCAGTCCTTGACCATGGCCCGGGTGCGGGGGTCGCGGCCGAAGAAGTGTTCGCGCACGTAGGCGCCATCGTTGGCGCGGAAGGTCTGATAGTCCCCGTCCGGGGTCTCGTTCATGATGTTGACCAGGGCGCCGTCGCGGTCGGCCGCGAGCAGCGGGTCCCAGCCGCGCCCCCAGATGCACTTTATGACGTTCCAACCCGCGCCGCGGAAGAACGACTCCAGTTCCTGGATGATCTTGCCGTTGCCTCGCACTGGCCCGTCGAGCCGCTGCAGATTGCAGTTGATGACGAAGGTGAGGTTGTCGAGATTCTCGTTCCCGGCCAGTTGAAGCAGGCCCCGGGATTCCGGCTCGTCCATCTCGCCGTCGCCGAGGAACGCCCAGACGTGCTGCTGGCTGGTGTCCTTCAAGCCGCGCCCGGACAGGTAACGGTTGAACTGAGCCTGGTGGATGGCGTTCATCGGCCCGATGCCCATCGAGACCGTCGGGAACTCCCAGAAGTCCGGCATGTTCCGGGGGTGGGGGTACGACGGCAACCCGCGGTGACCATCGACCCGCGCGGAGTATTCCTGTCGGAAGCTGTCGAGTTGTGCTTCGGTGAGGCGACCCTCGAGGAACGCGCGGGAGTACATCCCCGGAGAGGCGTGGCCCTGGAAGAAGATCTGGTCACCGCCGCCGGGGTGGTCCTTGCCCCGGAAGAAGTGGTTGAAACCGACCTCGTAGAGCGTGGCCGCCGAGGCATAGGTCGAGATGTGACCGCCGACTCCGACACCGGGCCGCTGAGCCCGGTGCACCATGATCGCGGCGTTCCATCGCATCCAGGAGCGGTACTTGCGCTCGACGTCCTCGTCCCCGGGGAACCACGGCTCCGCCTCTACAGGAATCGTGTTCACGTAATCGGTGTTTGTCAGCGACGGCACGCCGACATGGCGTTCGCGGGCGCGGGCGAGCATCTTCAGCATCACGTAGCGTGCGCGAGCCTGCCCTCCCTGTTCAATCACCCCGTCCAACGAGGCCAGCCATTCGGCGGTCTCCTCCGGATCGATGTCGGGCTGCTGACTCGATATGCCGTTACCGATGGGTTCTGATCCTCCATGTGCCACGAGGGCTCCTTTCGCGCGTCTGCTGCCTATCCTCCACCTGTGCGCGGCGCGTTGGTAGAGCTTTCGACTACCGCCAGGTAAGCAGTGGGAGGGTTGGCAAGGAACAGTGGTCCGTACCGTTAGCCACCGATCAGTTGCAAATGGTGGCCGTTGAGGGTGGACTTAGCCGCTACATCGCACGAAAGTGAAAGAGATTTCATCGAAAGCTGGCCCATGGCCAGCAGAGAAAGGACGGCCGTGAACGCAGAGGGAGAGGCGACGCCAGGCGGACGCCTCGGGTTCGTTGATGGACTGATCGTGCAGGAAATCGGGTGGGATGACGACGCTGACCAGACTTTCCGCGAGAACATCGAGTCTGTGATCGGTACGCCCATCGAGGACGAGGAGTTCGACGGGGTAGTCGACGCAGTGCTGTTGTGGTGGCGCGAAGGAGACGGCGACCTCATCGACGACTGCGTCGACGCGCTCGCGAGGCTCGCGGACAAGGGCTTCGTTGTCCTTCTGTCGCCGCGTAGTGGCCAACCGGACACCGTTGAACCCGCGGACATCGAGGAAGCTGCCCAGACAGCGGGTTTGAAGGCTTCCTCGCCTGTGAAGGCCGGCGCGAACTGGATCGCGACCAAACTCGTCCAGGGCGGAGTGGCGAAACAGCGATGACTCTGCAAGTGGGCGATATCGCCCCGGATTTCATTTTGAAAGACCAGTTCGGTCAGGACACCTCGCTTGCGGGGTTGCGATCGGACAAGGCCGTGCTACTCGTCTTTTATCCTTTCGCTTTCTCCGGCATCTGCACGGGAGAACTGTGCGAAATTCGCGACGACATGTCGCGGTTCGCGAACCCGAATGTGCAGGTCGTCGGCATCTCATGCGACACGATGTACTCCCAGCGGGCGTGGGCACAGGAGGAGGGTTACGACTTCCCACTGTTGTCGGATTTCTGGCCGCACGGCGCGGTGGCAAAGGCCTACGACGTCTTCCTGGAACCCGCTGGTCTGTCGATCCGTGGAACATTTTTGATCGACGCTCAGGGCGTCGTGCGGTGGACCCTGGTCAACGGGCCGGGCGAGGCGCGGGACTTCTCTGGGTTCCACGAGGCGCTGGCAGCGCTCTGATACGCGAAGCAGGACGTTGGTGAAACGTCGGTCCGACCAGCCGGATCCACAGGGGCCGCCCAGCAAAGAGTTCTCGATGCCGGCGCATGAGAGGGATCAACCATTACCCGAGCGGCCCCGGTCGCTCGGGTACGCGATGAAGCTGATGTACCTCGGTGCTGCCCTGACCCTCGTGGGGATCGTGTACGGCGTGTTCAACACCGCGCAGACTCGCGCGGGCGTCATCCAACGAGACGCTCAACGAACGGGCGGGGCCAGGCTGGGCCCCGGTGAGGTCGACGCTGCCGTTCACATAGCAATCGGTGTCTCTGTCGCTGCTGGGATTTTCGGAATGTGTCTGTGGATCGCGATGGCGGTCTTGAACGGTCAAGGACGCAAGTGGGCCCGGATGGTCGCGACCGTGCTGTGTGCCTTCTCAGCGGTGAGTTTCATCTACGGCGTAGCGGCAGTTGTCGCTGCACGAACCGGGTTCCCCAGCCTGGCCGTACGCGGCCTCAATCTGGCTATCGGGTTGGGCGCGATCGCGTTCATGTACCGCTCGACGAGCAACGAGTACTACGACGCCTGTTGGGACGTTCGGTCTGCAGAGCGGATCCGTGAGTACGGCTGACGTCACCATCGGCCGCAGATTCGTCTAGTATCGCCACGCTCCATTTCGGGGCCTGTAGCTCAGTTGGTAGAGCACCGCGTTTACACCGCGGCTGTCGTCGGTTCGAGCCCGGCCGGGCCCACTCATCTCCGATTGCATGCGCGACTGATACGAATGGGCGCTATGACCACCCCCGTCGATGACGTCACTCTCGCTGAAGTCGTCGAGGCGCTCGAGCAGAGCTACCCGACGGACACTGCCGCAGCCTGGGACCGAGTAGGTCTGGTCACCGGCGACCTGGATCAGACGGTGCGCCGTGTGCACTTCGCGGTCGACCCGACCCGCGCAGTTGTGGCGCAGGCCATCGAGGCCGGGGCGGACATGCTGGTCACCCACCACCCGTTGTTACTGCGTGGTGTGCACTCGGTCGCCACCACAACGGCGAAAGGCGCGATCGTGACGTCGGCGGTGGTCGCCGACCTGGCGATCTACTGCGCACATACGAATGCCGACATCGCCTCTCCGGGGGTCAACGACGCGTTGGCGGCCGCAGCGGGGCTACCTGACAGGTGCGGTCCACTGGGCACCGAGGACGGCCGGCCGATCGGGCGGGTGGGCCAGCTGGCTGAGGCAATCACCCTGCGAGACTTCGCCACCCGGCTCGCAGACGCGTTGCCCCCCACCCCGGTCGGGCTGCGCATAGCGGGCGACCCGTCCGCGATGGTCAGTAAGGTTGCAGTGATGGGCGGCTCCGGTGACGGAAAGTTCGACGATGTCCGTCGCTGCGGCGCCGACGTGTACGTCACCTCTGATCTGCGTCACCATGCCGCGCTGGAAGCACGAGAAGAAGCCGGTGACGGCCCGCCTTACCTCATCGACGCCGGCCACTACGCAACTGAGCACCTGTGGCTGGCCGCAGCAGCATCGCGTCTCGAGAACGCCCTGCAGACACGTATCGTCACGCACGTCTCCACACTGCGGACCGACCCCTGGGATTTCACCGTGGGCCGTCACGCTGAGTAGAGCCGGACACGATCACCCCGTACACAAGTACATTCCGGATGATGAGCCACCAGTACCCCAGGAGCGCCCGTGAAAGCTGACACCAGTCGTCAATGGCGGTTGCTCGACCTGCAGAAACTCGATACCCGTCTCGATCAGATCGCGCACCGGGAGCGGACACTTCCGCTGAATGCGCAGGTGGAGCAGGCGCAGGCTCAGACCCGGACAGGCGAGGAAGAAGTGGTACTGGCCCGAACCGCGCTGTCCGATCTGGACCGCGAGATCACTCGAGCTGACCTCGACGTGCAACAGGTGCGCGACCGCGCCTCGCGCAACCAGGCGCGATTGGATGCCGGGCAGGGGTCACCGAAAGACCTGCAGGCGTTACAGCACGAACTGGAGGCGCTCGCCCGGCGGCAGAGCGACCTGGAGGATATCGAGCTCGAGGTGATGGAGCGCGCTGAAACCCTACGAGAGACCAGCACCCGCTGTGAGGCCGAGCTGGAAGCGACCCGCGCACGGCTGACGGACTGTTCAGAACAACGCGACGCCGAATTACTCGAGCTGTCCGCGGAGCGCGATCGCATTGTTGCTGAACGCGTCAATGTGGCCGCGGGAGTCGGTCAGGACTTACTGGACCTCTACACCAGGATCCGCGATCATCGGGGCGGCATCGGAGCAGCGGCGCTCGCCCAACGCCGCTGCGGTGGCTGCGGACTCGAATTGGACCAGTCGGAGCTTTCGCGTATCAGAACCGCCGCTGACGATGAGGTTCAACGACACGAGGAATGCAGTCGCATCCTGGTGCGGACCGCAGAATCAGGGATCTGAGCATTCGTGGTGCGTGAACTGGTCATGGAGGCCGATGGCGGCTCTCGGGGAAACCCGGGGGTTGCCGGGTACGGCGCGCTAGTACGCGACTCCGACACCGGCGAGTTGCTAGCCGAACGTGCTGCGCCGTTGGGCAAGGCCAGCAACAACGTGGCCGAGTACTCCGGGCTCATTGCCGGTCTCGAGGCTGCCGAAAAGATCGATCCCGGCGCTCGCGTCCTTGTGCGGATGGATTCCAAGCTCGTCATCGAACAGATGGCGGGACGGTGGAAGATCAAGCACGAGGACATGAAGCGGCTCGCCCTCGAAGCAGGCGCTTTGGTCCGCCGTCGGCGCGAACTCGGCGGCAGCATTACCTGGACCTGGATCCCGCGCGAGATCAACAAAGACGCAGACAAGCTCAGCAACGACGGCATGGATGGCAAGCGCGTTTCGCGTGACCTTTGGGTGGCGGACGAGCTGGCGGTCGCGAAATCCACAGATTCAGAGAAAGACGTTCAGCCGCAGAACGTGAAGAGCGGGGGCCTGCCGGCAGCGACCCTGTTCGATCCCGTCGGCGGTGAGGCCACCGCACCGACAGCACCGACTGGGATCAAACGTCCAGACGCAGCCGAGTCGACCACAGTCATCCTGCTGAGGCATGGCGTGACCGAGTTCACCGTTACCCACCGCCTCGACGGCAGGGGTGGAGCCGACCCGAGTCTGAACGCAGAAGGTCGTGGACAGGCGGCTGCGGCGGCTGCTCACCTCAGGGAGTACGTGAGCGGTCCGACCCACTTGGTGACGTCGTCGATGGCTCGAGCGATGCAGACCGGTGGCGCCGTCGCAGAGGCGCTCGGTGTGACCCCTCGGGTGGACGACAACTGGGATGAGCAGCACGTCGGCAGCTGGGACGGGTTGACCTTCCCTGAGATCGAGAAAAGGTATCCGGGCGAGCTGTCGAGGATGCGCTGCGAGTCCGATTTCCGCCCCGAGGGCGGCGAGTCGAACTCCGAGTTCGCGTCGCGTGTGGCTGAGGGATTCCGGGACGCGGTTGAGGCTGCCGGGGTTGGAGGCACTGTCGTCGTGGCTACCCACCGCAAGCCATTGATGGTGGTGCTGTCGTTGCTGCTTGGGATCTCCGGTGAGACCGCGTGGATGCTCGAGGCCGATCCGGCGTCGTTGACGACGGTTCGCGTGTGGCCGGACGGTCGGGCGGTCGTCCGAAGTCTGAATGCAACGCATTACCTGCCGTAGTCGGCAGGTGCGTGCAGCTAGCGCTGCGGTGGTGGCGTCACCCGCAGCGACCAGGGTCTCAACGGGCCCGACGGGGCTATCAGGTCAGTGTCGAACCCCGCCCTCAGGGCCAGTTCCAGTGCGGGGGGATTCGTCGGCTCGACGTCGAGCTGACAGAGTGCGCGCGTCACGAGCCCACGGGTGAGTTTTGCGCCGTGAGTAGCCCCGGGCACCTCGACGCGCACCCAGTTCGTTGCGATGAGTCCGGTAGGTGTCCACGCAGCGGCATAGGTGCTCGAGCGACAGTCGACCACGAGTTTGCGCCCTGCTGCCGCCGCCATTTCTGCCCGTAGGGGATCGCGCCACACTTTCGCCAAGGGCCCTAGGCCGGCAAGGTTGACCGCCATCGACAACCTGTACGGGGGAATCTTGTCTGTCAGGCGTACCGCTCCGAACGCGGCGGACTGGACGACTATCCAGCGCCGAGCCCGCCGCAGTGCAGCTGAGTCGAGGGAAGCGAGGTCGAGGGCGTCGTAGAGGACGCCGGTGTACAGCTGCGACACCGGGAGAGCCGCAGCGTCCCGCAGTCGGGTGTTGCGGGCGATCTCTTCGGTGAGGTTCGGGCTGACGCCGAGTGCGACCGCGGCATCGGGTGACGAGGAGACGGGGCCAACTGCATTGATGATCGCGTCACGGGTCGTAGTCAGCGATGAAAATGACAACCGCTGTAGGTCGAGTGCCTTACCCCTCGCGCGGGCCTGCTTCGATTCCGACGGCGGCAACAGAATCAACACATTCGAACCCTAGATGGCCGCGAAGTCACTCGCCGCGCTGGCGTGCAGCAACGGTCTGCGAATGGCTGTTCCCACACACGGCAAAGGCCACGAACATGACGTGTGGACAACTCCTACTCCACCTGGGAATTCCGAAGTGATGTGGATAACTCATCGTGAGTTAGTCTTATTTGCAGCATGTTTCGCTTGTTTTGACCTTGTCTGGACTATCGAACAGGCGTATGATGTGGACATCGGTTCGAACAACCGGACCTGGGAGAAAGAGGGGGTGGATCGTGAGTTTCTCGACACCGATCGCGCCCCCACCCATCGTTCCTGCAGCTCCTGGGGAGGGCGCCCGGTTGCTTGGGCTGTTGGCGGAGTTCGAGTCATCGCTGGGTGATTGGCCTGGTGCGGTTTTTCAGTTGTCTGAGAGTGAGCTCGCGTCGGTGGTCGGATCCCT
>JBBPZD010000161.1:0-5019 GCA_038199265.1 Actinomycetales bacterium | reverse complement strand
TTGTTTGAGCCAGCTGTGTCAACCGACCCTTCACCAACTCCTCGATCTGCTGCGCGCGCTCGATCAAGCCGTCGGCGGCCATCGTCTCCATGGCACCGAGGGCGGCAGCACAGGCGACGGGGTTCCCGCCGTAGGTGCCACCGAGGCCACCGCCATGCACGCTGTCCAGCAGTTCGGCGCGACCCGTGACCGCTGCGAGCGGCATACCGCCCGCGATCCCCTTGGCCGTGGTGACCAGGTCGGGCACGACGCCCTCGTGGTCGCAGGCGAACCATGCACCGGTGCGGGCGAACCCGCTCTGCACCTCATCGGCGATGAAGACGATGCCGTTCTCGGTGCACCATTTCGACATGGCGGGCAGGAAACCGGGCGCGGGGACGATGAAGCCGCCCTCGCCCTGTACCGGCTCGATGATGACGGCTGCGATCTGATCGGCGCCGATGGTCTTCTCTGCCTGCAGGATGGCGCGTTGGGCAGCCTGCTCACCGGTCATACCCTCGGGGTCACGGAAGGGGTAGGACGTGGGAACGCGGTAGATGTCAGACGCGAACGGGCCGAAGCCTGCCTTGTAGGGCATGGCCTTCGCAGTCAACGCCATCGTGAGGTTCGTACGTCCGTGATAGGCGTGGTCGACCGCGACGACGGCGCTACGGCCGGTCGCGTATCGAGCGATCTTTACTGCGTTCTCGACGGCTTCGGCGCCGGAGTTGAAGAGTGCTGACTTCTTCGCGTGATCGCCGGGGGTGAGCTCGGCCAGCTTCTCCGCGACGGCCACGTAACCCTCGTACGGGCTGACCATGAAGCAGGTGTGCGTGAAGTCGGCGACCTGACGCTGTACGCCCTCGACGACTCGATGGTCGGAGTTGCCGACCGAGGTCACAGCTATGCCGGAGCCGAGGTCGATGAGCGTGTTGCCATCGACATCCTCGATGATTCCTCCAGCGGCGCGCGCTACGTAGAACGGCATCGTGGAGGAGACACCGGCGGCGACGACCTTGTCTCGTCGCTCGGTCAACGCCCGCGATTTCGGGCCGGGCAGCTCAGTGCGCAACTCGCGGCGTTGGGCGACGCCCTGTTCGACGACGGGCTGATCCAGGACACTCATTGTCTTCTCCTTGCAGCTGCAACCGGGCGCGAAAGATCTCGCTCTGTAGTGTTATGGCAGCATACTTCGAAATCGAAACTGTTTACCAGGGGACGGTTCAGCTGAGACGTGCCAGCACATCGTCGTGCAGCAGCCCGTTCGTGGCGATCGCATCGCCGCTCCAACAACCGTCCCGTCCGTCCAGACCCGTGAAACGGCCACCCGCCTCGGTGACTATCGGTACCAGAGCCGCCATGTCGTAGTCCGCCAATTCCGGTTCGGCGGCGATCTCGACAGCACCTTCGGCGACGAGCATGTAGGACCAGAAGTCGCCGTAGGCACGGGTGCGCCAGCAGTCGTCCATCAATGACAGGACGGCGTCCAGGCGGTCTCGATCGCGCCACCCAGTGAGGCTCGAGTAGGAGAAAGAGGCATCCGACAAACGCGAGACGCCTGAGACCGCAATGGGTTTGGCGCTCGACAGGGATCGGCCGGTCCAGGCGCCGGTTCCCCGGCCGGCCCACCAACGTCGGCCCAGGGCCGGTGCGGAGACCAGCCCGACAACCGGTTCCCCGGCATCGACGAGGCCTATCAGCGTGGCCCAGACGGGCACGCCCCGCACGTAGTTCTTGGTGCCGTCGATCGGGTCGATGATCCATTGGCGCTCGGCCGTTCCGGTGACTCCGAACTCTTCGCCTTTGATGCTGTCGCGCGGCCGGGCGCGGGACAGTTGGGCGCGGATGACGCGCTCGGCCTCCAGATCTGCCTCGCTGACCGGCGTCAAATCCGGTTTGGTGGAGACAGCAAGATCTTTGGCGCGAAACCGCCCGGCCGTGATCGGTTCCACGGCGTCCGCCAGGACGTGAGCGATGCGGACGTCGTCGTCGTAGGTCAGCAAGCCGCGCCGAGTCATGGCAGCACCGTACGTGTTACTGGCCGCGCAGACGCATCGGTGGTTCCGGCGGCCATGACCTGGTGCAGATCACGGGCCAGCTCCTGGGCATCGACCGGGCCGCGGCTCACCGGTGGCAGCTTGGCGAGCATTCGCTGCATCTGCGAGGCCATCGCCGCAGCATCGAGTACGGCCGGCGGATCGACGGTCCAACACGCGGCAAGCACTGTGTACGACACCTCGTTCAGCGCGCCCTCCATCTCATCCCAACTACCGAGGGTGAGTGGCAGGTCGACCTGGGCGATCCGCAGTATCTGCGCGCACTGCAGCTGCTCGAACGCTAGATCGCGGCGGGCTGAGAAGCCGTGTTCGGTGGCGTGCTCACCTTCGGCGAGCAGCACCAGAAGGTGCTCCAGAGCGCGCAGCGCGCGACGATACTGACGGCGCACCAACAGGATCGGGGTGCCGCGACTACTCACCCAAATGACCACCAGCGAGCAGGCAGCGCCGATCGCGGTATCCAGGATGCGCAGTCCGGCGACCTCCAGGACCGGCCGGGAGGGTGCACCCGCCGAGGAGATCAACAGTGCCATCGGGGTGATGAATACGGCGCCCAACGCGTAGTTGCGCACCACCACCATCTGCATGGTGAACACCAGCAACAGCGCGGCCGCCAGCAGCGCGACGCCGCCCAGGTCGAGCAGGTGCAGGACAAAGAAGAGCAGCACGCCGACCAGGGTTCCGGACAGCCGGTGCAACGCTCGATGGGTGAGGGAGAGTCGGTCCGCGCCGATGGTGATGATCAGGGCTGTCGCCATAACAGCCCAATACGGCTGACCGACGCCGAACCCGTACGACACGGCGCAGGTCAGCAAGACAGCCGCAGCCAGTCGTCGCGCCGCCAACCAGGGCAGCGATCGTTTAGACAGGCCCCAGCGCAGCAGGTACCGAGCCGACGGCAATCCTAGGTAGCGACTCTGCTCCATGTCGCCTACCGCAACGGGGGCGTCGCCGAGTCGGGCGAGGGAGATGCGCTGCACCAGCGCCACGTGCAACTGCCGGAGTCTGGTATTGGCGCGCACCCACCGGCGCCCGTGCGGATTGGACCCGACTGCGGACTCCAGCACCGAACTGGCACGGAAGACCGAGGCGTACGCGGCGTCCCGCAGCTTGCCGCGTTCGGCCGGATCACCCTCTCCCGGGACGGTCTGGGTGTAGGCCGTGATCGACTTCTCGGCGGCGTCGACGACATCGCGCACCGTCGTGTCGTGCCGGAGCGCCTGCAGGAGCAAGGCCGTCAGACACGCGCTACCTGCAGCCAACACGTTGATCTGAACGACGGCGGCGACCGGGATCCCGATCGTGGGCAGATAGGACGCGATGGCAGCTCCGAGTACCAAGAACATCGGACCGGGCTGATCGCCTACGAGGGCGTTGTACCCCAGTACGGCCACCACCGAGATGACCGTGAGAGACATCGTGAGCAACCATGGTCTCGACCCTGTCAGTGCACCAGCCGCCACCGAGATCACGTAACCGCAGTACATGATCGCCAGAATCGTCGCGCGGGCCCGCAGTGGCCTGGTTCGGGCGGTGACAGCGAGGAAGGCGCCCGTCAGACCCACGATTGCAAGCGATGGCGAGAAGACGAGGCTGACGACCGTCAGCGAGATCGCGGCGAGGAACGTCGCTTCTACGGCAAACCGCCAGCGACCCGGGGCAGACTTGATCTCGGTAAAAGCCATCACCTGGCGGGCGACTGAATCGGGCACGCTGAGTTTCGGGGTCGCGATCACGACGGTCTAGTTCGCGTCGGGGATCGATAGTGAGCTGTTTTCTGTGCTGCCCGCGTGGTCGATGTGATCATCCTGGGTGCCGTTGCGGGACCGCAGCAACCTGCGCAGCGACTCCAATCGGGAGACCCCCGAAGGTCCTGCACGGCCGCTGGCCACCCAGGCGTCCAAGCCGCACTCAGGCTCGTCGTGGCTACAACTGCGCGGGCAGTCGTCGGTGCCGGCGGCGAGGTCGGGGAAGGTGTCGATGATGCGGTTCGGATCGACGTGCGCCAGACCGAACGAGCGCACACCGGGGGTGTCGATCACCCAGCCGCCACCCTTCAACGGCAGCGCGACGGCCGACGTCGAGGTGTGCCTGCCTCGTCCGGTGACCGCGTTGACGATGCCGATCGCTCGTCCTGCGGTCGGCACCAGCGCGTTGACCAGCGTGGACTTGCCGACACCGGAATGGCCGACGAGCACAGTGGTGCGGTTGGCGAGGCGCTCGCGAAGCTCGTGCAGATCATCTTTCGCGACTGAGTCGCCCTGGGCGTCGAAGGCGAACGACGAGGTGACCACGTACGGCACATCAAGCGAGACGTAGTCCTGTAGGAATTGAGATGGGTCGCGAAGGTCTGACTTGGTCAGCACCAGCAGGGGCTCCATACCGGCGTCGTAGGCAGCAACCAGGCAACGGTCCACCATCCGCGGCCGCGGCTGCGGATCGGCGAGCGCGGTCACGATGGCGAGTTGGTGGGCATTGGCGACGATGACCCGCTCGATCTTGTCCGAGTCGTCCTCGGCGGTCCTGCGCAGCAGCGAGGTGCGTTCTTCCACGCGGACGATCCGGCAGAGCGTTCCGGTGGCGCCGGTGACGTCGCCGACCATCGCGACCCGGTCGCCGACCACGATGCTTTTACGCCCCAGTTCCCGGGCGCGCATGGCGATGACCGGATGATCCTGATAGAGGCAGGTCCATCTGCCCCGGTCGACCCCGATGACCATGCCGATGACGGCGTCGTCGTGCGCGGGTCGTTCCTTGGTGCGGGGGCGTGAGCCGCGGCGTCCGGCGCGCACGCGGACATCGCTCTCGTCATACACACGTTTGCCGCTCACGGCTGGCTTCTCATGGTTCTACTGCCCACTGCAGGCCGTTCACTGTCAGCTACTCATTGAGTGCGGCTGCCGCTGAGCAGCTGGTCCCAGAGGGTGGTGAAGGTGGGCAAGGTCTTGCCGACCGTGCCGATGTTCTGTACCTGCAGACCTGG
>JBBPZD010000160.1:0-30093 GCA_038199265.1 Actinomycetales bacterium | reverse complement strand
CTCGTCTTCGCGGGGGACCGGTCGGCCGAGTTCGAAGCGCGAATGACCGGCACCCCGTACGACGGAGGCGGCATTGCACTGACGATGGCAGCCACTCGCGCGGCAACCGACGAGAAGTTGCGAGCGTTGGTGGCGGGTCGGGTTGCCGAAATGCGCGCGCAAGGCACCACGACCGTCGAGATCAAGAGCGGGTACGGCCTGAGCGTGGTCGACGAAGCGCGTGCCTTGCGCATCGCCGCCGAATTCACGGCCGAGACGACCTTCCTCGGTGCGCACGTCGTTCCCCCGAACGCGCGCGACGGGCGCGCGGCGTACCTCGATCTCGTGACCGGTGAGATGCTCGCAGCGTGTACGCCATACGCGCGCTGGATCGACGTCTTCTGCGAACCGAACAGCCCGCACGCTTTCACGCAGGACGAGTCGCGGCGTGTGTTGCGCGCGGGACAAGACGCCGGCCTGCTCGCCCGGGTGCACGGCAATCAGCTCGGCCCCGGACCGGGGGTGCAGCTGGCAGTCGAGGTCGGCGCCGCGAGTGTTGACCACTGCACCTACCTGTCCGATGCGGATATCGATGCGCTGGCGGGATCCGACACTGTCGCAACGCTGTTACCGGGTGTGGAGTTCTCGACGCGCTCGCCGTACCCCGACGCGCGGCGCCTGATCGACGCCGGTGTGCGGGTCGCCCTCGCCACGGATTGCAACCCCGGCACCTGCTACTCCAGCTCGATGCCGTTCATGATCGCGGTAGCGGTGCGCGAGATGGGGATGACTTCGGCAGAGGCCGTCCGAGCGGCCACCGCCGGCAGCGCGGCATCGTTACGACGGGGGGACATCGGTGTACTCCGCGTCGGTGCCCGCGCCGATCTCGCGGTGCTCGACGCACCGAGTTACCGGCACCTGTCCTACCGGCCGGGTGTCCCCATCGCGTCGGTCATCCTGGGCGGATCCTCGGCCACTGGCTGACCGGCATCCGGGGTGAACTCGCAGCTCACCAGGCACGAGGTCGGCGTCTTGGGTCAGCGTGAAGCTCGGGCCGAGGGGGCCTGAACTTCACGCGGCGGCCAGCAGGCCCGCCAGCCGGAGTCGATCGTGGATAAGCGGCACCGTGCGGTCCACACTGGTGACGACCGAGTAGGGACGGCCAAGGAACTGCGCAGTCGAAGCTGCCGTCTCGGTGATGGCGATCGCCGCGAAATAGTTCTCGTTATTGCCCTCGACTGATTCTGCGCCGAGGAGGGGAGTCAGTGGCACGATCTCGGTGTCCGGCAGTGCGACGAGGGCGGCTTGGCGTCCGATGGCCGCCGTCATCGACGCGGTCGTGTTGACGTTGACAACAAGGATCTTTACGTGTGGGCCTTTCGTCGTCCGCTGGGTGGGTGCATCCTGCTGGGCATTAGAGGTGCACGTGCAGGTTAGGGTTACCTTTGTGACCACGCCTCCACCGGACCTCAGCTCGACGGGAGGCGACCGCGCCTGCGAAAGCTTCGCGCGCGACGGCGACCTGGTGCAGCTTGCGGCGTGCCTGGAGCATGGGGTGTCAGTCGACTTCGCCGATGCCGGTGGCAACACGTTGTTGATGTTGGCGGCCTACAACGGCCGACCCACTGCCGTGAAGGTGCTGCTCGAGCACGGCGCCGATGTGAACAAACTGAACGACCGTGGCCAGTCGCCATTGGCCGGAGCGGTGTTCAAGGGCGAGGACACCATCGTGTGGATGCTGCTCGAAGCGGGCGCCGATGTCGACGCCGGTAGTCCGTCGGCCACGCAGACTGCCGAACTCTTCGGTAAGGGCGACCTGCTGCGGTGATGCGCGCGACGGCGATGCAGTGCACTAGGGGCGCATTTTGTGGTGGGAGTGGAGCTACTGCAGCACCCTCATCCAACGATGTCACCACTGTGTAGCTCGGGCGGGTGCGGTTGGTCTGAGCGGCCCGCGCATACTGATGAGCGATGAATTCTCTCGTGATGCTGCCGGTCGCTGGGGCCCAGCGTGCCCTCGGCCAACTCCTGCGATCGAAGGTCGCCGGCGATGACGCGCCCACCAAGGCCAGAGGAATCTGGGAAGCCGAAGGGCCGCGTTGGTTCTGCGAAGATGACCCAATTTGGAGGGTGCACGCCCACGCCTCGATGTTCCCCGGCGGAGTCGCTGCGTTGTTGTTGCAGTCGTTGCACCCGTTGGCGATGGCGGGGGTCGCGGGGCACAGTGGTTACCGCGGCGATCCATGGGGGCGGTTGCAGCGCACCAGCTACTACATCGCGGCCACGACCTTCGGCACCATCGAGCATGCCGAAGAGGTGATCGACCACGTGAAGTCGATCCACCTGCGGGTTCGCGGCAAGGACGACCAGGGTGCTCCGTACGCAGCCTCTGACCCTGCACTCCTGCGATGGGTGCACATCGCTGAGATCCACAGCTTCCTGGTTGCCTACCAGATGTACTCGGGTGATCCGTTGACACCCGAAGAGGCCGATACCTACGTGTCGCAGGCCCGTACAGCGTCCGCGCTGCTTGGAGCTACGAACCTTCCGGCAAATGTGAACGAACTGCGTGAGCACCTGCACGAGCACCGCAAGACGCTGCGATCTACTCCGGCCGCCGTCGACGCGGGGCATTTCCTACTCCGTGAACCACCGCTCCCGTTCGGCGCGAGACCCGGATACATGCTCGTCGCGCGTGGCGGCGTGGCTGCGTTGCCGATGTGGGCAAGGGAAGGTCTGGGGCTTTCGGGGTATGACGTCGTTCGCCGAGCCGACACGGTCGCGGGAAGCCTGAGCGTCGCGACGATCAAATGGGCGATGTCCGGCCTGCGGGAAGCAGACCTGCGTGACGCCGAGAAGCGCGTGTCGAAAGCGGGTTGACCACCAGCACCGGCCGTGGTTGAGGCGGGCGTAGCTCTGAGGAGTCGTGGTGAGCGCTACTTCTTGGCATCCTTGGCCAGCTGCTTCTCGCGCTTTTCCATTGCCTTCTGAGCGGGCGGAGCAGGCTGGCCGGTGGACCGGGTGTAATAGTCGGCGATCTTGCGCTCGACCAAAGTCGCAACGCCCGCGAGCAGAGCTGCAGACAGGACGGCGTACACGGTCGCCTCGGTGTGCGAGCGCTCGGGCTCGTACGCATCCTGGGGGGCTTTGCTGCCGGTTGCGGCTGCCCACCCGGTGTCGGTCACCTTCATCGCGAGCTTCCGAGACGCGATGCGTGTCCCTGTGGACATCACCTTCCACACAATGGCACTCATGACGCAACCTTCCGAGTTCTTCGAGTTTTGGACCTGCCCCAACGTACCCCGAGGGTGCGCCCGGCCGCCCGTCGTGCGTATCGTAGGAGGCGGATACGACAGGGGAGCGCAGCAGCGCTGAGAGTGCGGATCGGCCGCAGACCCTCGAACCTGATCCGGTTAGTACCGGTGTAGGAAGTCTCGAGGCCCCTCGTTTAGAGGAGGTCGAATCCGATGAAGTACACGACTATGTCCATCGCAGCCTTGCTGACCGTCCCGGTACTGGCCGGGTGTTCGCTCAGCGGCGGCGACACTGCCGCCAGCCCCAAGGCCAGTGGCTCGGCCCCGCCGAAGAACGTCGTTCTCGTGACCCACGATTCGTGGGCCGTCCCGAAGCCAGTACTCGCCGCCTTCACGAAGCAGACCGGGTACACCGTGACGGTTCGTGCATCCGGTGATGCCGGGCAACTCTCGAACTCGCTGGTGCTGACCAAGGGCGACCCGACCGGCGACGTGGTGTTCGGCGTAGACAACACCTTCGCTTCACGGGTAGCCAAAGCCGGTGTGCTGGAGGCCTACTCCCCGCAGCTCCCCGCAGGCGCCGAGAAGTACGCGGTGACCGGTGAAGCAGCGAGCATGCTGACCCCGATCGACTTCAGCGACGTATGCGTGAACGTCGACAACGCGTGGTTCAAGGCCAAGGGCAAGACCCCGCCGACCAGCCTGGACGATCTGACCAAACCTGCCTACAAAGGCCTCTTCGTCAGCCCCGGTGCTGCCACCTCCTCGCCTGGTATGGCGTTCCTGCTCGCGACGATCGCGAAGTACGGGGAAAGCGGTTGGCAGCCGTACTGGAAGAAGCTGATGGCCAACGACACGAAGTTGACCAGTGGATGGAGCGATGCCTGGGGCGTTGATTACACCTCCGGTGGTGGCAAGGGCAGCCGCCCGATCGTGTTGTCGTACAACACTTCGCCCGCGGACACGGTGAAGGCCGGCAAGTCGACCACCTCTGCGCTGACGAACACCTGCTTCCAGCAGCAGGAGTACGCCGGGGTGCTGAAGGGCGCCAAGAACAGTTCCGGCGCGAAGGCGTTCGTGCAGTTCATGCTCGGCAAGACCTTCCAGGCAGCGTTGCCGGACAACATGTACGTCTTCCCGGTCGACAAGACCGTCGCGCTACCAACCGGGTGGAAGTCCTACGTCAAGACCCCCGAGAAGCCGCTGAGCCTGCCCGCCGCGCAGATCAGCGATCAGCGCGACACCTGGATCAAGCAATGGCAGGACACGACGTCCTGACCCGGGCTCCGGCGGTTGAAGCCGCACGGAAAGCCCCTTGGCAGAACAGGGTTCGCGGGTGGTGGCCGGTCGCCCTGGCGATCGTCCCCCTGGCGTTCCTCGCTGTCTTCTTCGTGCTGCCGGTGGGCGGGATGGTCGCCCGCGGTCTCTATCCCGACGGTCACTGGGCGCTCGGGGAGGCACTGGAGGTCTTCGGCCGCAGCCGCCAGCGCAAGGTCATCCTCTTCACACTCGGGATTGCCACCGTCGGCACGGTCGTGACCACGCTGCTCGGACTGCCGGTGGCGTACGCGCTCTACCGCCTCCGCATTCCCGGCGCGGGGGTGTTGCGGGCGATCGTCGCCACTCCGTTCGTACTGCCGACAGTGGTCGTCGGGGTGGCCTTCCGAACCCTGCTGACCAGCTCCGGGCCGCTCGGGTTCCTCGGCCTCGATGGCAGCTGGATAGCCATTGCGCTTGCACTGGTCTTCTTCAACCTCTCAGTCGTCGTACGCACGGTCGGCAGCGCGTGGGCCGGGTTGGATGCGCGACCGCAGGAGGCTGCGGCGGCGCTAGGCGCTAGCCCTGCGCAGGTGTTCCGCACCGTGACGTTGCCCGCTCTGGCGCCGACGATCCTGTCGGCGGTGACGATCGTGTTCTTGTTCTGCTCGACGGCGTTCGGCGTGGTGCTGACTCTCGGAGGGCTGAAATTCAGCACCATCGAGACCGAGATCTATCTGCAGACCACCGACATCCTCGATCTGCAAACAGCCGCCGTGCTGTCGATCGCGCAGTTCGTCGTGGTGATCTTCCTGTTGGCGGTGGTCGAGCGCGCCCGGGCAGGAGTGCGCCCGACCCCGTTGCGGGCTGGGGTAAGTGCCCGACGTCGACCGACCCGGCAGGATCTGCCGGTGCTCGCAGCGACCGCAGCAGTGGTCGCGTTCCTGATCCTGCCGCTCGCCAGCCTGGTGATCCGTTCGCTGCAGGTGGATGACGGATGGAGTCTGGTGAACTACCGGCGGCTCGCGACCGCCGGTGACGGCGGAGCGCTGCTCGTTCCGGTGGTCGACGCCATCAGGAGCTCGTGGAGCATCGCGATCGACGCCACGCTGTTGTCGGTGACCCTCGGCCTCGCAGTCGCGGTGGTCGTCTCGCACCGGCCAGGTGGGCAGGTGTCCGGTAGGCGAAGGCGTCGGATCACGGTCCTCGACGCGTTGTTCATGCTGCCGCTCGGAATTTCGGCTGTGACAGTCGGTTTCGGGTTCCTCGTCACGCTCAACCGGCCGCCGCTGGATTTGCGTGACTCTCAGGTCCTGATCCCGATCGCGCAGGCGCTGGTCGCCCTGCCACTGGTGGTGCGCACGGTGGCACCTGCGCTCGGGGCGATCGATGACCGTCAGAGACAGGCTGCCGCCAGCCTCGGTGCGGGCCGGTTGAGTGTGATGCGCACTGTCGATCTGCCGGTGATCTGGCGTCCGTTGCTCGCTGCGACCGGCTTCGCCTTCGCCGTCTCGCTCGGAGAATTCGGAGCGACGAGTTTCCTGGCCCGGCCCGCGAATCCGACGCTCCCGGTCGTCATCTACCAGCTCATCGGACACCCCGGCGGGCACAACTTCGGGATGGCGCTGGCCGCGTCGGTGCTGCTCGCGGGCATGACCGCTGTGGTGATGGCCGCTGTTGAGGGCCTGCGGGTCGGATCGGTCGGGAGGTTCTGATGGGTGAGTTGCAGATCCAAAAAGTAAGCGTGCAGTTCGACGGTGCACCGGCGCTCGACGCGATCGATCTGGTCGTGGAGGCCGGCCGCACACTGGCGGTGCTCGGCCCGTCCGGGTGCGGCAAGTCCACCCTGCTGCGGGTCGTAGCCGGGCTGCAGCACCCCGATCAGGGGCGGGTCAGCTTCGATGGCGAGGACGTCACCGACACCCCCACCCACAAGCGCGGTTTCGCGTTGATGTTCCAGGACGGGCAGCTCTTCGCTCATCTCGACGTCGCTGCGAACGTCGGGTATGCGCTGGCTCGTGCCCGGATGCCGAAACCGCAGCTCCGCGCGCGCGTCGCGGAATTGCTCGAACTGGTCGGCCTGCCCGGCATCCAGGACCGGCGGCCGGGGTCGTTGTCCGGTGGTCAGCAGCAGCGCGTGGCGTTGGCCCGAGCTCTTGCTGCCGAGCCGCGACTGCTGTTGCTGGACGAGCCGTTGTCAGCACTCGATACCGCGCTGCGGGAACAACTCGCCGGTCAGCTGCGTGAGGTGCTGCACGTCACCGGCACGACCGCGGTGATGGTCACCCATGACCAAGAGGAGGCCTTCGCAGTGGCCGACGACATAGCGCTGCTGCGCGATGGAAAGCTGGTGCAGCACGGTGCGGCGTTGGAGGTCTGGCGGAACCCGGTCGACGCTGCCGCCGCGTCATTCCTCGGGTATCGGACTGTGTTGCCCGCCGACGCGGGACACCTCGTGGGGCACCCCGGAATCCCGACCGCGTTGCGACGCGGAGCGTTGCGCCCGTCCGCCGACGGTGATCTGCGGGGCACCGTCCAGTCCAGTTCAGTGGGGCCGGACGGCGTGCGGTTGTTGGTCGAAATAGACGGGCTGGGCAGGATCGAGGTAATCGCTGACGCTCCGGTACACGATGATCGTCTCCGGTTGCAGGTCAACCCGCAGGCAGTGGCGGTCCTGCCTGGAACAGACGAGCTCCAGCTCACCGACAGGTCGGCTATCTAGGATCAGTCGGATGCCGACGGCCGAGGACAACACGAGTCCAGTGGACTGGACTCGTCGCCGCCGCATCGCCATCGGCGGCTACCTCGCCGTACTGGGCGTGTACGTGCTCGTAGCCGGGTTACCGGTGGACCGGATCGGGATGACCGCGTGGATCGTGGTCGGTCTCGGGACGCTCAGCGTCGGGCGGGGTTGGCGGACATTGAGACGGGTGTTGCTGGACTGGTTGCCCTTCCAGGGGATCCTGCTGGCCTACGACTTCAGCCGGGGGTTCGCAGGGAAGTACGACGACGGTGGGTTGGTGCCGCGGGACGGCTCCCGCAACATCATCGGGGCGCCGCTGCATACGAAGCTCCCGATCGAGGTCGACCGGGCGATGTTCGGCGGCACCCTGCCGACCCAATGGATGCAGTCGCACCTTCATCACGTGGGCCAAACCGGTTGGTACACGGTTCTGTTCAGCCTCAGCTACACCAGTCACTTCCTCGTCACACCGCTGATCGCGGTAGTGCTCTGGATCTGGTGGCGAGACCGTTTCCGGGCCTGGGTGTACTGCGTCCTGGGGTTGACCGCGATCGGCCTCACGACGTACTTCGTCTTCCCGATGACGCCACCCTGGTTGGCCTCGCAGCAGGGATACATCCAGGGAGCCCCCGTCGGCCGATACGCCGGTGAAGGTTGGGAGATGCTCGGCCTGAAGCTCTTCGCCCGGGCCGTGTCGTTCGGTCAGGCCGAGGCGAACCTGGTAGCAGCGATGCCCTCGCTCCACCAGGCATTCTCGGTGCTGGCAGCCGGTTTCTTCTTCTTCGGTGCTCGCTGGTGGGTCAAGTGCCTGCTCGCCTGCTATCCGCTGCTGATGGCGGTCACACTCGTGTACTCCGGTGATCACTACGTGATCGACGAACTGGTCGGGGCCGCCTTCGCGACCGGCGTACTGCTCATGTGGCGGCTTTTGCGGCGCATCCGCCTCGCTCGCGCCGCGTCCGCCTCAGCTGGGGATGCGCCGCACAGTGAGGATCTGCTCGGCGCGACCGACCGTCCCGTGGATGTCGTTCAAGGTGGTGGACGTCAGGCCGATGCCGTCCGCGCCGAAGCTGGCACTCACGTCAAGCCCGACCCACGTGGGGTCCGGCGCTCGCAGCAGGTGAATTCCGAGGTCGACGTTGGGGTACAGCAGCTCGGTCGGTCGGGCTCTGGTGGCGCTGCCGTTCGCGGTGTCGACCAGCATCACGAATGAGGACGTCGGATCGACCCGTTCGTCAGCGAGCAGGTCACAGGTAGCGCGAACCCATACTGCACGGCGCCCGTCGCGACCACCCGGCGCAGTCCGCCATTGCAGCGAGGCAATGAACGCGCCGCCCCACTCGGTGCCGCCCTCTTTGAAGGCGACGCACTCCTGCGGCCCCGGCATCGCGGGCAGTTCGTTGCCGGCGACGTCAGCTGTGTCGCTGACGACCAGGCGCCAGGCGCGGGCCATCACCACCGTTCGGCCACCGACACTCGCCTCCGCTTCGAGCAGTTCGATGGTGCGCCCGGGCCGGATCGTGCGCACCTCGATACGGGTGTCCGCGAGCGGGATGAGGCCCAGGATCTCGAAGTTGAGGCGGGCAATGCGCATGCCGTCGCGCCGCTCGTGCCGAATGAGAGCTTCGGTGATCAGCCCACTGAGCGGAGACATGTGCTGCTCGTCGTCGCGCCAGGCACCCTGCACCGAGATGCTCGGGCGGTAGTCCTGCGGGCCTAGCCGGGAGTAGAACGGCGGCACGGTGGAAGCAATCGGCATACCCAGCACCGTACGAGAAGCTGTGCGACCCCGCGACACACATCGCTGCCGTCGGACACTTATCTGTCATGACGACCGACCGAACGGCTTGTTTCGAGGCGGTGCGTGAGGTGTGTATCTGCGGTTGCTACCGCCGTCCTCGCGATCACGCCGGTTGTCTACCGACTGCGCCTGAGCCGAGCGCGCCGTGCCCCCAGCGCGTTCGAACCAGCTGCCTCCCCTCCCCGGAATCAACTCTCGCAGCGAGTCCGCAACCGTCGCGCTGATGGTCGGCCCCGGAGGTTGTGCCCCGGAGGTCGCGCTCCGGCAGGCGCCACCTGGTCTGGTGGCCCCAGCAGCTCACCGCTTCTCCGAAGCCCGAGGGTGGCGGTTCCGGATTCGGTGATCAGGGGGTCGAGACCCCGCCCGCACGGGGTGTCTCGGTAAGCGACCTGGGAGGGGTTTCCGTCCAGCAGAAGGTATCGATGACGCACCTCGGTGATCTGGTCGGCGCCCAGGCGAGCGGCATCAACTGATTCCACCCTGCACTTCCGCGACGGTCCCTCGGAAGGAGTGCAGCTGTGGGGGTGAACTGGGACAAGGGAAAATCCTCGGCTGATAGGCCGACCTCATGTCCAGCTGCGAAGTGGTGCGTACAGAGGGGGCAGACTCGAGACGAGGGGCCTTGACGATGCTATTCACCATATGAATAGATAGGGGTATGTCGACGGGCCACCTGATTCTGGGGCTGCTATCCAGGGGGAAGCAGCACGGTTACGAACTGAAGAAAGCGCACGACGACCGGTTCCCGAGTACGAAGCCGCTGGCTTTCGGGCAGGTCTACGCGACGCTGGAACGTTTGCACCGCCAGGGGCTTGTCGAGCCCGTGGCGGTGCAGCGCGTCGATGGTCCGGACCGCACCGTCTACGAGGTGACCGATGTCGGCCGTGCCGCTCTGCAGGCGTGGCTGGATGAGATCGAAGAACCCTTCGCGTTCGTCGCCAACCCGCTCTCGACCAAGGTCACCATCGCGATCCTCGCCACGAGCGAGGGTCAGGCAACCGAGTACCTGCACCGCCAGCGAGCCGCCCACCTGGACCGAATGCGGCACTTCACCACAGTGAAGGCCAACCCGACATCGTCTCTGGATGAAGTGCTGAGCGCCGACTACGCAATCTCACACCTGGACGCAGACCTGCGGTGGATGGAAACGGCCTTACACCGCATCACCGCCCTCACCAAGGAGATTCAGCCATGAGCTCTTCACCCGCGCAGGCCTCGACCGTGCTGAATGCCCGTTCAGTCGTTGCGTCGTACGGAAAGAACCCGGCGCTGAAGGGCGTCAGCCTGAAGCTTGAACGCGGGGAGATCCTCGCCGTGACCGGGCCCTCCGGGTCGGGCAAGTCGACCCTGCTGCTGTGCCTCGCGGGCATCCTCACCCCCGATGCTGGCGAGGTCGACTTCGGCGATCGCCGGATCAGCGAGGAGAACGAGGCGAAGCGCTCGCGGTTGCGGCGGCGCGAATTCGGGGTGCTGTTCCAGTTCGGTCAACTCGTGCCCGAACTGTCGGCGGCCGAGAATGTCGCGCTGCCGCTGCTGCTCGACGGTAAACGTCGCGGCGGCGCGATGGCTGCAGCGATGACCTGGCTGGATCGTTTCGAGGTCGGCGGTCTGGCGGCGAGTCGTCCGCCAGAGATGTCTGGCGGGCAGGCGCAGCGGGTTGCGATTGCCCGGGCGATGGTTACCGAGCCCGAAGTGTTGTTCGCCGACGAACCTACCGGCGCGCTCGATACCTTCAACGGTGAGCAGGTGATGACGCAGATCACACGGGTCGCCCACGAGTCGGGCACGAGCGTCCTGCTCGTGACCCACGACGCGCGCATCTCTGCATACGGGGATCGCGAAATCCAACTGATCGACGGACAGCTCGCAGGTCACCCGGCGCAGGCGCAGCACGTGCTCGTCGGGCGGGAAACGCCGTGAGCGGCGACCGCGGTCCGAATCTAGGTACCACGGCGCGGCTTTCGCTGACCGGTGGCCGGACCGATGCCCTGCGCATCGTGCTGACGGTGCTCGGATCCCTCTTCTCGACGATGGTTCTCTTACTCGCGGCTGCTGTCGCGGTCGTCGGACCGGACGACGGCCCCTACTTCACCACCCTGATCAGCGAACCGGGACTGCACCCGGGAGTCATCTTCGCGATGGTGCTGCTCTGCCTCGTGAGTTTGTCGTTCGTCGGGCAGTGCAGCCGGATCGGCGCACCGGCGCGTGATCGCCGGTTGGCTGCGATCCGGATGGCGGGGGGCACCCCCCGCGACGCTCGGACCGTGCTCGCCGCCGAAGTCTTCTGCGCTGCTGCTCTGGGGTCGGTCCTCGCCGGCGTGCTGTACCTGGTCGCACACCTTTGGTTCCCGATAGCCACGGGAGCCGCCGGATATCGTGGCGAAAACGGGGACGGCCCACTGCGCCGCCAGCTGTTGCTGCCGACCGACGTGCTGCCGCATCCGCTGGCGCTGTTGATCGTGCTACTGGTCATCCCGTTCGGCGCGACTCTGCTCGGACTGGTGTCGTTGCGGCGGACCGCACTCACGCCGTTCGGTGTCACGCGTCGCGTCGCGCATCGTCCGCCTGCCATCACGCCGTTGATCGTGTTCGTCATCGGAGCCGGGGGGTTGACCGGGTTCTCGTTTCTGCCGACGCGGCAGGTCGACTTCCACCTGGTGTTCTTCCTGATCATCCCGCTACTTTTCGTGCTGGCCGCCGTCGGAGTGACCTTGGGGTCGGCCTCCTTCGCCTATCAATTGGGCAGATTCGGCGCAGCGCGTACCCGTCGTCCGGCTGTGTTGATCGCGTGCCGCCGGATGGTCGATACCCCATTCACGGCCAGTCGATCGAGCGCGGCTGTCGTGCTCGCGGTGCTGATCGGCGCGGCGGCGCAGGGGTTGCGTGCGAACTTTCTCATCGCGACTAGTGAAGCCGGCCAGCAGGACGACTTCTTCGTCACCGCGTTCAACCTGGTCGACGCTGTCCTGGCCATTTCGATCGGCATCGCGGTCGCGGGTTTGTTGGTCGTTGCGGCGGAGGGTGTGGTGACTCGTCGGCGTACGTTGGCTGCACTGGTCGCGTCCGGCGTCCCGCGGCGAACTCTGGCCGCGGCGACGTTGTGTGAAGTAGTCGCGCCACTGGTGCCCGCGGTGCTCATCACCGCTCTGGTTGGTGTTTTCGCGGCTCGCGGCATCTATGGCACAAGCGCAACCCCCAACGGAGATGCGAGAACAGTTGCGGTTCCGATTCCCTGGGCGAACCTGACGGTGCTCGCGGGCGGAACGCTCCTCATCGCGACGGCGATCACGGCGCTGTCACTGCTGTTCCTGCGGCGGGCGACCGACCTGACCGAGCTGCGCACCGCCGCCTAATGGCCTTCCTCCACTGGTTGTCTGCGTTTTCGTGCACACGGGTGCGCGAAAACGCAGACACTCGGGGAGTCTCGACGAGGCCGGGTCAGACGATGTCATCGAGGGGGCGCAACTCGTCGGCATAAGACACCGACGTGCGGCGCAGCACCCCCGAGGAGGTGACGGCGTACTGGCCCAGGCGCCACAGCGGTGGCGAGTAGGCGTGGATCGAGACCGAACCGGCATCCTTACCGGTCAGCCGGTGGATGTGTTCAGGCCCGAAACAGAACGCGTGGCCCGCGCCCACCTCGGTGTGTAGCAGCGGCTCGCCGATGGCCAAGTTGTGTTCGGTGAGTGTGCCCTGTGCGACGGCCACCGCACCGGAGGAGATGTCGTGGTCGTGCCAACCGGTGTCGTTCTCAGGAGTCCAGCACAGAATCCAGACATCGACGTGCGCGTCGCGGTGGTAGGACACGTAATGCCGCTCGTTCGCATCAAACGCCACGTGCTGTTGCCACAGCTGCGGCTGCTGGGCGATCGACGTCGCGAGCGCCAGCAGTTCGCGCTTGGTCAGATCACGGTGCGGCAGGTTGTCGAGGGTGATCGAGGTGGGTACGGCACGGATGGGCACAGCATGGCGTGCCGGTACTTCCTCCAACAGCGAGTGCGGGTCTTCGATGGCGGGATGCGGGGCGGATTCGATGGTCGTCATCGCTGGTCTCCTTGCAGGAGTCGGGTCGGGTTGGCGGTGGTGATGGCGTGCGCGGCGGCACTGCCGAGCACGAGGCGGTGGGCTGGCGTCCGGATACCGCTGGCGGGTGGCATGCCTTCGAGGTGTGGGCCGACATCGAGCGGTTCGGCGTAGGGCCGGTCACTACCGAGCACGATCACGTCGACGCCGAGCACCCGGATCAGTGAGTCGATTGCCTGCGGACCATAGGACGAGGTCTCTAGGAAGGTATTGATGTCGACGGGGCCGAGGTGCCCGCCACCGCGTGCGGTCAACCTCTCGTGGTGGATGGGCGCCAACCCGGCGCCCGCTGCGAAACAGATGCGCAAACTCGGCAGCAGCGATCGGCCGACGGTGTGCCAGGACCACCACGCAGCCTGCAGTTGCGCGACGTAGTCGACGACGGGTGCCCACCAGATCGGTGCGTCGCGTGCGGGCGCAACGGGCCCTGGGTGGACGAAGACGGGTTTGCCCGCGTTCTCGCAGACGGCGAGGGCCGGTGCGACGGCCTCAAGGGCGGTCGGCGTGCGTAGCAGGTCAGCGCCGATTTGCAGGCCGATGAATCCTGCATCCAGATCAGCCTTGAGTGATGTCAGATCGGGTTCGAGGGTGCTGATCGCGGTCCAGGCAGAGACCGGCGCTCGCCACTGCGTGGCACCGTCCCGCCACGCCTGCAGCAGCGGTAGCGCCTGACTGGTAGGCAGGTTCTCGATGCCGAGTGGGGTCGAGAGTGACATGCACACCCGGGCGCGCCCCGCAGGTTCGTGCGAAAGGCGCAGCTTCAAGTCGTGATCGCGTGGCTCGATGTCGCACGGTGGTTCGCCGGTGAGGTGCAGAGTCCAGCCCATCAGGCGCGGCGGGGTGCTGCGAGCGCGCAGGGCCTCGACGAGCTGAGGCGGCCACAGGTGCTGGTGTACGTCGATAGATCCACGTGGATCGGGCATGGTGCACCTCCTAATGGCCTGGTGAAGCGCTAAAACTAAGACCATTTAAGCGCATCACCACGAGCCCAGTCAAGCGCTTCACCAAGCAGGTGAAGAGCCACTCCTGCGGTGGAAAGGGGTTGGCGGTTACGGTCGTGGAATGGGCGACTCACCCCGCACGGCCGGTGTCGGGCTCGACACCTCCCCGTCGAACGCGGACCCGGATCCCCGGGAAACGCCCCGCCCGCCTACGCAACGCGACGTAGCGCAAGAGGCAGGCCTTTCCACGGCTGCGGTTTCTTACGCGCTGCGTGGGATCCGGGTGCCGCAAGAGACCCAGGACCGGGTTCGTGAGATCGCGGAACGAATCGGCTACCGCACCAACCCGATTGCGCGCGCGCTCGCGTCCGGGCGTACCGACGTGGTGGGCATCCTCTGTGGGGCTCTGACCGATAGTTGGCAGCAGCGGATCGTCGCCGAACTGGTCGCGGTGCTCCCGTCGCGGGGTTTGAGCGCGCACATCCTGGATGCTGCCTCCGACCCGACACTGCAGCTCGAACTGGCCGGCGACATGGTTGCCCGCCAGACGGACGTGCTGGTGGTGATGCCGCTGGACCCGGCGGCGCAGGAGTGGGCGCAGATCGCCCGATCGGTGCCGGTGGTCGCAGTGGGTGACGCGCTGCCCGCCGCCGAGAGTGCCTGCGAGATCGTCTACGACAACGCCTCCGGAGTGAGCGACGGGTTGCGCCGCCTCGTCGACTCCGGCCACCGGAACATCGGCGTTCTCACCCCCGCTCGCCCCAGCACTCCGGACCGACCGGCCGCCGACGTCGTGCGCGAAATCGCAAACAGCCTCGGCGTCACGATCACGTTGCACGCCGCGCGCCACGATCTGGAGTCAGCAAGCACGGTGGTGCAGGAGGTGCTGCGTGGCTCTGACCCGCCCACGGCATTGTTCTGTTTGTCGGACTCGATGGCGTGGGGGGCCTACGGCGCGGCAGCCGAGCTGGGCCTGGCGATTCCGAGCGACCTGTCAGTCGTCGGTTACGACAACACACCGGTCTCCCGGCTACTCGCGCCGCCGCTCACGACCTACAGCTGGCCGATCGAGGAGTTGGTCGAGGCGATCGTGGCCGGTATCGAAGCCGCGGTCGGCGGACTACCCCGTGCCCGCACCGTCATTTATGCAACGCCGGTACTGCGCGACTCGATCGCCTCTCCGAGCCCTTCGCAGTAGCACCTGGACACACGGTTGTCCGCGGATTCGTGCACCTGGGTGGCCGAATCTGCGGACAACCGAGACCGGATCAGCCGCTGGTTTCGACCTCCAGGTCGCCGTCGGCGTACCGCTGACGCAGTACCTTCTTGTCGAACTTGCCGACGCTTGTCTTGGGAACCTCGTCGATGACGCTCCAACGCTCGGGCAACTGCCACCTGGCGATCTTGCCGTCCAGATAGTCCCGCAGCTGTTCTGTAGTGGTCGTCGCTCCGTCACGCAACACCACGGCAGCGAGCGGTCGCTCGCCCCATTTTTCGTCCGGGACACCGACCACGGAGGCCTCGACGACGTCCGGGTGGCCCATGATCTCGTTCTCCAGATCGACCGAGCTGATCCACTCGCCACCAGATTTGATGACGTCTTTGGAGCGGTCGGTCAGGACCAGGTAGGCATCGTGCGTGAGCTTGCCGACGTCACCGGTACGCAACCAGCCGTCATCGAACTTCGATGCCGCATCGTCGATCTCGCCTTCGGACTCGGTGCCGTTGGCGTAGTAGGACCCGGTGATCCACGGCCCGCGGACCACGACTTCACCGACACTCTCGCCGTCCCAGGCCTGTGAGGCGCCGTCGGGCCCGACGATGCGGGCCTCCACACCGCACAGCAACCGGCCCTGCGACGCGCGGTACCGCCAGTATTCCTCCGACTCGTGGGCGGCAGCTCCAGGCGCCACGGCCAGGGTGCCGACGGGCGACATCTCCGTCATACCCCAACCCTGGATGAGTTCGATCTGATGACGCTCCTGGAAGGCCTTCATCATCGACTTCGGGACGGCAGCGCCACCGACCATCAGCATGTGGCAGGAGGAGACGTCCACGTCCTCGGTCGCATCGAGATATTGCAGCAACCCGTTCCACACGGTGGGAACGCCTGCGCCTGAGGTGATCTGCAGGTCTCGGATCATCGTTGCCAGCGGCTCCGGCTGCAGGTACTTGTCCGGCATCACCAGAGACGCGCCGGACACCATGGCCGAGTAGGGGTACCCCCACGCATTGGCGTGGAAAAGCGGCACGACGACGAGGAACTTCTCGGCCTGGGTGATCCCGAGCGCCGCGGTGACGCCGACGGCGTGCAGGTAGGTGCTGCGGTGGGAGTACACGACGCCCTTGGGGTTGCCGGTCGTTCCCGAGGTGTAGCACATCGAAGAGCCGCAGTTCTCATCCAGATCATCGGACCAGGCGAAGGTGTCCGGCTGGTCGGCGAGCAGCTCGTCCCAGTCGTGCACACTCTCGATGTGCTCCATCTGGGACATGGTCGCGCGGACGTCCTCGCTCACTCCGCTGCCGTTGATGATCACGTGGCGCACGCCCTGTAGGTGGGGCAATACCTTGGAGAACGGCTCGGCCAGGCTGTCGTCGACCACGATGACCTCGCTGCCGCCGTGGTTGGCGGTGTAGATCAGCTGCTCGGGAAAGAGCCGGATGTTGATCGCGTGCAGCACTGCCCCCATCGACGGCACCGCAAGGTAGACCGCGAGGTGCTCGGTGTTGTTCCACATGAACGTGCCGACGCGCTGGTCACCGGTGACGCCCATCCCGCGTAGCGCATTCGCGAGCCGCGCGGAGATCTTTCCGACCTCACCGTAGGTCGTGACTTCGGGACCGTCCGCCTTCCACGTGGTGACGGTCGAATCAGCATGAACCGTGGTGCCGAAACGAAGCAGGTTGGAGATCAACAGGGGCGTGGTTTGCATGGTGCTCTTCATGTGACCAGCGTCTCATTCCGCTGTGACTCGCGGGTAGGAACACTCCGACCACGTTCCTCAATGGGTGAAGGTTGTGGAATGTGGATGAAGGAAACGGCGGGTCGCCCGGCGCGATGGGAGGCCACCGGTCTGCGGTGGTTGAGTGCAGCCGACGGGGCGCGCGTAGTGCAGATTCGAAGCGAAGGTTGGCACGGTCTCGGGCTGGAGCACCTGGAGAGCGCCGCACCGTCTCGAGCCGCAGCGGAGGACTTCGGTCGAGTGCTCTCGACGACACACGCGGCCGGCGCATCGGCATACGGTGTCGGCCCGGACGGGTGGGATGGCGACGGGTACCAGGGCCCGAATACCCACCTGATTCCGCTCCCGTTGCGGGCCTGTGAGAGCTGGGGTCGGATGTATGCGGACCTGCGCATCGCTCCGTTGGTCCAGCAATCGAAGGCACTGCAGAAGGAGAAAGTGGTCTTCGAGCGACTTTTCGAACGGCTGCTTGCTGGCGATTTCGACACCGACGACGTACCGGCTCGGATTCACGGTGACCTCTGGGCGGGAAACGTGATGTGGACGTCGGACGGCGTGGTGCTGATCGACCCGTCAGCGCACGGTGGACATCGTGAGTCCGACCTCGCGGCGCTCGCGTTGTTCGGCTGCCCTCAGCTCGATCGGATCATCGCGGCGTACGACGAAGCTGCTCCGCTCGCTCACGGCTGGCAGGACCGCGTGCCACTGCACCAGTTGCACATGCTGGCCATGCACGCTGTCGTCTTCGGCGGCGGCTACGTGCACCAGGCGGTCAGCATCGCCCACCGCTACGCATAGATTGGCTATCTCAACTCGAGAAGCGAGAATTCCTGCGTGGCGAGCATGCGCGCTCTGCTGGCTGACACCCGGCCACTGCGCACCCCGAACTTCCGACGGCTGTGGATCGCCGAGATCGTCACGCTCATCGGCGCCCAACTCACGGTTGTCGCGGTCCCTGCGCAGATCTACCAGATCACCCGCAGTTCGGCCTATGTCGGGCTGACGGGTGTCTTCGGGCTGGTGCCGCTGGTGGTCTTCGGTCTGTACGGCGGCGCGCTCGCCGACGTGATGGACAGGCGTTCATTGTTGCGGATCACCACCGTCGGTCTGATAGCGAGCAGTGCTCTGTTCTGGGTGCAGGCCGCACTCGGATTGAACAACGTGTGGGTGCTGCTGGTGCTGTTCTCCCTGCAGCAAGCGTTCTTTGCGGTCAATCTGCCGACTAGGTCTGCGGTGCTGCCGCGCATCCTGCCGCCAGAGCAGCTTCCTGCGGCCTACTCACTCAACATGACGGTGTTCCAGTTCGGTGCCATCGCCGGGCCGCTGGTGGGCGGTGTGCTGCTGCCTGTCTTCGGGTTCGAACTGCTCTATCTGATCGATACTGTGACGTTGTTCGCCACGTTGTGGGCGGTGATCGTGCTGCCCGCGCTACCACCGGACGGGACAGCACCCAAGGCCGGGTTGCGCTCTGTGCTGGACGGATTCGAGTATCTGCGCGGTCACAAGGTGCTGCTGATGTCGTTCCTGGTCGACATCATCGCGATGCTCTTCGGGATGCCGCGGGCGCTGTTCCCGCAGATCGCGCACGAGTCGTTCGGCGGTCCGACCGATGGCGGGTTGGTCTTCGCGTTGCTGTTCGCTGCGATCCCCGCTGGAGCCGTCATCGGTGGCGTCTTCTCGGGCTGGGTCTCGCGCACTGAGCGTCAGGGGCTCGCCGTGATCGTCGCGATCGTGGTGTGGGGCTTGGCGATCGCGGTGTTCGGCGTGGCAATCGGGTTCGCGCACGGCACCCATGCGACAGCACTATTGGTGCTCGCCTTGGTGGCGCTCGCGGTGGCCGGGGCGGCCGACATGGCGTCGGCAGCGTTCCGGTCCACGATGTTGATGACGGCGGCCAGCGACGACGTGCGCGGCCGACTACAAGGCGTGTTCACCGTGGTGGTCGCGGGTGGTCCACGGCTGGCCGACGTCGCGCACGGTGGTGCGGCTGCGATCGTCGGTACCTCGGCAGCGGCGGCAGGCGGCGGGGTTCTGGTCGTCGTTCTCGTAACCGTCGCAGCGCTCACAGCGCCCGTCTTCGTCCGCTACCGAGTCACACGGGTCGCGTCGGGTGGTCACCGACAGTAGGAAGATCCCGTTGCCCCGCCAGCCCAGATGGGGTCTGCTGTGGTTTCTGCAGACCCCATCTCGGCCGAAAACGCGATCTACTTGCGCCAGTGACCCAGGTATCCGTATGGGAAGAACGAATCCAGCCCTGCTGTCCTTCGTCCGGCGAAGTTCTGGTCGAAAATCTTGCCGTTGTACCAAATCGCGATGTGGCCGTCGGCGCTCGTGTAGCGACCGGCTCCCCAGACGAGGATGTCACCGTTGCGGAAATTAGAGTCACTCGACCATCTGAATCCGTTCGCAGTCAACCTGCTTCCACCGCTTCCCCCAACCCGGTAGTCGACCGCGTTTCCCCAGGCGCCGGTGGTGATTCGGTAGTTCTGCAGAAGGAACTGAGACACCAGGCTCACACATTCGCCGGCGTACGTGCCCTGTGCATTTGAGAGTTGCCGTCCCGTATTGCGCGAGACGAAGCCGTCCACTGAGGACGATGGGGGTGCGGGCGGCGGGGGAGGCTGCGAACACGGCCCGGTGACCGGCTTGTTCGAGTTGGTGTTGATGTCGACGTCGGGCACCCAGTAGCCATCCGCAGCTCTGTACCAGAGGTTGTCCCAACCGCCGGGGATGTACTTGCTGTAGTAGCCCTTGACCGACTGACCGCGCTGGTAGCACGACAGGCCCAGGAGGCGGCCCTGGTTGTAGCTGCCGGCCCGCGCCGTGTTGAGTGTCGGCCCGGCCATCCGCTGTGTGGTGGCCATGACGGTTCCGGTCGCACATGCCGGCGTGACCGGGTTGTTGGAGTTGGTGTTGATGTCGACATCGGCGACCCAGTAGCCGTCCGAGACCTGGTACCAGAGGTTGTCCCATCCACCGGGGATGTACTTGCTGTAATAGCCCTTCACGGCTTGGCCACGGGTGTAGCAGACGAGGTTGAGGTGGCTGCCTTGACCGTATGTCCCGACCTGCGCGGAGGCGAGCTTGTTGGACGACATGCGCTGTGTCGTCGTCATGACCGTGTCGTTGGTCGTCGATGCGTCTGCTGATGCCGCTGCCGCGAACTGGATTGCTCCGAACAGAGTTGCGGCGACTCCGATCCCGGCAATGGGCCGGCGAATGCTTGTTCTCATGACGGTGTTCCCCTTCATCTGGCGGACGGCTGACGTGCCGTCGTCATCGAGATTGGCCGAAACCGGTTGCGGCCGGTAGCCACGTTTTCGTGGCTACCGACCCTCAGTGCTGATGAGGCTCAATCGTCGAAGAGGTCACCGGGCGCCAGGCCGAGGTGGCGTTCGATGTCACCTGGCGTCGTGCCTTCGAAGTAGGCCGCGATCTTCGCGTTCACAGCCCGCATGTGGGCACGCGCGGTTGCGTCGGTGATGTAAAGACGCGCGCACAGGTCACCCCACGACTCGCCACGCGCTCGCCCCGACAGCACCTGACGTTGTCGGGCGGTTAATTCCGGGAGCCCGCCGCGGCGGTCCAGAATTTCGCCGAGCCCAACGAGCGCAGGTGTGATGACCGTTTCTCCGAGGGCCACGCGGACGAATGCGTCAGCGGCGTCGTCACTGGAATCGGACTTGTGGATGATGCCACTGGCGCCGGCGCGCAGACAGCTGGCCAGCACTAGCCGCCGTCGTTCGTCGGTATAGATGCAGACGCTGTATCCGGCGGCAACCAGAGCGCTGACGGCTGCCCGTCCCTGGAGCACGGGGGCATCGCCGAGGGCCCTGAGGTGCAGGTCCAGAATGATCAGATCGGCAACCGGGAGATCGGCCAGGACGGCTTCTACGCTCGAGTATGCAGCAATGATATGGACGCGGTGCTGTACGAATGCCAGGCCGTCTCGAACGATGCTGGAGTCGTCGACGACGACTGCGCGCACCAGTGGTTGAGCAGACGAAGCAGCCGGCATCAGGCGGCTCGTCCACGCAAGGTGATGGAGCAACCCTGTCCGCAGCTAGAGCGCACCGAGACCGCGACGTGGTGTCGTGCCATCGCTGCGATGACCTGCTCGCGTAGCCCGAATCCGAGGTGATCGATCGTTGGATCAAAGCCTCGACCGTTGTCGGCGATGACCACCTCCCAGGTGCCCTCGATGCAGTCGGCGTGAACAAAGACTTCGGTCGCTTCTGAGTGCGCCCTGACGTTGTGCAGAATTGTCGCTACCGCTCCGGACAAGGACTGTGCGACGGGGTAGTCGAGCGGGGTGCACGCTCCCAGATCGATGAGCAGTTCGAGCGGGAGGTCGGTGAATCCGCTCGCTACGTCGGAGAGCACTGCGCCGACGGTGATGTTGGGATCAGGACGCGGAACCGGTCCGCTGCGGGCGCCTGGAAACGCGTCGGACAAGTAGGCCCGCAGCCTGCGCGATTCTTTGGTCGCCTGACGCCTAAGTGGCGGTAGATGAACAGCAGGCGTCATGTCGTCGCCAAGCATCCGCAGTATGCCCGCAACGTCGTGGACCATCAGCCGATACTGGTCGGCCTGCCGCCGTTCCGCGATGTCGATGGCGCGTTGAGTGGCGGCGTCCGAGGATGCGGCGAGTCGACGCCAGTAGGTCGCGAAAGCCAAAGTTATCCATCCGAAGAAGGGATAGCCAACTGCATTCCCGATGATCGATGCGAGGTCGGACTGTCCGAACTGGATTGCGGTCGCCACATAGAGCGCTGCAATGGTGATGCAGACCGCGGTGACGGTTCGTGTGGTGCGTGCCCAAACCCCCGCTGCCGCGGCACTGCTGACGGCGAAGCCGCTGCCCCAGGAACCCCACGTGCCGACCACCATGCTGGCTGGGACCAGGGCCGCACATCCGACGAGTGCGACCACCGCAGTCGTCACGTCGAGCCAGGACCAGTAGCCCGGTAGGACCTTCCCGGCTCGCCATGTGGCAACCGCACTGGTCACGGAGAGGGCCACGACCGCCGCTGTCAGCATTGCGTAGCCGATTTCGGCTGTCGGGGTTCCCTTCCATCCGAGACCGCCGATGAGTATCTGCAGAACGGTGCCCGCCCGCAGGAGAATGAAGACGACGGCGAGGCCGCGCTCTGCCTCCTGTAGTGCAGAGGGGGCGCGCTGGCCGGGCCAGCCAACCCAAAGGACGAAGCGAGAACGGGATGTCTCAGGGATGGGTCTGTCGATTCTCCCCATGGCCATGTTCGGAGTATCGAGCTACTTCGGGGGGCATGGGGCGCTGCGGGTATCTCAATTTCGCGATGGGGAGTCACTGGTCCGTGGCTGGGCCGGCGACCTGCCCTTGCGTTGTCGGTCCTGGGGTGCAGGATGAAGGACAGGACCAACCAGGGAGGCTGTCATGGCTGAACAGTTCGAACGCAGAAGCAGGGTGACCGGTAGTAACCGCGACGCGGTCACGGGGGTGACGGCAGCGGGTCAGGTCGGTGACGAGCGCGAGATCGACGTCACGCTGGTGCTTCGGCGGCGCGCACAACTACCGCAGCAGGATCCGGCCAGCGACGCCATCGACGCAACCGAACTGGGGGAGCGGTACGGCGCTGACCCGGCCGACCTCGACACGGTCCGTGCAGGCGTGAGTGCTGCAGGCGCCAGCATCGTGTGGGAGGACTCGCCGGGTAGGCGGGTCTGCGTACGTGGCACCTACGCGGTCCTCAAAGACCTGTTCGGCGTCGAACTGCACGATGTGCGCAGCGAGACCGGTTCGTTCCGGATGCGAACAGGGCACCTGTCGATGCCCGAATCGATGAACGATGTGGTGATGGCGGTGCTCGGGCTCGACGACCGCGACCAGGCACGGGAGCGCATCGCACATGCACGGGCGGTTTCCCGGTCATACACACCCGTGCAGCTCGGCGACATCTACCGATTCCCGGCCGGTACCGACGGGACAGGTCAGGTGATCGCGATCATCGAGCTGGGCGGCGGATACCAGCAGGCAGAACTCGACACCTACTTCGAAGGTCTGGGTGTCGACTCGCCACAGGTCGTCGCTGTCGGCGTTGACGGAGCCACGAACGCCCCCACCGGTGATGCGAGTGGGCCGGACGGGGAAGTGCTACTCGACATCGAGGTGGTGGGAGCGTTGGCCCCGAAGTCGCAGATCAAGGTGTATTTCGCGCCCAACACCGACGCCGGTTTCTTGAACGGCATCACCCAGGCGGTGCACGACACTCCCGCTCCGGTGGCCATCAGCATCAGCTGGGGTCAGAGCGAGGATCAGTGGACCCAGCAGGCGCGAACGGCGATGGACGAGGCGTTCGCCGATGCCGCGGCAGTCGGCGCGGTCGTTACTGCAGCTGCTGGTGACAACGGTTCGGGCGACGGGCAGCCCAGTGGGGTGCACTGCGACTTCCCGAGCTCGAGTCCGCACGCGCTGGGTTGCGGCGGTACGTCGTTGCAGGCTACCGATACCCGGGTCAGTTCTGAGACGGTCTGGAACAACGGCGGTTCGCGCGGCGCCACCGGTGGCGGGGTGTCCGCTGCGTTCCCGGTGCCCGCCTATCAAACGCGGGTAGGTGTTCCGACCCGCAGAGATGGCGGCACCGGTCGCGGTGTTCCCGATGTTGCGGCCGTCGCCGACCCCGCGACGGGGTACGAGGTCTTGATCGACGGCACCCAGACCGTGATCGGCGGCACCAGCGCGGTTGCTCCGCTGTGGGCAGCGCTCACCGCCCGGATCGTGCAGTCAACCGGTCGACGTTTTACCGACATCCACGGCAGTTTGTACGAGGGTTCTGCTGCCGGGTCTGCCCCGGAGGGCTTCCGGGACATCGTCAGCGGGTCCAACGGTGAGTACGAGGCCGCGCCCGGATGGGACCCGTGTACCGGTCTCGGTGTGCCGGTGGGAGAAGAGCTGCTCGCTCGTTTCCAGAAGAGCTGAAGAGCAGGTGCGGTGGCTGGCCGGGCGGCCGGTCAGGCCACCTGAAAAGAGCGTTTCGAAAGCCCGAACTCGTAGCTCTCGATCGTGGTCTGTACCGGTGCGAGATCGCGATACATCGGCCCGCCTGTGCAGCGGCGGTCGACAGAAATTAGTCGAATGCCGCGCCGGGCGCGGTGGTGATGGGTATTGGGCCACCGCTGTCAGTTCAAACCTGAACGAAATAGCCTGATTGCCATGGCGGCTGGAACTTCAGTGGGCGGGGCCGACTCGACCCGATGGTTGGACGAGGGCGAACGGGCGGCATGGTTGAACATCGTGCGCACAGTGGTTCGGCTTCCGGCCGAGCTCGATGCTCAGCTCATTCCCGACTCAGGGCTGAACTATTTCGAGTACATGGTGATGGCGATGCTGTCCGAGCGGCGTCCCCTGCCGGTCGAGGTCGAGCCTGGCCCGCGGTCGACGGTGGCGTGATGGTTCAAGAACACCGGTATTCCACCCAGCTGGACTGGTGTGGATCGACCGGGGTCGGCTACGACCACTACAGCCGAACCCACTCCGTCAAGGTCGCGGGCCAAACGCACCCGATCAGCAGCGACCCGCACTTCGGAGGCGATCCGAGCCTGCGGAATCCCGAGCAACTGCTGGTGATGGCTGCGAGCAGCTGCCAGCTCCTGTCGTTCCTCGCTGTCGCAGCCCGCGCCCGCCTCGACGTGGTCGGCTACACCGACCATGCGGTCGGGGTGATGACCGAAGGTGACGGCCCGATGTGGGTGGAGCGAATCGCGCTACGGCCGCGTATCGAGTTGGCACCCGGGAGCCGCAACGGGAACCTCGAGCGACTGTTGCGGATCGCGCACGAGGAGTGCTTCATCGCGCGCTCGATACGTAGTGGGATGACAATCGAGGCGACCATCGTTGTCGAAGGTCAGGACAGCACCACCGTGCACCTCGCGGACCCAGCCCAGATGACTTAGGGCGGCTGAGGTGCTGTGGCATACGCGCGACGCAGGAGGATCGAGATGACCGACGTGAACGCCAGCAGTTCTGATTACACCCAACTGCAGTACGCCGAAAGTCTGTACGCGAAGCACGACTACTCCGAGGCCGCGCGAATCCTGGAGAAGCTCCTCGCGAACTCCGACGTCCCGCACAGTACGACGGATGCCCGCCTACTGCTCGCCCGCTCCTACTTCCACTCTGCCCAGTTGTCCAAGGCGGAGCAGCAGGCGCGCGCTGTCCTGGACGCCCAGCCGACGGAGGGCTATGCGGCTCTGCTGCTGGGGCGCACGCTGCAACGGCAATCTCGACACGATGAGGCACGTAACTTCCTGGAGATGGCAAAGGTCTGGGGTGTCAGTAGCTGAGTTTGGAGGGCTGGCGGTGAACCCGGGTCGGCGTGACACGAGCGAGATCTCGGCGGATGGGCCTCGCCGGGTAAAGCCTCGCTCTGTACTGGGCGAAGTTGGACTCGTAGGATGCGCCCCGCATCGACGGTTCCAGAGACAGTCAACGCGGGGCCGCAGTCAGGCTGCCTTGATGGCCGAGACGTCGAACTGCAGGGTGACCTTGTCCGAAACCAGCACGCCGCCGGTTTCGAGCGCCGCATTGAAGCTGATTCCGTAGTCGGATCGGGCGATAACGGTGGATCCTTCGAAGCCGATGCGTTCGTTGCCGAACGGGTCCTTGGCGGCGCCGTTGAAGTCGAAATCGATGGTGATCGACTTGGTGGTGTCCTTGATGGTCAGGTCGCCCGCGACGCGCAGGGTGTTGCCGTCCACCGCCGTGGCGTCGATGGAGTGGAAGGTCATCGTCGGGAAGTTCTCGACATCGAAGAAGTCACCGGTGCGCAGGTGCCCGTCGCGGTTTGCATCGTGTGTGGTGACGCTCACGACGTTGATGGACAGATCGATCTTTGCTTCCCGTAGCCCGGCACCTGTCGCGGCGGTGCCCTCGAACTCGGTGAACGAGCCACGCACCTTGGTGATCATCGCGTGCCGCGCGACGAAGCCGATCTGGCTGTGAACCGGGTCGATGGTGTATGCGCCGTTCAGGTCATTCAAGGTGGTGTCCATGGTCGCTTCTCCTCGTCGAGTACACGTTTAGGTGACGTGTCACTTAGAGAATGAAGGCAAGTGAGTGATATGTCAACCATTGGTTTAGGATGAGGGCATGGCAACCCCGGTGCAGTGGTTAGACGACAACGAGCAACGGGTCTGGCGGCAGTGGATCCGGGTGCATGCCCAGCTCAACGCTCGGCTCGCTCGGCAACTAGCCGACGACTGCGGGTTGTCATTGCCCGACTTCGAGGTACTCGTCACGCTGAGTGAGACGGCTGACCACCGAATGCGCGTCGTGGCTCTCGCCGAAGGTATGCAGTGGGAGCGCAGCCGCCTCTCACACCACCTGACCCGGATGGGTAAGCGCGGGTTGATCGAGCGTCAAGAATGCCCGCAGGACCGTCGCGGCGCGTTCGTCGCGATCACAGTCGAGGGCTTGACGGCCCTGGAAGGGGCCGCGCCGGGCCACGTCGCCGAAGTTCGAGCGAACGTCTTCGACACACTGAGCGCTCAGGAACTGGGGCAGCTCGATCACCTCACCGCCAAGCTGCTCGCCGGGCTGAGCGAACCGGCCGACAGCGATGCCTGAGACGAGTCTCTGAGGCCCCGGTCAGATGGAGCCTTGACCCCTCTTCACAGCCGCATCAGCGACCAGCAAGACGGTCAGAATCGTCAACGTCAAGAGCCCGACCGTCAACCCGGCCAGGTGGCTCCCGACTACGGCGAGCCCCAGGAGCGCAGCGATCGCGGCGAGGTGGGGAATTGGCCACGCCGTGCGGATGAGGCGCAGGTAGAGGAAGTGGCCGAGTAGGAACAGGGCGCCACCGCCTGCGACGAACCAGGCCGCACCGTCCACGGCCTGATGACTCGGGTCGTGCAGCACCACCTCGTCACCAGCTGCGGCCAGGATGATTCCGGCGACCATCAGGGGGTGGACGTAGTGATACGCGAAGGCGGCCAGCTCGCCGGGGTCGTCGCTGTTCATGATGGCCTGGACACCTTGTTCGGCGGTGCGGCCGAAATAGAGCATGTAGATCGCTACTGAGCCGCCGAAGGCTCCGACGAACGCAAAGGCCAGTAGCGCGTCCACATGTTCTGAATTCACCAGCGGCGAACCGATCGCCACGACTGACTCGCCGAGGGCGATGATCAGGAACAGCTGACATCGTTCGGCGAAGTGCCCGCCGTCGATCGACCACTCCGAAGTTTCGGAACGACCCAGCCATGGCGTCCAGAACTGGGCGAAACCGCCCAGGAGGTCGAAGGAAACGGCGGCGAGCCACAGCCAGGCGCGCCCCGGTCCGTCGATAAAGCCGCCGACGAGCGCGAGCGTGCACGACACGGCGCACCAACTGAAGATACGCAGGAAGTTGTTGTGGACTGCTTCACCGCGGGTTGCCCACACCGAGTAGGCCGTGCGCCCGATCTGTATGAGCGCGAAAGCCCCGCCGACCCAGAGTCCGCGGTCGGCCCCTTCGTGCTCACCTAGCGCCTGCGGGATGCCAGCGGCCATCACCAGGCTGCCGAGCATCACCGCGAACAGCATCAACCGGGTCGGGGTCTTGTCAGGGTCCAGGAAGTTGGTGACCCAGGTGGTGTAGACCCACACCGACCACACCATGACGAGCAGCAGCGCGGTCTGTGCCGCATTGACCCAGGTCGGGTGCTCGACCAGGCGCACGGAAAGTTGGGTGATCGCGTAGACGTAAACCAGGTCGAAGAACAGCTCGGTATTCGAAACTGCTGCGTGCGCGGATCGGTCGCGCATCAACTTCAGCATGGAGAGTCCTCGATATGGCGGAGTGGGGCGCAAATACTTTAATCGCGCGAACTGGCTCGCTGACCGAGAACGGTAGAAGGCGGGTCGGGCTTGTCGGGGTCTCGTCAGGTCAAGCGGAGCGGCAGTCCGAACTGTGGGAACAGAGCCTGGGTGTCCAGGAAGTAGCTCATTGTCGCGAAGTGGTCGCCCTGGATGCCGAGCACGATCAGCGCCCAGGGAGCGTGGCCCCCGCCGGGCGCGCGCCGGTACTGCCCGTACGCCGGTTGGCCATTGGCGGAGGTGGCGACCAGGCGCGACCCTCGACACTCCTGCCCAGGCCCCACCAGCCACGCCACGACGTCGGCTGGCCCACTTAGCCACAAGGGGTACGGCGGCATGTTCATCACGACGTCCTCGCGCATCAGAGCGACCAGCGCGTCGATGTCGTACCGCTCGAACGCCGCCACGTATCGGGCCAGTAGGCCGGCCAGGTCACGGGTCAACTCGACCGGCGAAGGCTCGGGGTGGTCGACCAGGGTGGCGCGGGCTCGTTGCAGGGCGCTGTTGACCGACGCGGTCGATGTGTCCAGCAGACCTGCGACCTCGGCTGATGAGAAGCGCAAGACTTCCCGCAGGATCAGGACAGCGCGCTGCCTGGGCGGGAGTTGCTGCAGCGCTGCGATGAACGCCAACCGCACGTCGTCCCGCCCGACGCTCACCTGAGCCGGATCAGTGCTGGTGAGCTGCGCGGTCGGCATCGGCAGCACCCACTCCGAACTCGGGCGCGGGGTGCCGAGTGACTCCAGCACCGGGGGGCTGGACGGTCCGAGATCCATCGGGCTGGCCCGGCGCTGATCCGCCCGGCGTGCGTCGAGGCAGACATTCGTCGCGATGCGGTAGAGCCAGGTACGGACGCTGGACCGGCCCTCGAAGCCGTCGGTGGCTCGCCAGGCGCGCAGCATCGTCTCCTGGACGGCATCCTGCGCGTCGACAGGGCAGCCCAGCATTCGATAGCAGTAACCGGTGAGTTCCCTGCGGTACATCTCCAGCTCGGCGTCGATGTCGTGGGTGGTGACGCTCATGTCGGTCACCGTAGGGCTCATGCGATGACCTTGACCAGGGCTCCGGTCGGATCGGTCAGCGCCGCCAGCTGGCCATACGGGCTCTCATGGGGCGGGTAGACGACCGCGCCGCCCAGTTCGACGGCGTGGGCGAGTGTTGCGTCGGCATCCTCTACCGCGATGTAGACCGACCACTGAGCCGGAGCTGAGGAATCGATACCCGTCGAGCCTTCAGGGCGTTCGTCGCCGGTGCTCATCACGCCGGCGACCTCCTCACCTGCGACGCGTCCCACCGTGTAACGGAAGTCAGGCGTGTCGGCGACGACTTCGGGTGCCCAGCCGAACACGTCCGAGCAGAATCCGACAGTCGCTTCGTAGTCGCGCGTGAGCAGTTCGAACCATGTCGCGTACCCAGGTTCGCCGAAGGTGAGAAGGCCGGGGTGGGTGCCCGCCTGCCAGATGCCGACCGGCGCTCCGCTGGGGTCGGCGACCACTGCCATCGAGCCGAGATCGCGAATGGGCATGGTCGGCGCGCACACCGATCCACCCGCTTCGACGACGGACGCGCAGGTTTGCTCGGCATCATCGCTGGCCAGGTAGACCGTCCACACGTCGGTCGGGGTCCCGGGCATGGCCGACATGCACCCGGCAACCCGCTCGCCATTGTGCTGGAAGTTGAAGTAGCCGCCCATCTCGGGATCGGGCTCTTCGGACGTCCACCCGAACAGGGCCTCGTAAAAGGTTCGGGTAGCGGCCTGATCGGAGGTGCTGATGTCGATCCAGCTGGGGGCTCCGGCGGGTACTGCGGTTCGCGTGGGCATGGCGTGCTCCTGGTCAGTCGATTGGTGGCAATAGTGCCGGGCCGCGAAGTGCGGTTGTAAAGGTAGACGCCGGCGCTTCCTGAAAGTCATCGCAACGGTTGGACGTTCTTTGTCCAGCTCGTTCAGAAAGGGTGTGGACAACTGCCGGAATTCGAGTGCGTTGCGGTGGAGGTGTGGATAGAAGCGCCTGAATCATATCTATTCGCAGTACTTTTCAGCCGCTGTGACCTTGTCTGGACTATCGAACAGGCGTATGATGTGGATACCGGTTCGAACAACCGGACCCGGGGAAAGAGGGGGTGGATCGTGAGTTGCTCGACACCGATCGCGCCCCCTGCGATTGTTCCTGCAGCACCTGGGGAGGGTGCCCGGTTGCTTGGGCTGTTGGCGGAGTTCGAGTCATCGCTGGGTGATTG
>JBBPZD010000159.1:0-4884 GCA_038199265.1 Actinomycetales bacterium | reverse complement strand
GGCGTCGGGGCCCCCGCGAAGTATCGGAGCGCAGCGGAGAACTTCGTGGGGAGACTCAGGCGTCGATGACGATCGGAATGATCATCGGGCGACGTCGCAGCTTGCCGCCCATGAAGGATCCGACCGTCCGGCGGATGATCTGCTGCAGCTGATGGGAGTCGGTGACGCCCTTACGGCGGGCTTCTTCCAGCGCCGCTTCGAGCTTGGGCAGCACCTCGTCCAGAACCTCTTCACCCTCTGCGAAACCACGCGCTTGAATGTGCGGGCCTGCAGCGATCTTGCCGGTGTCGGCGTCGCGGACCACGATGATCGTGACGAAGCCTTCATCGCGCAGGATCCGGCGGTCCTTGAGCATCGTCTCGTCGGTGGTGCCGACCAGGGAGCCGTCGACGTAGACATAGCCGCACGGGACGGCGCCGGTGATCGACGCCTTGCCCCTGACCAGGTCGACGACCACGCCGTCCTCGGCGAGCACGACGTTGCCGCGTGGCACTCCGGTCTTGACGGCCAACTCGGCGTTGGCGACCAGGTGGCGCCATTCGCCGTGTACCGGCATCACGTTGCGCGGCTTGACGATGTTGTAGCAATAGAGCAACTCACCGGCACTGGCGTGCCCGGAGACGTGCACCATCGCGTTGCCCTTGTGGACCACGTTGGCGCCGAGCCGCATCAGACCGTTCATCACCCGGTAGACCGCATTCTCGTTACCGGGGATCAGCGAACTGGCCATCAGGATCGTGTCGCCGCGCCCGACGTCGATGCGGTGGTCGCGATTGGCCATCCGCGACAACGCCGCCATCGGCTCGCCCTGCGAACCGGTGCACACCAGGACGATCTTGTTGTCCTGCAGGTCTTCGAGCTTTTTGATGTCGACCAGCACGCCGTCGGGGATGTTGAGGTACCCCAGGTCGCTCGCGATGCCCATGTTGCGCACCATCGAACGGCCAACGAGGGCGACCTTGCGCTGGTGCTTGTAGGCGGCGTCGAAGACTTGCTGAACCCGGTGCACGTGCGAGCTGAAGCACGCGACGATGATCCGGCGCTGGGCTTCGCCGAACACCCGCTCGATGGCGGGGGCGATGTCGCGCTCCGGAGTCGTGAACCCCGGCACTTCGGCGTTGGTGGAGTCGGTCAGGAAAAGATCGACACCCTCCTGTCCCACCCTGGCAAAGGCGCGCAGGTCGGTGATCCGGCCGTCCAGGGGCAACTGGTCCATCTTGAAGTCACCGGTATGCAGCAAGGTGCCGCCGGGGGTGCGGATGAAGACCGCGAGCGCATCCGGGATGGAGTGGTTGACGGCGATGAACTCGCAGTCGAACGGCCCGAGCTTCTCCCGACCGCCCTCTTTGACACCGAGGGTGTACGGCGAGATGCGGTGCTCTTTCAGCTTCGCCTCGATCAGAGCGAGGGTCAGGGTAGAACCGATGAGGGGAATGTCGGCCTTGAGCTTCAGCAGGTAGGGCACTGCGCCGATGTGATCTTCGTGACCGTGGGTCAGCACGATCGCCTCGATGTCGTCGAGGCGGTCTTTGATGTAGTCGAAGTCCGGCAGGATCAGGTCTACACCGGGGTGGTCCTCGGGGAAGAGGACGCCGCAGTCGACGATGAGCAGTCGTCCGCCGTACTCGATGACCGTCATATTGCGGCCGACTTCGCCGAGTCCGCCCAGTGCGACGACGCGGACGCCGTCCTTGGGTAGTTTCGGGGGCATGCTCAGTTCGGGGTGGGGGTGGCTCACAGAACTCCTGATCGGATGAGGCCCTCGCGCAGAATGTCGAGGTGTGCGGACGAGGCCGGCAGCAATGGCAGCCGGCAGAAATCGGATTCGATGACGCCGAGCAGCTTCATGGCGGCTTTGGCCATGATCGCGCCCTGCGTGGTGTTCATCACGGCGTTGACAGCGGGGATTGCGGTGGTGTGGAGACTGCGGGCGCGCGGCAGATCACCCTTGTCGACGGCGGCGATCATCTCGGCGTACTGGTTGCCGAGGACGTGTCCGGCGACGCTGACACAGCCGGTCGCGCCGAGCGCGAGCCACGGCAGGTTGATCACATCGTCACCGGAATACCAGAGCAGGTCGGTGTCGCTCATCAACTCACTCGCAGCGAACAGATCACCTTTGGCATCCTTGAGTGCCTGGATCTGCGGGATCTGCGCCAGCCGGCGGATCGTGTCGCTGGTGAGCGCCGTCCCGGTGCGGCCGGGAATGTCGTAAACCATCGCGGGCAGGTCGGCCGCCCCACACACTGCTCGGAAGTGCTCGACGATTCCATCCTGCGGGGGCTTGTTGTAGTACGGGGTGACGACCAGCACTGCGTGGGCGCCGACAGCCGCGAGGGCCTTCGCTGCACGACACGAGTGGGCCGTGTCGTTGGTTCCGACGCCGGCAGTGATGCGAACCCGTTCACCTACGGCCTGAACAACGGCCTCGACCGTCGCAACGTTCTCCTCATCGGTGGTGGTGGCCGACTCACCGGTCGTGCCATTGACGACCAGACCGTCATTGCCGTTGTCGGCCAGATAGGTGGCCAGCTTCCGGACGCCCTCGTAGTCGATCGAGCCGTCGTCGTGCATCGGAGTCACCATCGCGGTGACCATCCGGCCGAAGGGGGAGATCGTCATACCCGAACATTAACGGGCGAGGGCCCGGGCGCCGAGTTGCCGTTCGGCAGGCGAGCCGCAGAACACGTGCAAGAGGCGACCATGTCGAGCTCGCTATCGCGGCAGTGAAAGATCGCGTTACTACCCGCTCGGGGGTCCGGGTAGTAACGCGATCAACTACTACATCGGTGTCGTCACCAACTCGTTACACCTTCAACAAAAAGTGATACAGATCACATCATTGGTTGTCCCGCACCACTTCCCGGTTTTCCGCCCACTCGGCGGGCAGGTGTGCACGGCCACCGCTTACTTACAACCTCCCACCGGTCTGGCCCGGGCGTCCGGGGCTCCTTCGCACCAGCCCCGCAGAAACTGCCGATGCGGGTTGGGCGGGTCCGCGCTCGCCTTCGGCTACTAGCATCGGGGCCGTGGATCAGTACCTTTCTCTACTCACCCGCGTCCTCCAAGAGGGCGCTCGCAAGGACGACCGCACAGGCACCGGCACGCTCTCGGTCTTCGGTCACCAGATGCGCTTCGATCTACGCGAGGGTTTCCCCGTCACGACCACGAAGAAGCTGCACCTGCGCTCGATATTCGGGGAGTTGCTGTGGTTCCTTCGCGGTGACACCAACGTGGCGTGGCTGCACGAACGCAACATCTCGATCTGGGACGAATGGGCCGACGAGAACGGTGACCTCGGACCGGTGTACGGGCATCAGTGGCGCTCCTGGCCGACGCCGGACGGCGGGCACATCGATCAACTCGCCCGCGTGATCGAATCGATCCGAACCAATCCGGATTCACGTCGTCTGGTCGTATCGGCCTGGAATGTCGCGGACGTCGACGAGATGGCGTTGCCGCCCTGCCACACGCTCTTCCAGTTCTACGTCGCGCCCGCCGGTGATGACGGCGTGCGCCGCTTGTCCTGCCAGCTCTATCAACGCTCGGCCGACGTGTTCCTCGGTGTGCCTTTCAACATTGCCTCGTACGCACTGCTCACCTCGATGGTCGCGCAGGTGACGGGTTTGGGCGTCGGCGACTTCGTGCACACCATCGGCGACGCGCACCTCTACCTGAACCACCTCGATCAGGCACGCGAGCAACTGAGCCGCACACCGGGGCCTCTTCCAACTCTGCGACTCGATCCGGCCCGCACCGAGATCGACGCCTTCGAGCTGGAGGACATCGTCTTGGACGGTTACGTCGCCGCGCCCTCGATCAAGGCGCCGATCGCAGTATGACCATCACCCTCATCGCCGCAGTCGCGTCCAACGGCGTCATCGGTCGTGATGGCGACATGCCGTGGCACGTGCCCGGTGAGCAGCGCGGATTCAAAAAGGCCACGATGGGCCACCCGATGCTGATGGGTCGCAAGACCTTCACCGCGATGGGCGCGTTGCCCGGGCGGCGCTCGATCGTGCTGACCCGCGACTGCGAGTTCGGTGCTGCCGGAGTCGAGGTGGCGCACGACCTCGACGAGGCACTGTGGCTGACCCAGGACGAGGACATCTTCGTGGTCGGCGGCGCGCAGATCTACGAGTTGACCCTGCCGTATGCCGACCGCCTCCTGTTGTCGCTCATCCCGCAGGAACCTGACGGCGACACCTACTTTCCCGGCTGGCCGTACGACAGTTCGGATATCTGGCAGGAAACGGCCAGCGAAGCCCACGACGGGTGGACCGTGCTGACGTTCGACCGCATCACGCCTCGCACTCAGATCGAACGTGGCCAGCGCATCACCCGCGGCGCCAGGCAGAAGATCGGAGCCAGTGTCGCAGTCATGCAGGACGGCAAACTGCTGGTTACGCGCCGAACCGACAACGGACTCTGGTGCATTCCGGGCGGTGGCGTCGATGCAGGCGAGACCTGGTCCGAAGCCGCGATCCGTGAGGCCTTCGAAGAGACCGGTCTCCTGGTCGCGATCGACACGGTGTTGTGCGCGTACTCCGACCCTGACGTCGTCATCGCCTATCGCGACGGGCACCACACCCAGGTCTTCGGAGTCTGCTTTCGAGCCCACCTCGTCGCGGGCGAGGCCGGCCTATCCGACGAGGTCACCGAGGTGCGTTGGGTGACTGCCGCCGACGCTGCCCGACTACCAATGATTCCGACCGCGCGCCGGCTGGTGCCGCTTGCGTTCCACACCGAAGGGCCCAGCTATGACTGACCTGACTCCCACACCCGATGCAGCCGTGCGCACTGCGCACACGTCCGATGCCGAAGCGGTCGGCGTCGTGCAGGCCCAGCTCTGGGCCTCGGCCTACGGCATGTTCCTCTCGGCCG
>JBBPZD010000158.1:0-6241 GCA_038199265.1 Actinomycetales bacterium | reverse complement strand
CGGACCTGCTCGACTCGGATATCCGCTGATGCGAAGTCGTGCCCGGCGGTGTTCTGGTTCGGGAACGCAACACACGCGATTCCAGCTGCCTGCGCTGCCCGTACCCCGTCGACATTGTCCTCGATAGCTACGCAGTGGTCGGACTTCTCACCCAGAGTGGTCAAGGCGAACTCGTAGGCGTCACCGGCAGGCTTGCGTTCGTCTACGTCGGTCACGTCGACGATGACGTCGAACAAGTCGACCGTGAGGTTCGGATTGAGAGCATCCAGCATCGCCGAGATGTTCCGTCGCGAAGTCGTCGTGACCAATCCGACGCCCATGCCCTGTGCCTTGACCAGCGCGATGGTCTCCACAACGCCGGATCGGGCATCGATGTCGGCTGTTGCGAGGTCCTGCTGGAAGATCTCGGACTTGGTGGCGTGCACTGCGTCTGCGTCGACCTCCTCACCACGGCCCTTGGCGTAGGCAGCGATCCGGTCACTGCCTCCGCTCTTGTCAAGCATCGTCAGGTAGACCTCCCGATCCCAGGACCAGTCCAGGCCGTGAACGACGAAAGCCTTGTTGAAGGACTGGCGCTGCAACTCGGAGGTGTCGGCGATGGTGCTGATGGAACCGAAAAGAACAGCGGACACGAGTGCTCCTGGTGCTTGGGTGGTTCGGACGTAGCGCGGCACTTGACACGGATGCTTCGGATCACCTGGGCAACCCGGCACTTGGCTTTGCGCCGCTAATGGACTACAACGAACCTAGTAGACAAATCGTCCACTAGCAACAAGTGAGGTAATTAACGTGACGACCCCATCGGGTACGGACGACGATTTCGTTGATGCCCGTGTGGTTCGAACCCGCAACGACGTGCTGGGGACAGCCCTTCGCATCCTGGTGGAGCAGGGGCGCGAAGCAGTCACCCACAACTACGTCGCCAGCGAAGCGGGCTACTCCCGAGCGACCGTCTACAAGCACTGGCCCACCAAGAGCGACCTGCTGTACGACGCTTTCAGCTGGCTCCGCGACATGCCTCACCATGTCCCCACCGGCGACGTGCGTCACGATCTGATCGCCGAACTGATCGCTTTCCGTACCGCCATCAAAGAACACCACCTCGACAGATTGCTGGCGGTGCTCGCGGAGATGTCGTCCTCCAACGAGCAGCTTGCCCAGGTCCGGGACGAGATGGTCCGCAACGGAGAAGCTACGCAGCGTGCATTGTTGGCGACGATCACTCACGGCGAGGAGCTGGAGGCCGCTTCGTTGATGCTGTCGGGCTTCGTCTCGACCGCCGCGATGATGCACGACTCACTACCCAGTGACGAGCTGATCACCACAGCGGTCGACCTCGTGCTGGGCGGTATCTCCCACACCGGCTGACGGGTCAGGCGTTCGCACGCTTGGCGAGGCGCAACCACGTCTCGACGACGGTGTCCGGGTTCAACGACATCGACTCGATGCCCTGATCCAGCAACCAGTCGGCCAGATCCGGGTGATCAGAGGGTCCCTGCCCGCAAATTCCGACGTATTTGTCCTGCTCGCGACAGGCGGTGATGGCCATCGAGAGCATCTTCTTCACAGCTGGGTCGCGCTCATCGAAGCCGCCTGCCACCAGCGCTGAATCACGATCCAGGCCCAAGGTCAGTTGGGTCATATCGTTCGATCCGATCGAGAAGCCGTCGAAGTGCTCCAGGAACTGCTCGGCTATAACGGCATTGGAGGGCACTTCACACATCATGATGACCTGCAGGTCGTGCTCGCCACGCTTGAGACCGTTCTCGCCGAGCAGGTCGATAACGCCCTTGGCCTCGGCCACTGTGCGCACGAACGGGATCATCACCTTGACGTTGGTCAGGCCCATGTCCTCGCGCACGAATCGCAACGCTTCACACTCCATCGCAAAGCATTCGGCAAAGTCTTCGGACAGGTAGCGCGAAGCACCGCGGTAGCCGATCATCGGGTTCTCCTCGTGCGGCTCGTAGCCCTCGCCACCGAGCAGGCCGGCGTACTCGTTGGACTTGAAGTCGCTCATCCGCACGATGACCGGCTCAGGTGCGAAGGCGGCTGCCAGCATGGATACGCCCTCGGCCACCCGCTTGACGAAATAGTCGCGCGGGCTGTCGTAGGCAGAGATCAACGGTGCGATCTCGGCGCGTAGGTCGGCGTCGAGGGTGTCGTAGTCCAACAACGCCTTCGGATGAATGCCGATCTGCCGGTTGATGATGAACTCCAGCCGGGCGAGCCCGATCCCCTTGTTCGGCAACCGGGAGAACTCGAAAGCCTGATCCGGGGTGCCGACGTTCATCATGATCTTGACCGGAATCTCGGGCATCTCGTCGAGCGCTGTCTCCTTGACCTCGAAGTCCAACTCACCGTCGTAGACGAATCCGGTGTCTCCCTCGGCGCAGGACACCGTCACCGGGCGTCCCTCGGCAAGCGCAGTCGTCGCATTGCCGGTACCGACCACAGCCGGGATGCCCAGCTCGCGGGCAATGATCGCCGCGTGGCAGGTGCGACCGCCGCGGTTGGTCACGATCGCTGAGGCCCGCTTCATGATCGGTTCCCAGTCGGGGTCCGTCATATCGGCGACCAGCACGTCACCGCGCGCGAAATCATGCATCTGGTCCATCGAGGTCAGAACAGCGACCTTGCCCGCGCCGATCTTCTGCCCGATGGCCCGTCCCTCGATGACGACCTCGCCGCGCGAGCCCATCACGTAGCGCTGCAGGGTCGAGCCGTTCTGACGGGACTTCACCGTCTCGGGACGAGCCTGCAGCACATACAGCTGGCCGTCCACGCCGTCCTTGCCCCACTCGATGTCCATCGGACGGCCGTAATGCTCTTCGATCTTGAGGGCATGTCGAGCAAGTTCCTGCACCTCGTCGTCGGTGAGGCTCAACCGGCCACGCTCAGCATGGTCGACATCGACGAACTCGACGGTCTTACCGACCGTGGCGTCGGAGGTGTAGATCATCTTGGTCGCTTTGCTGCCCAGCCCGCGCTTGAGCACAGCGGGCCGCCCAGCACGAAGCGCCGGCTTGTAGACATAGAACTCATCCGGGTTGACGGCGCCCTGCACCACAGCCTCGCCCAGTCCGTAACTGGAGGTGATGAACACCGAGTCCGAGAAACCGGACTCGGTGTCGATCGTGAACATCACGCCCGATGAGCCGATGTCTGAGCGCACCATCCGCTGGACACCCGCGGATAGCGCAACCGACGCATGGTCGAAATTGGAGTGCACCCGGTAGGAGATCGCCCGGTCGTTGTAGAGCGAGGCGAACACCAGCTTGATCGCCTGCAGGACATTGTCGATGCCCTTGACGTTCAGGAAGGTCTCCTGCTGGCCCGCGAACGAAGCGTCCGGCAGGTCCTCGGCGGTCGCGCTCGATCGGACGGCCAGGGAGAGTTCTTCGTCCGCGCCCGTCAACTGCTCGTAGGCCGACCGAATTTCCTGCTCCAGGTCAGAGGGGAACGCCTGCTCTTCGACAGCGGTTCGGATCTGTGCGCCAACCCGGGACAGCTCACGTGTGTCATCGACATCCAGGTCGTCGAGCAGCTTGTTGATCCGATCGGCCAGACCCGTTTCGCCCAGAAAGCGGACGTATGCCTCAGCAGTGGTCGCGAAGCCGTCCGGTACCCGAACACCCGCCTGCGCAAGGTTGCTCACCATTTCGCCCAGGGAGGCGTTCTTGCCCCCCACCCGGTCCACGTCGTTGATACCGAGATCGGCATACCACTCAATGTTGCTGCTTGCCATGGAAAGGCACCTCTTTCGAAAGGACGCTCAGTGTGCGCGATTCAGCTTCTGGGTCTGGGTGATGACGGCTGCCATCTCCTCCACCGACATAGAGGCCGAGTTGATGCTGGGGATGCGGTGTGCTCGAAACATAGCGTCTGCGCGCCGTAGCTCGTAGCTGCACTGGGTGATCGACGCATAGGCCGACCCGGGCAGACGCTCACCGCGCACCTGACTCAGTCGCGTGGCAGTCGTCAGGATGCCGAAGCATCTCTTCGCGTACGGCCGGATCGGGCGTGGCAAGTCGGTGTTCCCGAAGTCTTCTTCGACTAACGGATAATTGGCGACCAGCAGCCCGTGCTGCAGTGCCAGGTACATGGTGGTCGGCGTCTTACCGCAGCGCGACGGCGCCATGAGGATCAGGTCGGCCTTCTCGATGGCACGCAGGCTCTGCCCGTCGTCGTGCTCGATCGCGTACTCCACGGCCTTCATCCGTGCGTCGTAGGCCAACGGGTCGCCGACGCCGTGGGCGCTCCCGCTGTTCCTGGTCGCGTTCACGTGCAGGACCCGCTCCACCATGTCCAGCTGGGCGCCGAAGAGGTCGACGAACGCGCACCCGGTGCGCATCAGCACCGAGCGGACTTCCTCATCGGCCACCGTCGAGAAGACAAGAGGAATGACCGAGTCCGTCTTCGCCGCGTCGATCATCGCCAGCACTTCCTCCGCCTGCTGAACAGTGGTGATGAACGGGATCTTCTCCCGCGTGAAGAACACGGTCGGGAATTGCTGACAAATCATGTTGCCCAGCGTTTCCGCCGAGATTCCGGTCCCGCCTGCGAGGAAGAAGACGGGCGTCGGCGAGGTCTCGGGCATGTGGCCAACCCTTACACAGCAATCCCGTTCCTGTCGTGCGTTGCAGCGCACCGGGACCACGCGGGACTAGGCGCCGAGTTGCTCCATGGCCGCCAACAGCACACACGTCGCAACGACATCCATCGCTTCGGAGACCTCAGCCAAGGGCGGCATGGTCGGGGCCAGCCGGATATTGCGGTCGCGCGGGTCGTCGCCATAGGGGAAGGACGATCCCGCGGGGGTGAGGGCGACGCCAGCCGCCTTCGCCAACTCGACCACCCTCGCAGCCGTCCCGTCGATGACGTCCAGGTTCACGAAGTATCCACCCGTCGGAGCATTCCAACTAGCCACGCCGTAGTCGCCGAGCCGTGCGTCCAACACATCCTGGACCGCCTGGAACTTCGGCGCGATGATCTCGCGGTGCCCCCGCATGTGCGAGCGGACGCCTGCCGCATCGACGAAAAATTGTGCGTGCCGAAGGTGGTTGACCTTGTCCGGCCCGATCGAGGACTTACCGAGATGACCGAGGTACCAACCGATGTTCTGCTGCGACGCCGCCAGGAAAGCGACGCCGGCACCCGCGAACGTGATCTTGGACGTCGACGCGAACATGACAGGACGGTTCGGGTGACCAGAAGCGTTCGCCAGCGACACTATGTCAGCACTCTTGGCTTCCACGTCGGTCAGGTGGTGGAAGGCGTAGGCGTTGTCCCAGAAGATGCGGAAGTCGGCCGCAGCAGCCGGCATGGCGGCAAGCTCTGAGGCCACTTCCAAGCTGCAGATCGCTCCGCTGGGGTTGGCGTACGTCGGCACGATCCAGATGCCTTTGATGCTCGGGTCATCCGCGACGAGCGCTTTGACCGCCTCGACATCGGGACCGTCGTCGTTCATCGCCACGGTCACCATCTCGACGCCGTAGTGTTCCAGCAGTGCGAAATGCCGGTCGTAACCGGGCACCGGACAGATGAACTTGACCGACTCCTCGACACCCCAAGGATTCGCTGAGTCGACCCCACCGTGGAACAGGTGGTAGAGCAACACGTCCGACATCATCGTCAAGCTCGCATTCCCACCAGCTACCAACTGCGCCTGCTCCACTCCCAGGAGCTCGGCGAAGATGGCTCGCAACTCGGCCAGGCCAGCGAGGCCACCGTAGTTGCGGACGTCGGTCCCGTCAGCTGACAGATGCCCCCGCGGCAGATCAAGCAGTTGCTCGGACAGATCCAACTGAGCTGCGCTGGGTTTGCCGCGGGTGAGGTCCAACTTCAGGCCCTTGGCGACCAGCGCGTCGTACGCCGAACGCTGCTCAGCAGCCAATTCCTGCAGGTCCTGCGCCGACAACTCATTCAGTGCCACAACAATTCACCATCTCTGTGCTGGGGGTGGAAGCCTCATTCTCGCAGGAGCGCCTGCGCCGATCCCGTCGCGTCTCACATCACCCGTGCGGACGCCGAGAAGGCCCCGATCCGCCGAAGCGGACCGAGGCCTTCTGGATGATCTACCTCCTTGCGGAGGTCAGATCACTTGGTGATGGTGACGACGCGACCCGCGCCGACGGTACGACCGCCCTCACGGATGGCGAACCGCAGACCCTCGTCCATTGCGATCGGCGAGATGAGCTCGACGGACATTTCGGTGTTGTCACCGGGCATGACCATCTCG
>JBBPZD010000157.1:0-2925 GCA_038199265.1 Actinomycetales bacterium | reverse complement strand
CTGCCGGTCGGCGCGATCGCACTCATCCATGACTCCAGGTGTTGGTCGAACTGGCTGGCTAGTGAGCGACCAGTGTGGACGACACTGCCGGGTGAACGGCAGCCAGCGCCTGGTCCAGGTCGGCCACGAGGTCATCCACATGCTCCAGACCGATCGACAACCGCACCACGTTGGCTGCCGGTCGAGCGTTTGGTGCGACCGGACGGTGGGTGAGTGCCGCCGGATGCTGCATCAGCGAATCCACCCCGCCGAGTGAGACCGCATGGGTGAACAGCTGTGCTGTGGACGTGAACTGCGTGGCAGCCTCGAACCCGCCACGCAACCCCATCGCCACCATCGCGCCGGTACCCCTCATCTGACGTTGCAGGAGCCCGCGGGGGTCGCCGCCAGTCCCCGGGTAGTAGACCTGCTCGACGGCCGGGTGGGTGCCCAGCCACTGCGCGACCTGAACGGCAGTCGCCTGCTGGGTGCGCACCCGAATCGGCAACGTCGCGAGCCCTCGATGCAGCAGGTAGGCGCCCAGCGGGTGCAGCAGACCTCCGGTAATGGCACGTACTTGGCGCAAACGGGAGGCCACCTCCTCGTTGCAGGCGATCACCCCGGCGACCACGTCACCGTGCCCACCGAGGTATTTCGTCGCGCTGTGCAGCACCATCGCTGCACCGAACGTCGCAGGATTCTGCAGCACCGGAGTCGCGAACGTGTTGTCCACCAGTACCGGCACCGTCCCAGCCTGATAAACGACGTCGGCGATATCGACCAATTCCAATGTCGGGTTACCCGGTGTCTCCAGGATCACCAAGCCGGTGTCCGACCGAACAGCTGCTGCAACTTCCGATTCCGCGCAAAACGTCACTTCAGCCCCGAGCAAACCGGTCGCCAGGAGGTGATCGGTTCCCCCGTACAGCGGGCGAACAGCGATCACGTGCCGCTGGCCGACCATCGTGGTGTGCGCCAGGATCGCAGCTGTCATCGCCGCCATGCCCGATCCGTATGCGACCGCGGCGCTGGTGTGCTCCAGCTGCGCGAGTGCGGACTCGAAGCGAGCGACAGTGGGGTTCCAGAGCCGCTGATACACGGCGCCACCCTCGGCCAACGGGTATCCCCCGGTGGCCATCGCCTCGTAGGAGTCTCCGCCACTGACGATATCTGGCAGCGGGTAGGTAGATGACAGATCGATCGGAAGGGCGTGGACGCCGAGTCCGTCCAGGTCTTCGCGGCCGGCGTGCACTGCCAGGGAGTCGCCGTGCATGGGATTGATCATCCCGCTAGCATTCGCTCATACGCAGATTTCGACAACACTAACTGGCAAATTTCCAGCTTTTAAACCTGATCCTGCGTTTCTCGACAGTTAACTATCCATATGAGGTGCAAGAACTTGGCGAGAAAACAGACCGTGACTACTCCACCAGGGCGCCCAGTCAAACGAACTGAATTGGACGACGTCGACTGGCAGATCGTGCGCCACCTGTCCCGCGACGGCGACCTCACGGTCAAAGCGCTCGCCACCCGGCTGGGGCTCGCGGAATCCACCTGCGCGTACCGAATCCGAGGGCTACGGGACGCGGGCGTCATCACTGGTACCCGCCTCGGCGTCAACTACTCGCTGCTCGGCTACCCCCTTCAGGCCATCATTAAAGTGCGCCTCGGCAACCACAGCGAGGCCACCGTCAGCACGCTCTACCGAGATCTCGTGGCGGCGCCGGGTGTCATCCAGGCGTTCCACGTAGCGGGAGCAGACGATTTCTATCTTTTCGTCGCGGTGTCCAGTGCCGAAGACCTGCGTGACTTCGTCCTACGGCACGTCACGTCACACAGCGTGGTGCGACAAACCGAGACCCAGCTCGTCTTCGAAGCCAGGGACGGCGCCGGCCCTGGCCCCGGACCGGCCGCCGGGCGGTCGTGAGAGCCCGCGGAAAGCCTCTCGCGACCTTCAGTTCAGCTGCCGACGGACCGGAGACTTCCCGCAGCTATACGGCGTCCAGCATGTTCTGCAGCACCGCCCCGACAGCAACGAAGAGCCCCGACTGCGGGTCGGGGCTCTTCGAGGGACTGCTCTCCCGGTTGGACTCGAACCAACACAATGTCTTGTTGGACTCATCAGGGCAGCAAGTGCCAAAGAGGGCCATGACCTGCGTGAATAACGGTAAATCCTGCGCATTCAACTGTCCTCAATGGGTCGCAAGCAGACAAGGAAGCTGCCGGCGACTGGCTCCGGGACGAGGAACGACGCCTACACGCGGCCGGCGATCCAAAGTCCGATGCTGCGCGACGCGATGTCGCGAACTGGGCGGAGCGACATGTTGGAAGTGTGCGAATAGGGGGTCGTCTGCACCCGAACGCCCTGGGCGTCTCTCCGGTCAGCCATTACCGGCGGCGGTGCGTTGCACGGCCCGGTAGATGGTGAATCGGGTCACGGAGAACAGCTCTTCCAGCTCGCTGATAGTGCGCCCACCCTCACGGAACAGCTCCACGAGGTGGGCTGCTTTCTGTGGACTGAGTTTGGGTCGATTGCCACGCGGTCGGCCCTTGGCGCGGGCGACGGCCATCCCTTCTCGGGTCCGAGCCCCGGCCAGGTCCGCTTCGAACGCGGCAATCATGCTCAACGTAGTGAACCGCAACCGGCCGATGGGGTCTGTCGAGTTCCTTGCCTCTGGGATGGGACCCGACCGTGGGGGGTGTCGGTGGGGCTTTCCCTCTGCGGTCAGTTCTGGGGCGGGTCGCGGCGTGCTTAGGCGGCAGGGGTGTGGGCACTGCTCCTGGCCGCGGTTGGAGTCATTCGGGGCTGGGGTCTGCAGTGCGCAGGGCCGCACGTTGGGGGTGATAAGACGACGCACCAGCTAGTGCCGGGCGCTCGGGAGGTGGCGAGGTCGTTGTGAGCGGGATCTTGCTTACGACGCGCCCGTCGATCAGCTCAGAACTCCG
>JBBPZD010000156.1:0-8153 GCA_038199265.1 Actinomycetales bacterium | reverse complement strand
GGGGCGGGCTGCGACTGGGATGCCTCGCTTCGCTGCCGGCACCGGTTCAGGAGGTCGGCAGTCTGCGGTGCTGATGCTTTTCGGCCCGAGTAGCCGGGGTGGGGAGGATGTCGTGCTCACCCAGCGTGCTGAGAGCCTGCGCAAACACGCCGGCCAGGTGTCCTTTCCAGGCGGCGGCGCGGACCCCGGTGACGATTCCGCACAGGCCACTGCGCTGCGCGAAGCGCACGAGGAGATCGGGCTGCACCCGGTTGGCGTGAAGGTCGTAGGGCAGTTGCCGTCGCTGCCGCTGTCAGTGACCGGTTTCCAGGTCACGCCGGTCGTGGCGTGGTGGGAGTCGCCAACGCCCATCTACGCGCAGGAGTCTGAAGTGGCGCGCGTCGCTCGGGTCGCCGTCGCCGATTTGGTCGACCCGTCCAACCGGTTCACCGCCGTCGCTCCTGGACGCGAGTTCGCGGCCCCGGCGTTCGAAGTGGACGGGCTGTACATCTGGGGCTTCACCGCCATCCTGCTGGATGAAACCCTCAAACTGGCCGGGCACGCGGTGCCCTGGGACGAGAGCGACGAACGCCTCGTGCCAATGCGATACCGCCGCCGGTAAGAGCACCGGCGGCGGTATCAGGTGAAACGTCGGGCGGGCCTCAGGTGGCCTTGGGCGGCTTGACGGCCGCGATCGCCTTCTGACTGGTGTCGATGGTGCGGGCCGGTTTGCCCTTGATCTTCTTCAGGGCGCCGATGCCGACCAGCGCGAGGATCGCGGTGATGAGCAGCAGAACGCCACCGACGATCAGGAAACCGGCCCAGGTCGGCAATACCAGTGCCAGCGCCCATGCGCCGGCGGTCAGCAGGAAGCCGAGGGCGAACAGACCGAAGACCGCGGCGCCGGCCAGCATGCCTGCACCCTTGCCGCCCTTGGACACGTCAGCCTTGATCTCGATCTTCGCGAGCGCGATCTCACCCTTGACGATGTCCTTGACATCTGTCTGGGCATCAGCGACCAGCTGGCCGAGCGTGCGCTGCCCCGTTGCTTCCCGTGCCGAGCTGCGGGTCTGCTCCGTGGTGCTCTGAGCCATCAATGATCTCCTTCAGTGCGTGGCGGGCTGTACCCGAGAGTTCTGGGCTTGAGCGTACAGAAGGCTAGCCTCTGCCGCCGTCGTAACCAGGCTCGTACACGTTGGGTATGCCGTCGCCGCTGTCGTCGCGGTTCTCCTCGACCCACGCTGCCTCGTAGATCTTGTTGCGTCTGCGCAGCACGATGGTGGCCAGGCCCGCGGCGAGTAGCGACCCCACCAGTACCCCGATCTTGACGTGCTGGTCGGCGCTGCTGTCCGGGCCGAACGCGAGCTCGCCGATCAACAGCGACACCGTGAATCCGATGCCCGCGAGCAGGCTCATCCCGAACAGATCGATCCAGGCGATGCCGTCGTCGAGCTTGGCTTTGGTGAACCTGGCCATCACGTACGTACTGCCGAAGACGCCGATCACCTTGCCGCAGATCAACCCGACGACGATTCCGATCGTGATCGGGTCGGTCACGGCGTCCGTGAACCCCTCGATGAAGTTCACACCGGCAGCGAAGAAGGCGAAAATCGGCACGCAGAAGCCGGCGGAGAGCGGGCGGATGCGGTGTTCCAGGTTGTGCGCCGTGTCGTAGGCCACCGGCACCGAGAGCCCGAGCAACACACCGGCGATGGTCGCGTGGATGCCGGAAGCATGCAGCAGTACCCAGGCCACGACGCCTACGGGCACCAGCAGGAGCGGATTCCGGATACCGAAACGCATCATCAGACCGAAGACGACAACCGTTGCGAACGAGCCGACCATGGCCAGCACGTTGATCGAACTGGTGTAGAACAACGCAATGATCGTGATGGCGATCAGATCGTCGACCACAGCCAGGGTCAGCAGGAAGGATCGCAGCCCGGTCGGCAGGTGTGAGCCGATGACCGCGAGGACGGCGACCGCGAAGGCGATGTCGGTTGCGGTCGGGATGGCCCACCCGCGCAGGCCCGAGCCGCTGGAGACCAGCTGTACGCCGACGTAGATAACTGCCGGCACCACGACACCGCACGCGGCGGCAACCATCGGCACGACGGCTTTGGCGGGGTCGCGTAGGTCGCCGCGCAGGAATTCGTGCTTGAGCTCCAGGCCCACCGTGAAGAAGAAGATCGCCAACAGCCCGTCGGAGGCCCAGTGACTCAGACTCAGATTCAGATCGATCGCCGAGGGTCCGAAGTGGAACTCCTGCAGCGCGATGTACGCGTCACCCCAGGGAGTGTTGGCCCAGATGATGGCAATCAGGGCCGCTACCAGGAGCAGCGCTCCGCCCATTGTCTCCAGACGCAGCAACTCACCGACGCGTTTTGCTTCGGGCCACTCGCCACGCGAGAAGAGATTCGGTTTGGTACCCGTAGGAACTGACAAGAGAAGGCCGCCTTCACGGTCTGGGGGTGCTGCGCTGACGTGCCGACTCGAGCTCCCGGCTCACATGGGTTTCCCAGGTTACCTGGGTCACATTTGGAATGGTCACGATTCGCGACCTGGAACCGCGTTTCTGAGGCCCGTCGTCTAGAGACTGCGCTGTGCTGCCGACCCGAGGATAGATTGGGGTCGTGGCTGGACCCCTGACCGAACTCCTTCGCTTGGAGGGTGTCGAGGCAGCTGTCGACGAAGCCCGTGAAACGTGCACGGCGTTGCGGTGGCACCCTGCCCTGCGGCGGCGGATCCCGGAGGCAGCGACCGAGTCGAGGGTGCGGGGTGCCCGGGCCAGCGCCGCACTGGAGGGCGCTGAGTTCGCGGTCGACGTGGTGCGCGACCTGACCAGAGGCGCCGTCGCGTGGCCGCAGCCGGTCGGTCTGCTGGAACAGACTCTTCGATCCGCTGTTCGCGCAACGGCCGAGACCCAGCGGCTCGGTAGCCAGGTGCGCGCTGCACCCGCGGGTGCCCTCGCCCGACTGCATGTCGCGGCAGCGGGTGGGGTGATCGGCGTTGAGGGGGTCGGGCGGCCACGGGTAGAGGGGCAGGACTGCCGTGAGCTCGTTGAGATCGGGCGGGCGCCCGGGGCTCGTGAAGCGGGGGAGCGGATGCGAGCAGTCGCCGATCTGGTAGCTGCTCGGACCGATGACCCAATACTGGTATTGGCTGCGGTCGCGCACGCGGAGATCGCCTGCGCTCGGCCTTTCGAGCGGGCGAACGCCGTGGTAGCCAGGGCGTTCGAGCGAGCGCTGCTGATCGACGGCGGCCTGGACCCAACCGGAGTGGCGGTGCCCGAATGGGGCCACGGCCGCGGCGGGGCGGCTGAATACCTCGGGGCTCTTACTGCGTACACCACCGGAACGCCGGACGGTGTGCGGTTGTGGTTGATCCACTGCGCGGAGGCCGTGAGCGCCGGGGCCCAGGAGGGCGGACGGATCTGCGACGCCGTGCTCGCCGGGCGCCTCACCGCTTCGTGATTGTCCTCCTGATCGGGGCGCACCGAAAGTCTTGTATCTCGCCGCGTGCAGGAGTAGACCTGTAGTCACAAGTCCAGACCACCGCGAACGACCAGGCACCCACGCGCAGGCAGTTCACTGATGAACGCGCTTGGTACCGGACCCTTACGGGACGGGCCGACACTCGCCACGATGCACGCTTGGTAACCGGGTCGACGCGCGATGGTGAAGGCACTCCCACCGATTCGGTGGGGGTGCCTTCGACTGTGTCCCGCCTGCCACGCAGCTCGAGCCGTTGCCCCGTCCACATCCCCCGTTCGACTCGACGGCCGTCCACAGGGCGATTGCGGGAGTTGGGCGTCGTCCTGGTCGCGGCGGTGTGGTGGGCGCATGCACCCACCACCGGACGCCGCGCTCACTTCCCTCGTTGTGTCTCGCGGCGCTGAGACCATCGTCGTCGTCGGCTGCGGCGGCGGCGCCGGGGCATCGACTCTTGTCGCAGGACTGGCCCGCGCGGCCGTCCGTGGCGCCCGACGGGTGGCCGTGCTCGACCTGGACCGGTGCGGGGGCGGACTCGACGTCGTCTTCGGCATCGAGCGCCAAGAGGGTGTCCGGTGGGCACAGGTCGCCGGCTCGCGGGGCGAACTCGACGGACCGGCACTGCGCAACGCGCTGCCCTCCAGAGACGAGGCCGTCGTGCTGTCCTACGGTCGCGAGGCCACCGCCGTGCCCGACCATGTAGTCGAGGCCGCGATCGAAGCGATGACCAGCGTGTGCGACGTGCTGCTCGTCGATGCGCCACGAGGAGTCGATCTGCGCTTGTTCCCACCGCAGGCCACAGTGATCGTGGTCGCAGACGGTTCGGTGCGCGGCGGTGCTGCCTGCGCAGCGGTGCTGCAGACACTCCGGACAGTGGGCAGGGAACCGGTGGTCGTCCTGCGCGATGCCTCCGGGCAGTTTGCGGACGAATTGTCCGAAGCGGTGTCGGTGCAGGTCGTGGCTCATCTGGCCTCCGAGCGGCGCGTGGAACACGACCTGTCCCACGGTGACCAGCCAGGATCTCGCGGTGAACTGGCCAAAGTGTGCAACCGGCTGGTCGCGTTGCTGCTCGAGCGTCGAATGCTGCGTGCCGGATGAGCATCGACGCAGCCATGTGGGGTCAGATCCGCGACGGTGCGGCGCCCACTCCGTCCTCGGTACAGGAACTGGCCTGCCTCGATCGGCTCAGGTTGGGAGCGGGTCGAGTGAGCGAACTGCGCTCGCAGCTCACTGCGGACGTCTTCGGCGCCGGACCGTTGGAGGCCTACCTGGCGGTTCCGGGAGTCACCGACGTGCTGGTCAACGGAACAAGTGGCGTCTGGATCGACCGCGGCGAGGGGCTGGAGGCGGTGCCCTGTGAGGTGGGCGACGCGGCAGCGGTGCGCCGGTTGGCGGTCCGTCTCGCGACCAGCGCCGGTCGCCGACTGGATGAGACGAGCCCGTTCGTGGACGGCCTGTTGCCCGGCGGGGTGCGATTGCACGCGGTGCTTGCGCCGCTCGTACCCGATGCGGCCTACATCAGCCTCCGGATACCGCGTCGGCATACGCCCTCCTTGGCTCAGCTACGCGCCTGCGGCACAGTCTGCGACCTCGGCGAACGCGTCCTCGACCGACTGGTCGCCGCGCGGGCTGCCTTCGTGGTGAGCGGTGGCACGGGTTCGGGGAAGACCACTCTGCTCGGCGCGCTGCTGTCCCGGGTGCCGGTCGATGAGCGGATCGTGGTCGTCGAGGACGTGCGGGAGCTGCGCATCGACCACCCGCATGTTGTCGCGCTACAGGGCCGGACCCCCAACGTGGAGGGCGCCGGCGCGGTGTCACTCGATGTGCTGGTGCGCCAGTCGCTGCGGATGCGACCAGACCGCCTGGTCGTCGGTGAGGTGCGCGGTGCCGAGGTGCGGGAGCTGTTGAGTGCGCTCAACACCGGCCATGAGGGTGGTTGCGGCACGGTGCACGCGAACGCGGCGACCGACGTGCTCGCCCGTTTCGAGGCTCTCGGTGCACTCGCCGGGATGTCTGTCCAGGCCGTTCGCAGTCAGCTGGTCAGTGCCGTCCAGATCGTCGTACACCTGCGTCGTGAACGCGCGGGGCGGGTACTCAGTGAAGTAGGCGTCATCGCGTGGGAGGACTCCGCGCTGCGTGTACGCCCGGCGCTCGCGCGGGTCGACGGTGCCCTGCAGCAACAGCACGCGTGGCCGGTGCTGGCCCGGATGCTGGGGATGCAGCCGTGATCGGGGCCGCGCTGTGCGCGTTGGTCGCGTTGCTGTGGTGGCCGATGCGTGTGCAGCGACCGGTGGCGGGTACGCAATCGGTTAGGACCGTAGGCCAACTCATGCGACGTGTGCACCGCCGACGTGCTTCGGCCGTGCCGTCACGAGCAACGTTCACGACACTGGTGCAGAGCATCGCTCCTGCGGTCGAAGCCGGAGTGCCACCGCCGGTGGCGGTCACGGCCGCGGCCTCGGTGGCGGCGCGCACGGCGGAAGATGCAGCGTTGTCGGCGGATCTCGCTGGGCTGGCAGTCTCGGCGGGGAGGGGCGAACCCCTCGCTCCGGTGTGGTCGATGCTCGCCACCCGGTACCCGGCGGCATCGCTCGAATCCGTGGCTCGTGCCTGGGCGTTGTCAGACCGGGTCGGGTGCGGGTTGAGTGACGCGCTGAGCACTGCGGTGGATTCGATGCGCGAACAACAGGAGCACCGCAGACGCGTTTCAGCTGCCACAGCAGGGCCTCGGGCGACGATGCAGTTGCTCACGCTGTTGCCGATTGCCGGTATCGCCGTCTGCGCGGTCATCGGGGTGAACCCGATCCGGCTCTACTCGGGGCCAGCAGGGCTGGGCGCCCTGGGCCTGGGTTTGGCGCTCCTGTGGTGCGGGCGGCTGATCATCACGCGGATGATCGCGCGATCCTGTCGACCTGGAGCGTTGCGGTGACACCGACCGGGTCGGCGCAGCTGCTCTGCTCGATCGCGCTGGTCGCACTGCTGCCGATGGTGTGGCCACGGCCTCTTGAACTGTCCCCGGAACCAGATCCGGCAGCTGCGGCCGCCGCAGCAGCCGTGACTGGAAGAGCGACGCCGGACGACGTGCGGTCGGTGGCCGCCTGCCTCGATTTGTTGGCACTGGCGCTGGCCGGCGGTGTCCCATTGGTGGCGGCCATCGAGGCGGTCGCCATCGACTCGGGGGAGCTCATCGGGCGGCACCTGCGGCAGGTAGCTGCCGCCATGAGGTGGGGCGTGGACGAGGTGCGCGCCTGGGACGGACTGCCGCAGGTGTGGAAACCCGCGGCAGCGGCCTTGGCTCTGGCCGCAACTGCCGGTGTGCCGCCGGGCGCCCTACTGCGGCGGGCAGCAGACGACATCCGCCGCAGCGAACGACAACGACTCGACGAAGCCATCGGCCGGGTCAGCGTGCTGATCGTGCTGCCGCTCGGGCTGTGTTTCCTGCCGGCTTTCGCGCTGTTGACCGTCGTACCAGTCGTCATGACGATCGCCCGCGGCGTCCTGGCCGGTACGCCATGAGCGGTTCTGCAGCACCCACACCGTCATCCACCGCCCGGTGGATGGGCAACACGACGTCCCGAACGGCCAGCAGGGTCACCGGGAACGTCGCAGATCGAGAAGGAGAACGAGATGACGTCACGAGCTGTACGGATGCACTGGTGGGCACCCAGGAAATGGTTCTGGAAGACCCGGACGTCGCCGAGGTGGGCGCTGGTCGTCGGCAACGGCCGCCAGGCGGGTATGTCGACCGCCGAGTACGCGGTCGGCACCTTGGCGGCCGTCGCTTTCGCGGTGGTGTTGATCGCGGTGGTGAAGTCCGGGGCAGTGAAGGCGGGTCTGACCTCGATCATCCAGCAGGCCCTCAGCGTCGCGTCCTGACAGCGGGGCGACCGCCCACTCGCAGCCGACGCCGTACCCGCCGTCCGGACCGCGGCATGGTGTCTGCCGAGCTGGCGGTCGCCCTACCCGCCGTGATCCTGGTGCTACTGATGTCCCTCGGCGCGCTGATGGTCGGCATCGATCAGGTCCGGTGTACCGATGCTGCCCGGGTCGGTTCCCGCGCTGCTGCCCGTGGTGACACCGACGCCGTGGTTCGCGAGAACGCTTTACGGACAGCACCTTCGGGATCGACGGTGTCGATAGGCGCTGCCGACGGTCTCGTACGGGTGACGGTCAACACTCCGGTACGAGGACCGTTCAGTTGGGTGGCGGGCACCGGCACGCTGCACTCCACCGGCGTCGCGCAACAGGAAGCAGCTACGCCGTGAAGTCGGCCCGCGAACGCGACAGGGGGTCAGGAACCATTCTGATGCTCGGCGTGCTCGCAGTGGTCGTGTCGGTGATGGCCGGTGGACTGACGATCGTGTCTGCGGTGCATGCGAGCCTGCAGGCACGGACCGCGGCCGACCTCTCTGCGCTCGCGGCCGAGGCGGTACTGCTGCGCGGCGGCGGACCGCCGTGCGCAGCCGCGGCCAGAGTTGCCACGGCGAACGGAGCTGTGGCGACGTCGTGCTCGGCGACTGGGGACACGGTGACGGTTTCGGTCCACGTCGTCACCGGCGCCTCTCGCCAACTGGGCTTCGGGCCGGCGCGGGCGCGGTCGAAGGCCGGACCGTCTGCGATTGGAGGGTCGGTCTCTCTAGAGAACGGGGGCATCCGATAGCAGGCGGTCGAGCAGCAGCACGG
>JBBPZD010000155.1:0-9685 GCA_038199265.1 Actinomycetales bacterium | reverse complement strand
GCCGACGGGCGTGGCGGGGCGCAGGCGGCCCACGCGCTGAACGTGGGCGCGACAGTTCGTGGGCGCGGGCCACGCAATCACTTCCCGATCGTCACGGCGTCCCGCTACCTTTTCATCGCGGGCGGTATCGGCATCACGCCATTGCTGGCAATGATCCACGAGGTCGATGCAGCGGGCGCCCGGTGGGAGTTGCAGTACACCGGTCGATCCCGGTCGACGATGGCGTTCGCGGACGAGTTAGCCGACTTCGGCGACCGGGTCTCGATCACGGCGAGCGATGAAGTCGGCCGCCTCGATCTCGGCACTGTGCTGGACGTTCCGCAGCCCGACACGCTGATCTACGCCTGCGGGCCCGAGTCGATGCTCGAGGAGATCCAGCAACGGGTCGCATCATGGCCGCCCGGATCACTGCATCTGGAACGTTTTGCTGCCGCGGCTCCTGCGGACTCCTCGAACGACGCCGCCTTCGAGGTCGTGCTTCAGCGGTCTGGCCGCACCGTGCTGGTCGGCGCAGACACCAGCGTCTTCGACGCGGTACGCGCCGCCGGGGCCAGCGTGCTCGGCTCCTGCCTGGAGGGCATCTGCGGCACCTGCGAGACCGACGTGGTGGAAGGCGAGATCGACCACCGCGACTCAGTGCTGGACGAGGAAGAACGCGAGTCCGGGGAGACGATGATGATCTGCGTCTCGCGGTGCACCTCCGAGCGATTGGTGTTGGACCTATGAGCACTCACCTGCCACCGGACTATCCGCGACACTGCTGGTACGTCGTCGCGACCAGCGACGAGGTGGGCGCTGCCCCTCTCGGACGGCGGGCACTCGACACCGCGATCGTGCTCTTCCGCACCTCCGCCGGTCAGATCTCCGTGCTGGAGGACAGGGACGCGCACCGCCCCTATCCGCTGAGCACGGGTCACGTCGAGAATGATCAGTTGATCTGTGCCTACTCGGGATTCGCATACAGCGCCGACGGCGTGTGCGTGCGGGTACCGACCCAGGTAGAAGTCCCCTACGGGGCACGGGTACGCAGTTTCCCCGTCGTCGAACGGGACGGTCTGGTCTGGGTGTGGTTTGCGGCGCCGGGACTCGCGCTGCTACATCGGCCGCCAAGCACCCCGTGGCTGGCGTCCAACGAGCTGTCGACCCTGGGCGACCAGTGGACGACGAACGCCAACTACCTGCTGCTGCACAAGAACCTGGCCGACATCACCCACGTGGCGATGGTCGACCCGATCCTCGCGCCGCCCGTGCTGAGCGCCGGACCGGTGCCGCAGCTCGACGTCGAGGTCACCGAGACCACCGTGTCGTTCAGGCGCGATTTCGAACCTGCCGTGGTCGCTGCGTGGCACGCAGATCTACTCGACGTCGCGGCCGACGCACGGTTCGCCCAACACGAGCGTGGCCGATTCGTCTCCCCCGGCCTGTGGGTGGACGGTTGGGACGTCGATATTTCAGGCGGCGTCGCGACGTTCACTTTCACTCATCTCATCACCCCGGTCGACCGGTACTCCACCCGGCACATCTGGCGGGTCAGCCGTAACTTCGCGGTCAGTCCGAATGCGCCGTTCGACACCGCGTCACAGCAGCTGGCGCCGATGTTCGGCGACTACTACCGCACTGTGCAACGCATCCTGGAAACGATGCAACAGGTGCTCAGCTCCGATGGCCCGCGCCCCGACATCGGCGTCTCAGCCGACGCCGCGTCGTTGCAGGTCGAGCGCATCGTGCGCCGGATGGTGCGCGACGAGACATCCCGACTGACGAACAGCTACCAAGGAGCGGTATGACAGACGTGAAGGGCTTTTTCTTCCCTCGGACTGCGCAGGGCGGCGCCGGTATCATCCCGTCACCGCCATGGTTCTACTCCGGTGACCTGCTCACGGTGGAGTACCGCACCGACCCCGAGCGCGTCGCCGAACTGTTGCCGGCACCGCTGGAGCTGGCATCAGAGGACCCCGGCGCGGTCGCCTTGATCTGGGCCGACTGGCAGTCATGTTCCAGTAGCCGCGAGGAACTGTTGGACCCGGTCCGTGCGCAGTACAAGGAGGCGTTCGTCGTCGTCCGTTGCAGCTTCGAGGGCCAGACCTACTCGCGCTGCGTCTACATCTGGGTCGACAAGGACTTTGAGATGGGCCGTGGCATCCACCAGGGCTACCCCAAGAAGTTGGGCAGCATGTGGCAGACCCGCCCGCACCCGTTCGCTCAGGGCGCCCCGCAGATCGCGCCGGGCGGCATGTTCGGCGCGACCATCGCCGCGGGTGATCGAAGGCTCGCTGAAGCCGTGCTCACGTTGCGCGAGGAGGTGCCGACGAACGGCTTCGTGAACAGTCACAAGATGGCCCACCACCGCATCTTCCCCGGCATCGAGAGCGGCAGCGCGGACGCGTACGCCGAGCTGATCTCCTCCGGTGCCTCGCAGTTCGAAGCCGGTCCCGCATGGTCTGGTGACGTCGACCTGAAGCTGTTCGAATCCCCGACCGAGGAACTGGCCCGGTTGGAGGTCCGCGAGATCATCGGCGGCTACTACCGCCAGGTCGGAGTCGTCTGGGATGGCGGCGCGACTCTCGCGCGCCAGAACGCGAACGGTGAGTGGAAAAGCGCACTCGAGCGTTGACCGGAAGGGTTGACCACAGGACGCATGAGCCATATCGTTCGGGTACGAACGATCAGCAAGGACGATGGGACCAGCTATGAGCACGATCGAGGTCGAGGGTGTGCAGGTCGACACCCGGCACTGGATCAACGGCACACGAATCGCATCGAGCCAGACGTTCACCGACGTCTCGCCGATCGACGAGTCGCCCCTGGGTGAGATCTCCGCCGGCGGCAAGGACGAGGTCGACCAGGCCGTCGCTGCAGCCCGCGCCGCATTCCCTGCGTGGGCAGCCATGCCGGTCGCTGAGCGATCCGCGATCCTTCGCAAGGTCGCCGACGGCATCGACGCGCGCGCTGAAGACCTGTCGGTGGTCGAAACCCGCGACAACGGTTCACTGCTGCGTTCACACCGACGCGGGGTGATGCCCCGGGTGGGCATGAACTTCCGCTACTTCGCCGACTGGGCAGAGGGCATGGCCCACGACGACCGCGAGGTGCGCGGGCACCGCGAGCGCATCACCTTCGACCCGGCCGGCGTCGTTGCGATCATCACCCCGTGGAACGCGCCGCTGATGCTCGCGACCTGGCGGATCGGCCCGGCTCTCGCGGCCGGGAACACCGTCGTCCTCAAACCTCCGGAGTGGGCTCCGCTGACTGCATCGATCCTGGCCGAGATCACCCACGAGGCGGGACTGCCGCCGGGCGTCTTCAACGTCGTACAGGGCACCGGCGTCGAGGCCGGGGCACCGTTGACCAGCCACCCCGGTATCAACCGGCTCTCGTTCACCGGATCGGTGCCGACGGCCGGAGTCATCGCCGCCGCTGCCGCGCCGAACATCGTGCCGCTGTCGTTCGAACTGGGCGGCAAGTCACCGCTGCTGATCTTCGAAGACTGCGATCTCGACCTCGCGGTCGACATCGCGGTGGAACAGTTCGACAACGCCGGACAGGTCTGTCTGGGTGCGTTCCGGATCCTGGTGCACCAGGACATCTCAGGCGAGTTCACCCGGCGTCTCGTGGAACGCGCAGGCGCCCTAGTACAGGGCGACCCGCGGGATGAAGCGACTGATGTCAGCGCGCTGGTCAGCCGCCAGCACTTCGAGCGGGTGTCCGGCTTCGTCGATCGAGCGCTGGCCGACGGCGCCGAAGTGCTGCTCGGCGGCGGCCGGAACGCCCAGCTCGGCGGGCTGTTCTACCAGCCGACGATCCTGACCGGTGCTGCCCTGGGGAGCGAGATCCTGACTGAAGAGGTTTTCGGCCCGGTCCTCACCGTGCAGACCTTCGGCGACGAAGCCGAAGCAGTGCAGCTGGCCAACAGCACCCGCTTCGGGCTGGCCGCGACGCTCGTCACGGGCGACCCCGATCGGGCCGAGCGGGTCAGCGCGGCCTTGAACGCAGGCACCGTGTGGGTGAATTGCTTCTTTGTGCGCGACCTCGGCGCACCGTTCGGCGGAAACGGAAAGTCGGGCATCGGTCGAGAGGGCGGCAACTATTCCTTCGACTTCTACTGCGACATCAAGAACAGCGTGTTCAGCCCGTCCGGTTGGACAAAGACTGCAACTGAACAGACAACTACAGAACAGACAACTACAGAACAGGTAGGTGCGTGATGGGTGAAGTAGTAGGGGCCGGGCTGGTGGCCCACGTGCCGACGATCGTCCTGTCCGAAGAGATCCGGCGAGAACTGAACAACGGTGAAGACAGCACGCTTGTCTCGGGTCTACGCGAGTTGCGTGCCGAGGTGTTCGAGAAGCTCGACTACGACACCGTGGTCGTGCTCGACTCGCACTGGGCGACCACCGTCGAGTTCGTGGTCACCGCCCAAGATCAGCGCTCAGGACTCTTCACCTCCGAGGAACTTCCCCGGGGCATGTGCCAGCGGCCCTACGACTTCAAGGGCGACCCGGAGTTGGCCCACCTGATCGCCAGCAAGGGCGCGGACCACTGCACCTGGATCACCCCGATCGAAGATGACCACCTGCCGATCTTCTACGCCACCACCAACGTGTGGGAGTACCTAGGGCAGGGTCTGGACAAGCGCTGGATCAGCATCGGCGTCTGCCAGACCGCCGATATGGAGGACAACCTGCGGCTGGGTCGGGCGTTGGCCGACGCCATCGAGGAGTCCGACCGCAAGGTGTTGTTGATCGCCTCCGGTGCCATGTCGCACACCTTCTGGCCCCTGCGTCAGTTGCGCGACCACGAGTCTGCGGGTGTTGACAACATCTTCACTGCCGAGGCTGCAGCTGCCGACCACGAGCGGCTGGGGTGGCTGAGCGAGGGCGACCACGCGCAGGTGCTGGACACCATGCCGGATTTCTACCGCTACAAGCCTGAGGCCCGATTCGGGCACTACCTGATGATGCTGGGCGCACTCGGTGAGGGCGACTGCACGGCCACCAGCCGACAGTACGGCGACTACGAGAACTCCATCGGCACCGGTCAGGTACACCTCTGGTTCGATCGCCCGGAGAGCGGCTTCCCGCGCTCGCGTCGCACCCCGGTCGACCCCGACTACGCACGTCAGAACGCCGGCCCGGACCTCACCGCTGCCGGCTGACCTGCACGCTCTTCTCGATCACCGCACCCTTCACGAACTCAGGAGCACCTATGACCGTGCGCGAATTCCGCCGCATCCTGTTGGACGGGAACGTCGTCGACGTAGTCCGACAGGGCGAGACCCTGTTGGCCCACGACGGCCGCGAGATCGCCATCGACGACGCCATCCACCTGCCGCCCGTCACCCCGTCCAAGATCGTCTGCGTACACCTCAACTATTCCTCGCGGGTGCAGGAGATGTTGACGAAGCTGCCACCGGCCCCGACGTACTTCCACAAGCCGGTCTCGGCGCTGAATGCGCACGAGGGCGCGGTCGTTCGCCCGGCCGGGTGCAAGTGGCTCAACTACGAGGGCGAGATCGCGATCGCCATCGGCCGCACCGCGCGCAACATCGCTCCCGAGGATGCCGGCGATTACATCCGGGGTTACTCGATCGGCAACGACTACGGCCTGCACGACTTCCGCGACACCGACTCCGGTTCGATGCTGCGGGTCAAGGGCGCCGACACACTGTGCCCGGTCGGCCCGGGCGTGGTCGAAGGCTGGGACTTCCACGACAAATCCATCAAGACGATTGTGAACGGCGAGGTGCGCCAGGACGGCAACACGTCGGAGATGAAGTGGGACATGCACTACCTGGTGGCCGACATCGCGCGCACGATTACCCTGATCCCCGGCGACATCCTGATGTCGGGCACGCCCGCAATCTCGCGCACCGTCCACCCCGGTGACATCGTCGAGGTGCAGGTGGAAGGCCTGGGTACGCTGCGCAACCACATCGTGGAGGGACCCACCCCCATCCGGTCGGACGTCGGCGCGCAACCGACCGAGAGCGAAGAAGTGCTCTCCACAGCCCAGGGCGGCGACTGGGAGTTCCGCGGAATCCGAGGCCCCGACCTCACCAAGACCCACTGAGCCGTTCTGAAGCAAGCGATGACGTCAACGATTGGCCGGCGGCCCCTCATCCTCATCCCAGCTCGGTTCTCGGCGAGCGCGGCGGCACTGCGCTACCGCGCGGAGGTCACCGCCGAGAAGCTGGTGCGGGCGGTGTACGACTCCGGCGGCGAACCTTTGGTATTGCACCCGGACGTTCCTGCCGGTATCGATTCAAGTAGCCCGGCCGGCCTGGGGTTGATCAACAGTCACGTCCGCGATCGGATCGGGATGGCCGACGGCATCCTGCTCCCCGGCGGTGGCGACCTCGCTGCGCGGTGGGCGGGTCAGCAGTCCGATGCGTCCGAGTACGACGTTGACGAGGACCAGGACGTCTTCGACCTCGCGTTGGCGAGGGTGGCGATCCAGGACGGCATCCCGCTGCTCGCGATCTGCCGAGGCACTCAGGTGGTCAACGTAGCGCTCGGCGGCGACCTGGTGCAGGACCTTTCGCAGAGCCCGGGCGGCGAGCACCGCAACTCCGTGCACACCTTCGACATCGACACAGGATCAGCACTCGCCCAGATCATCCCTGGGAAGGAGGTCACGATCTCCTGCTTCCATCACCAGGGGCTCGGGCGCCTCGGGCGTGGCGTGCGCGTGGACGCCCGAGCGGTCGACGGCACCATCGAGGCGATCACGCTCGAGGGTCAGCGGGGGTGGTTCCTCGGGGTGCAGTGGCACCCGGAGGACACCGCAGCGACCGACCCGCAGCAAGCGAGCGTGTTCACCGCGTTCGTCGCCGCCGCGCACAGCCAGTCGCTGCTCAGTCAGTGATCGGATCGGACGCGTGCAAATCTCCGGCTTGTGGACCTTCCAGTGCGTTGACGACCGAGCGCAAGGTGCTGGTCATCTCCTGTTTCTCCTGCGAGGACATGTTCTTCACCACGGCTGCTTCGATAGCGTTGAACTTCGGATAGAGGTCCTCCATCAGCTCCCGGCCCGCCGGGGTGAGCCGCAACTCGACCAACCGGCGATCGTCCATCCGGCTCAGCTTCTCCATCCAACCCTTGGCCTGCAGCGTCTTGACGACGCCGGTCAGGGTGGCCTTGGAAATCGCAGCGGCCTCGGCTGCGTGCCGGGTCTCCAGGCCGTCCCAGATCCACACCACCCACATGACCACGAAGCCGGTCCACGAAATACCCGCCGGCCGGAACACCTCGTTGGTCACATGGGTCCGCACAGCGTTGGCCGCGCGGTAGATGCTCGATACCGCGTGCGCAGACTCGAAGTCGAGGTGCATGGAGGTCACGCGGCTCTGCATCGCTCGCTCGGTCTCGACCAAGGTGTGGTGATCGCTCATCGGGGCCACTGTACGGGCGGCGTTCAGCCACTAGCCCGCCCGGCGAGTCGCTGGCGCGGGGTGCGCGTTCCTGGCAACAAACATTTCAAAACCTATTGACAATATCGTTCGTATCCGTACGATCTTCTACAAACCCACGGAGCGCCACCTGCGGCCGCTCGACATGATCCGCTGCAACGATCAGGAGACCCGATGAAGCACGTGGACATAGCAGTTATGGAAGCAGCCGAGACACAACTGACCAAGGACGACATCGACGTCGTCCGACTGGGTTACAGCGACCTGATCGGCGCCGAACGCGGACGCGACATCCTCACCAAGCGTTTCGCACGCACCGTCGGCGACGGCGTGGCATTCTGCCGCTCCGTCTACAGCACCTCGCCGATCGGCGAAACGGTCGACATCGAGGGCGGCCTGTCAGAGGGACTGCCCGACATCGTCGCCGTCCCGGATATGTCGACCCTCGCTCACGTGCCCTGGGAGCCGGGCGTCGCCCACGTCATCGCCGACCTCTACAACCCGGACGGGTCCCTCTCGCAGGAGAGCCCGCGCAACGTACTGCGCAAGGTGCTCGACCAGTTCGCCGAGCTCGGGATGAACCCGATCGTCGGACCGGAGCTGGAGTTCTACGTGATGGAGCACTGCAAGAAGTCGCCCAATGGCTGGAAGCGCTACGGCGAAGCGAGCGGAAACGTCTACACCTCCGGCTTGAAGGGCGACCCGGAGAACACGCTGCTCGCATCGCTGCGCCAGCTCTCGGCCTACGGCCTCGATGTGGTCGCCGCCAATCACGAGTACTCCTCCGGTCAGTTCGAGATCAACCTGTGGCATTCCGAGGCCCTCGAAGCAGCCGACCGCGCCTTCCGGTTCAAGACAGCGGTGCAGGAACTTGCCCGCAAGCAGGACAAGCTCGCGACCTTCATGGCCAAGCCGTTCAACGACGAGGGTGGTTCGGGTTTCCACCTGCACTTCTCCACCTGGTCCGACGCCGGGGAAGCGCTGTTCGACGACCCGGACGGCGAGGACGGCTTGTCCGCGACTGCCCGTAACGCGATCGCCGGGGTGCTTGCGCACGCACCCGCCCTTGCGGCGCTGCTGAACCCGACCATCAACTCCTACAAGCGTTTCGGCCCCGATACTCTTGCCCCCTGGCTCATCGACTGGGGCCTGGACAATCGCAGCGCGATGGTGCGGATTCCACCGGAGCGGGGCAAGGCCTCCCGCATGGAACTACGCCTGGGTGATGCGTCGGCGAACCCGTACCTGGCGACTGCGGCCTTCCTCGGGGCCGCCTACCTCGGCCTCCGAGACGGGCTGCAGCCGCCGGCCAAGTTGGAGGGCTACGGCTACGACACGACCAAGGCCGAGCAGCTGCCCGACAACCTAGGGACCGCGTTGGACGCGCTCGAAGCGGACTCCGACCTGTGCGAGCTGCTCGGCGCGCCGTTCGTGAAGGCGTTCCTCACCTACAAGCGCGACGAGCTGGAGCGATTCTCGCGTTGGGTGACCGACTGGGAATTCCGCGAATACAGCTACCACCTCTGAGGGACCCACCAACGTGAGGAACCCATGAGGTTGCTGGTGATCGAACATGATCACCTCTCCGCACTCGGCCCGATGGCCGATCGCTTCGAGCAACGTGGCTACGAGGTGAGCACCTACAGGGTGGTGTCGGCAACGTCGTTCGAACAGCCCGGAATCACCCCCGACTTCCCGGACTTCACCGACTTCGATGCCGTCGTACTGATGGGCGCGCCGTGGTCGACCTACTCCGATCTGGTCGCATCCTGGGTGCGCCCGGAATTGGAGCAGGTTGCTGCAGCGGACGAGGCTGGAGTGCCGATGCTCGGCATCTGCTTCGGTGGGCAGATGCTCGCCACGGCATTCGGCGGGTCGGTCAGTTCCTCCCACACCCCCGAGCTCGGCTGGACCGACGTGCACGCCGATGATGTCGTGCCGTCCGGGCCGTGGTTCCAGTGGCACGCTGACCGGTGGCAGACACCCCCGGCCGCTCGGGAAGTGGCCCGCAACGACGCCGCGTCCCAGGCGTTCGTGCTGCGCCGCAACCTCGCGGTGCAGTTCCACCCCGAGGTCTCCAGCAGCACCCTCGCCGGGTGGCTCCGCAACGGCGGCGCCGAACATCTCGCTGCGTCCGACATCGACCCCGAACAGCTGTTGAAGACAACCCGCGAGCGCGAGTCCGAGGCCACGGTGCGAGCTCACCAACTGGTCGACGCGTTCTTGGACATCGTGGCAAACCCCTCCCACTGATCAGCTGGGGTTGTCGGTTTCTTC
>JBBPZD010000154.1:0-5131 GCA_038199265.1 Actinomycetales bacterium | reverse complement strand
GTCGCCTACGGAAACCTTCTCCTGACGACCGCCTGCGCGAACAATCGCGTACACGTGGAATACCTTTCGTTGTGGCGCACTCGCTCTGAATGACCGGCCGACAGCGACCCCGTGGTTACGGGACGTCGAAACGGTGGGAGCGCCAGCCCTCGATCTTACTGGTCGGTGTTTGCGGCTTCCAAATCAGCGGTCTGCGCAGCGCTGTCAGGAGTGAACGACGACTGAGGTACGTCGCCACCGCTGGGAGGACCCGCAGGCGCGATGACCCTCTTACGCTTACGACGGGCAGGAGTCACCGACACCGGTGGTGAGACCGGCTCCTCGGCGAAGATCTGCTGTTGGTCTGAACCCGCCGTATCGGACGCAGTGAAAGTCGAAGGCTGCTCTGGTGCCGGCTCTGCCTGAGGTGCAGGCCCCGCTTCACTACCCGCACGACGAATGGCGTCGTGAACCGATTCGATCGCTTCGTAGGAAGTGTCGTGCGCCTTCTCCCCCGCAGTCAGAGCTGCAGCGTGAGCGGCAGCGGCTATCTGGGCCGCCGACGGCCCTGTCGGGGTGGGCGCCGGAGTACTCACGGCGACATCGTTGCCCGCGTTGGCGTTGCTCCCGTTGCTGGACCCCCCGTTCTCAGTGCGGCTCTTCCCGCGACGGCCTCGACCGCTACTGCCGGAACCCGAGCCTGAGTTGTAGTTGCCATCTGACTGATTGGCTGACTTGTCGACCGGCTGGTCATGCACGATCAGGCCTCGCCCGCCACAGGCAGTGCACTCCTCGGAAAAGACCTCGATCAGGCCGGAACCGACCCGCTTGCGGGTCATCTGCACCAGGCCCAGCGACGTGACCTCCGCTACCTGATGCTTGGTGCGGTCACGTCCCAGGCACTCCAGCATGCGCCGAACGACGAGATCGCGGTTGGACTCCAACACCATGTCGATGAAGTCGACGACGATGATGCCGCCGATATCGCGCAACCGCAGCTGCCGAACGATCTCTTCGGCCGCCTCGATATTGTTCTTGGTGACCGTCTCCTCCAGATTGCCGCCGGAGCCGACGAACTTTCCGGTGTTGACATCGATCACGGTCATCGCCTCGGTGCGATCGATGACGAGTGAGCCGCCCGACGGCAACCAGACCTTGCGGTCCATGGCCTTGGAAAGCTGTTCGTCCACGCGATGCACAGTGAACAGATCCAGGTCGCCGGTCCATTTCTCGAGCCGACCGGCAAGGTCGGGAGCGACCGCCTGCAGGTAACCCTCGACCTGGTTCCAGGCGGTCTCCCCGGAAATGATCAACTTGGCGAAGTCCTCGTTGAACACATCGCGAATGACCCGTAGCGCAAGATCTGGCTCGCCGTGCAACAAAGACGGGGACTGGCCCGAACGCACATCGCGCTGGATCTTCTCCCAGGTCGCCTGCAGACGCTCGACGTCGGCCTTGAGGTCTGCTTCGCTGGCCCCCTCTGCTGCCGTCCGGACGATGACTCCGGCGTCGGCGGGAACCACTTCTTTGAGGATCTTCTTCAGGCGGGCCCGCTCGGTGTCAGGCAGTTTCCGCGAGATGCCGGTCATCGCGTGACCAGGCACGTAGACCAGGAAACGACCCGGCAGCGATATCTGCGAGGTCAGGCGGGCACCCTTGTGACCGATGGGGTCCTTGGTGACCTGCGCCAGGACCGACTCGCCGGACTTCAGAGCGTTCTCGATGCGCTTGGCCTGACCGTTGTCCAGACCAGCAGCGTCCCAGTTGACCTCACCGGCGTACAGCACGGCGTTGCGGCCGCGGCCGACGTCTACGAAGGCGGCTTCCATGCTGGGCAGCACGTTCTGCACGCGCCCCAGGTAGATGTTTCCTGCCATCGACGACTGCTGGGATTCGCGCGATACGTAATGCTCGACCAGGACTCCGTCCTCCAGGACGCCGATCTGAGTGCGACCTTCGAGTTCGCGCACGACCATGACGCGATCGACGCTCTCCCGTCGGGCGAGAAACTCCGCCTCGGTGATGACTGTCCGTCGGCGACCGGCCTCGCGCCCCTCACGACGGCGTTGCTTCTTCGCCTCGAGTCGAGTGGAGCCCTTGATGGATGTGACCTCGTCACGAGCGGTGCGGGGCTCGCGCACCTTGGTCACCGTGCCGGGCGGGTCGTTCACCTCACCGGCGGCGCCGCCCGCAGTACCGCGGCGGCGTCGTCGGGTACGACGCCGGCCGTCGCTGTCATCCTTCAGTTCCTGGTCGGTGTCGTCGTCGCCGGAGGCGGAATCAGCACTGTCCTCGGCCCGATCAGCGGCCGAACCCTGAGATCGCGGCTGCTGCTTGGAGCCCCTCCTGCCGCGCTGCGAACCGTTCGTCTTGTCCGTATTGCTGTCGTTGTCGGAATCCGCCGCATCGCTGCCGGCGTCGTCCCTTCCTTCGCCCGTGTTGCCATCACCCTGGGAGCCACTGTCGGTCTCCGCATCCGGCTTTGCCTTGCGTCCGCGACCGCCGCGGCGACGCGGTCGGGAGTCGTCGGCGTCGTCGTTGCCGTCATCGCTCCCACGGGAGACCGGGCCTGCATCTGCCCGTGGCCCCTCAGAACGACCCCGGGTCGGGCCGTTGTCGTCGATCGGAGCCGCAGGCTCTGGCGCCCGTGAAACTCGGGGGGCGCGGGCCGTCGTGTCAGGCGCCTGAAAGAGCAATCCGAAAGCCGGGACGGCAACGGGCGCCGCAGGGGTCTGTTCGGTCGAAGTCTGATCGTCCTGGGGGCTCACAGGCCCCTCCTTCGTGCAAGCACGCGGTGCGTCCACAACAAGGGGGCCTAGGCCCGCACGCCCACGTGTCGCGGGTATCGGTAGTCGCTGGTTCGCGACCGAGAAGTCGGCTGTTGCGGTCTGCCCGGCTCGCGCAGAGCGCGGCACCTAAGCGACCGACGTCTTATGACGCATCCACGGAACCGGCGAGGTGACGCCGCCGCTGGATGCGGTTGGGACGGGGCGGCCAACACGTTGCGCGGCGTTGGACGACCGAGATCAGTCTCTCACAGACGAGCCAGAACCCCACGTATGCGAGCCCAGCAGCATTGTGTGCTGAGGAGCGCGCTTTCGAATCCTTGCACCGGCTGCACGAGGGTCTATCGACGAAAGAACCGTGGACCGACATACGCCCAAGGTCCCGAAAGGAGGGCACGATGTTCGATGGAGGTGATGTCGGCGACCTCTATCGGCGCTTCTTTCGTGGTCGTCGAGCCCATCGGATTGCGATAGTCGCGCAATGGCGCGAGCGACCATGATTCCCGCCGCAACAGCACCCGCAAACCCCGTCCAAGGTCACCGGGACTCAACAACAGCTTGGTGCCCCACGCAGCGAGCCCGCGGCCGTATCCGACGGCCTGCGACTTCAACGCCTCGACGCTCTCACGGTGCCGGTGCCACACCAGGGCTGACGGTTCATACACCAGGTGGCCGCCGCGCGCAATGACGCGGTAGAAGAAGTCGATGTCCTCGCCGCCCTTGCTGGCGGTGCCCGCTCCGAGATGGGCGTCGAACCCACCGACAGAATCGACCACGCTGCGTTTGGTGGCGAAATTCGCGCCTGTGCCGTAACGACCGACCTGGAACGGAAAATACGGAACATCCGCCGGCGGGCTCTTGAGGTCGAAGATGCGTGGCAGCAGGGCGCTGCTCCAGCCGATTCGCTGATCGAACCACGCCTGCGAGGGGCTTCGCAGCTCCCCGGTCGGTACGAGACCGCTCACGCACCACGTGCTGTTGCCGCCCCTGGCGAACCCACGCGCGAGACCTTCCAGCCAATCCGGGTCGACCACGACGTCGTCGTCGGTGAAGGCGATCCACTCATTGCGCGCCGCCCGCACTCCGGTGTTTCGCGCATTCGACAGGCCCGGCTTGGGTTCGGTCACCACGACCACGCGGTCGTCGCCGAGGCCTGCGACCAAGTCCTGAGTGGTGTTCGTCGCGGGCGCGTTGTCAACGACCACGATCTGGACATGTGCGGCGTACTTCAGCTGCAGTAGCGAGTTCAGCGCGGTGCGAAGGTCATCGGGTCTGTCCCGGGTACAGACGATGACGCTGAACGGCTTGCGCTCAATGGACGCCTCTGCAAGGCAATCGTGAACGTCAGGCAGTTTCCGCAGTGCGGCCTGCACCTCGGCGTGATCCGCCCGCCCTTCGGCAATATCGATGGTCACGAAGCCGACTACGTTGTGCCCCTTGCGCACCAGGAGGCGCGCGCGTTCGTAGCCCTCAGCGCCTGGAACAGCAATCGCATCGAGCTCCTCGTGCGCACTGGGCTCCGTGGTGATCTCCCCGATCCAGGTAGCTCCTGCCCAGGACGGCAATCGATCCACCGGAAAGACCGGCCCAATGATGTGCACGAGTTGTGTTCCTCTCAGGGCGGCGCAAAGCACCGCCGGCTCTCACGAAAGTGGAGAATTAATGCACACAATACTATTAGTGGCACTATTGGTCACCATCGCCAGGGGGCACCGGCTTTCATTCTTTTCTGTCGCATCGGCCACGCTTCCCATGCCATTCGACGCGTCAGTGCGGAAACAATCTGGTCTCGCCGCTGTATGCCCATGTCGGGGTGGGCCACGATCGCCGCCAGCAGCATTCTGACCTCTCGGTACTGCTGTTCAGAGTGGGCAGCGGACAGGGCACCGTCGCTTACCCGGAAGGCTGCCAGTTCCTGTACCTGCCCGAAAAAGCTCCCGCGTTCCAGGAGCCTCAACCACAGGTCGATATCCATCGGGAACAGCAGAGCCCCATCCCACCCGCCAATCGCGTCGTAATCCGCGCGCCGGAACATCGCGGCCGCCGGTTCCCCCACTGGATTGATCCCGCCGATATGAAGAGTGCGCCGCGAGACCGCCCGGCCAGTGCGGGTGCCGGTCAATCCGCGCAACCCGAGATTCCGGGCAAGTACCCGCCCCTTGTCGTCGATCAGGGCCCGGCGACTTGCTATCAGACTGACGTCGGGTCGCTGATCCAAGATTTCGGCTTGCACCCGTACAGCAGTCCGGTGCACGAGGTCATCAGCGCACAGGAGCTTGATATAGGTGCCTCGAGATTCCTGCACCACTCGGCTCCAGTTCGTCGGAAGATCCACCACAACGTCGCCGTGGATGACTCTCAGCCGC
>JBBPZD010000153.1:0-21897 GCA_038199265.1 Actinomycetales bacterium | reverse complement strand
CGGTCTCGGCCTGACGCTCCACGCGGGTAGCCAGCAACTCATCTCGGCGACCTGCGAATTCGCGGTGCAGCGCCTCGAGGAACTCCAGCGCCTCCGGGGTGAGGATTTCATCAGCACCGTCGACGGCGGGGGTAGCGGTCAGTTCGAGCATTGCGATAAGCCTTTCATCGGGGCGTGGTGGATGACTACGACGGGGCGGCTCGGCTCCCGCGTAGGTCGTTCGATCAGGCAGTAGGCGTGCTGTTGGCAACGACGGCCTGAGCCACCTTGCCGGCCACTTCGGGGTCGAACACGCTGGGGATGATGTAGCTGGCGTTCAACTCATCGGGGTTCACGCAGTCGGCGATCGCCTGGGCGGCTGCGACGAGCATCGGGGTGGTGATGTCGCTCGCGTTGGCGTCGAGCAGGCCTCGGAACAGGCCCGGGAAAGCCAACACGTTGTTGATCTGGTTGGGGAAGTCGCTGCGCCCGGTAGCCACGACAGTGGCGTGCTTCGCGGCGTCCAACGGGTGGATCTCGGGATCGGGATTGGCGAGCGCCAACACGATGCCACCCGGCGCCATCGTGGCCACGTGCTGCTCTTCGATCACGCCCGGCGCGGAGACGCCGATGAAGACGTCGGCGCCGGCCATCGCGTCGTGCAGGCTCCCGGAGAAGTTCTCCGGGTTGGTGTTGTCCGCGATCCACTGACGGTGCGGGTCCTCGTACGTACGGGTGCGATCGATGGCGCCTTTTCGGTCGCAGGCCACGATCGGGCCGGCTCCCTGGGCGTGCAGCAACTGAATGATCGCGTGACCGGCAGCGCCAGCTCCGCTGACGACGATACGTGCGGACTCGATGTTCTTCTCGACCACGCGCAGCGCGTTGATCAGAGCAGCGAGCACAACGATCGCAGTGCCGTGCTGGTCGTCGTGGAAGACGGGAATGTCGAGCTCGTCGCGCAGGCGGCGCTCGATTTCAAAGCAGCGTGGCGCCGAGATGTCTTCGAGGTTGATGCCGCCGTAGACAGGTGCCATCGCCTTGACGATCATGATGATCTCTTCGGTGTCCTTGGTGTCCAAGCACACCGGCCAGGCGTCAACCCCTGCGAACCGCTTGAACAGGGCAGCCTTGCCCTCCATCACGGGCAGCGCTGCGGCCGGGCCGATGTCGCCCAGGCCCAGCACGGCGGTGCCGTCGGTGACGACCGCGACCGTGTTGCGCTTGATCGTCAGGCGGCGCGCGTCGGCGGGGTTCTTGGCAATCGCGAGGCAGACGCGGGCGACACCGGGGGTGTAGGCGCGGGACAGGTCATCGCGGGTACGCAGCTCGACCTTGGGCTCGACCGACAGCTTGCCGCCGATGTGCATCAGGAACGTACGGTCGCTGACCTTGCCGACCTCGACCCCGGGCAGTGCGTTCACGGCATCGGCGACCTTGACGGCGTGGTCATCGCCTTCGGTATTGCAGGTGATGTCGACGATGATGTGCTCGTGGGTCGACCCGATGATGTCGAGAGCGGTGATCTCCGCGCCGGCCTCCGCAGCCGCAGCTGTCAACTCCGAGGTGGCACTGAACCCGGCAGGGGCTGAGACTCTCATCGTGATGGCATGACCTGGGGTGGGGCGCGACATGGGCGGGTCCTCTCGGGCGACGGTAGATTCCGTAAATCGGACTCTAGATTCCGCCAGGCGGAATAACAAGGCCAGACGGTGCTCCTGAAGATATATCTCTTTGGACTGACTGTGTTGGTTATCTCGGGTGGCGACGGGGTGGTTGCGGACCTCGCCCGGGAGGGGCGCAGAGTGGTCTTATGACCACGCAACCGGTGAGCGCGATCGCCCCCGACCTGACCGGCATGCAGATCATGAGCCAGGACTGGCTGGACCTGACCTTTCTGCACTGGCGGGTCTCGCCCGAGGTCGTCGCGCCGCTGCTGCCGGCGGGCGTGCACCCTGATATCTACGACGGAACCAGCTGGGTCGGATTGATCCCTTTCCGGATGGTGGATGCCGGTGTCGGCAAGGGGCCCGCGGTGCCGTGGTTCGGGACCTTCCACGAGACGAATGTGCGGTTGTACTCGGTGGACGACCAGGGACGACGTGGCATCGTGTTCCTGACGCTCGAAGCCTCCCGTCTGGCAGTGGTACTCGGCGCTCGCGCAGCCTTCGCGTTGCCCTACACCTGGTCGCGGATGCGGGTCGTTGAAACCGGGGGAGTCCTGTCCTACACCTCGACACGGCGTTGGCCTGGGCCGCGCACCGCCCGCACCACGATCGTCGTCAGGCCGGGCGCCACAGTGGAGGCCGGCGATCCGATGGCTGAATTCCTGACGGCTCGATGGGGATTGCACACCAGAGCTTTCGGGCGAACGCTCTATGTACCCAATGAGCACCAGACGTGGCCGTTGCAGACGGCGGAGCTGCTGCACCTGGACGACACGCTCGTCCGCTCCTGCGGGCTGCCAGGAGTGGTTTCGCGGCCCCCGGACTCTGTGCTCTTCTCCCGGGGCGTGACCACCCAGTTCGCGTTCCCGTACGGGGCCCAGCGCCCACTGCCCGCTGCAGTTGCGCGCTGACAGTGGATGATCATCCGATGATGCGCGCACGGCTGACCGGACTCACTATTGCGGTTGCGTTGTTGTGCTCGGCGTGCGGGATCCCGGCGGTGATGCAACCCGGGCGGAGTGTCGTGCCGACCGAGCAAGCTCGAATCTTGAAGACATTCCCTGCAGCCGCAGTCTTCGACTACCAGATCGGCGGGCCTTACCCGCCTGCTGCGAATGTCGCAATTGTCGACCGTGACCGCTCCCAGAAGGGCGTAGAGGGTCGTTTCAACATCTGCTACGTCAACGCCTACCAGGTGCAGCCCGGTGAGGTCGAGACGTGGAAGAAGGACCACCCCACCTTGTTGTTGCGCGACCGGACGGGCGCGCTGGTGATGGACGAGGAGTGGAACGAACCGCTGCTGGACATCTCGACTGCGGCCAAGCGAACCGAACTCGCCAAGATCGTGGGGATCTTGTTCGCGGGCTGCGCACGCTTCGGGCATGATGCCGTCGAGCCGGACAACCTCGATTCCTACACGCGATCCAAGGGGCTGCTCAGGCAGTCAGATGCAGTCGCCTTCGCAACCGAACTGGTGCGGCAGGCGCACACCTACAAGATGCTGATCGGGCAGAAGAACGATGCCGAGATCGCCCCGCGATTGAGCAAATCCGGATACGACTTCGCGATCGTCGAGGAGTGCCAGCAGTACGCCGAATGCAGCGCCTACACCGACGTGTACGGCAAGAAGGTCATCGAGATCGAGTACGACGCGAAGTCCTTCGCCGCGGCCTGCAAGGCCCGCGCCGGGAAAGTCTCGTTGCTGCTGCGCGACCGAGACGTGGTTGCCAAGGGCAAGCCCGGTTACGTCAGCAAAACCTGCTAACACCTAGGCCTCCCCGATCGTCGTCAGCCGACCCGGTCACCCCGATGGTGTCCGTAGACCCTGGATCCTTGTCCGGGCCCGAGCCATCCCGTACGACCGAGCATTGACTGCGGGCCTGATGGCGGACGATTCACTCGGGGTGGCTCACGATGTTGACCACGGTGCCGTCCGGCGCACGGACCAGGAACCGGTGCACACCCCATGACTCTTTGGTCAGCTGATGCACGATCTCGTACCCGAGCTGCTGCGCCTGCGCGTAGGCGGCCTCGACGTCGTCGGTGTGGATCGAGACGACTGCGTCTTCGACAGCCGTCTTGTCGCGGGTCACCAGCTGCACGTTCGCGCCGGTATCGGGCGAGGTGTATCTGGCCACCCAACCGAGATTGAATTCTTCGGTACTCAGCCCGAGGAATTCCTGATAGAAGCCGCGCGATGAATCCAGATCGTCGACTGGAAGGTTGGCAATGATCCGTAGTGCGCGCATGGTGTCCTGCTCTCTCTACTAACTGCTCCCGCGTCTGGGCCCCCTCGCCCCCGAACGTAGGGCCAGCAACACCGATCCGTCCACGTTCAGGCTCCTTGGCCGCCAAACGTGAAAAGTGCAGAGCGGTCAGTCGCGGTTGCGGGCGCGGATCTGTCGGGCGGGGGAGCTGTCGTCCAATTCGGCTACGTCGTCGCGCGACACGACGAAGTCGGAGAACGACCGGAAACCCAAGCGCTTCTCACTGAAGGAGGGGTCCATCCGTTTCATCTGGCTTTTGACGGCCGAACTGTGCAGCCATTCATCGTCGTTCTTCTCGTGCCCCAGGCGCAGCGCCCGCTCCAACAACCGCGTTGCCGCAACCTGTGGGTCGTCCTCGTCCTTCTTGGTCTGCTTGCGGGTCGCACGTTTGCGTTTGGCCGGGGTCGCTTTGTCCTCGACGACCGGGACGTCGTCCTGTGAGATGACCCCCGGCGCCGTAGGCGCCGCGGGTTCCGGCTCGGGAATCGGCTCGACACCGGGCAGCGCGTCATAGGTCACCAGCTCGTCGCACGCGGCCGCGAGAGATCGGCTGGTCGAGCCGGCGACACCGACGCCGACCACGTACCGGCCGAGCCGCTTGCAGCGCTGCGCGAGCGCAATGTAATCCGAATCACCTGCAACGAGGACGACATGAGTGAGGTCGGGCAGGCGGAACATGTCCTCGACCGCGTCCACGGCCAGTCGGATGTCGGCTCCGTTCTTGCCGTACGCAGCCGCCGGGAAAAGTTGCACGAGATCGACGGCGCGGCCCACGAGTTGACCGCGGTAGTCAGCGTTCACATCGGCCGACCAGTCGGCGTACGCACGGGTCAATACCAGCGTGCCGAACGACGACGCGAAGTCGATGATCGCGCCCACATCGACAGTCGCTGCGGCGAGCTTCTCGGCGATCTCGCTGCCGGGCTCGCGATCGGCCGTGCGGACTTTGTCCTTGGTGAATCTCTGCCGGCCGTGCACCTGGTCGTATCTGGAGATGACAATGTTGTCGAAGTCGAGATAGACAGCGACACGGGTGGCACCTTGGTCCGCCATGGGGGTTCCTTCGGTCGATTGCGAGCAACCGTCAGTCTGCCGCACCTGACTTCACACCCGGTGAGCCTCGCCCTGGTGCGCCGGCTGTAGCTTCCGCTCCACGATGATCCGCACGAGTTTGTCGCAGACCTTGGGCCAATGCCAGAGGTGGGTCGCTGTCCTCGGGAAGGTTAATGGCCCGCCACTCGTTGGGGCAGGATGAGTACCTACCTCGAGCGAAGGGACACGCGATGAGCTTTATGGACAAGGCGAAAGACGCACTCGACAAGGCAGGCAAGGCAGCCGAAGAGAACATCGAAAAGGCCAGGAAGGCCACCGCCGACAACCCGGACAAGGTGCGCGGCGGCATCGACAAGGTCGGCGGATTGGTCAACAGCGCCACCAAGGGCAAGTACGCCGACAAGATCAAGGCTGCCAGCGACAAGACCGAGCAGACCATTCAGCAGCAGGCCGGCGGCTCGTCCGCCAAGACTGCCGCCGACTTCAAGGGCGCACCGCAGCGCGACGCGGACGCCCCGTTCAACCCGGCTGCGAGCCCGATCACGGATGCCGAGCCGACCAGCGACCCCAACACCCCGGGTGCCGGCGGTATCTGAGTCTCTGCACTCACTGAACGGCCCTCTCATCACAGCGATGAGAGGGCCGTTCGCTGTGCTCAGTGGCCGCCCTGTGCCTCTTCGGCGAGGGGTTGCCACTGAGCCCAGTTGGCCAGACGCGACTCGTAGTCGGCCTTGGCGATGCCCAGTGGCGCGCTACCGAAGAAGGCGCGTAGCGGCGGTTGGTCCGCATCAACCAACTTCAGGACGGCTGCCGCACTCGCGCGCGGGTCACCGGGTACTGCCGTCCGGGTGGCACGCGCTTCCTGCATTCTGTCTCGCGCCTCGGCGTAGGCATCGAGCGGTGTGGCGTGTTTGGCCGACGGCCCACCCCAGTCGGTCGAGAAACCTCCGGGCTCGATCAAGGTCACGTGGATGCCGAAGTCGGCGACCTCCAGAGCGAGCGCCTGGCTGAATCCTTCCAGAGCCCACTTCGATGCGTGGTAGGCCCCGATGCCGGCGAATGCGCTGATTCCGCCGATCGAGGACACCTGCAGGAGGTGACCGGACCGCTGTTCGCGTAAGTAGGGCAGAGCCGCTTGGGTGACCCACATCGCGCCGAAGACGTTCGTCTCCATCTGACTGCGGAAGTCGGCTTCGCTGAGCTCCTCGATGAAACCGAACTGGCCGAATCCGGCATTGTTGACGACCACGTCGAGCTGGCCGAAAGTGTCGTACGCAGTCTTCACCGCGGCGAAGTCGGCTGCCCGGTCATTTACGTCCAGTTGCAGCGGCAGGATTGCCCCGCCGTACTTCTCGACGAGGTCGTCCAGTGTCTCTGTCGTGCGTGCGGTAGCGGCGACCTTGTCGCCCCGCTCCAGGGCAGCGATCGTCCACTCCCTGCCGAAGCCCTTGGATGCACCGGTAATGAACCAGACCTTTGATGCCACGTGTTCCTCCTGGACGTTGCACGTTACTCAGACCGACTCAGCATGACTCTGTTCATCACCGCTGGTCATATCGAGCGAAACTTACCGCGGGGGATGGGCGCACCCAAGGTCTGCCGCGGGAACAGGGCTTTCGCTTTCAGCCGTTCTCCTCCTGGAGGTGGTCCAGTTCCTGCGCGGCGACCGGCCAGGCCATCCGGGCAGTCACTGGATCGCCGTAGTTGGCGGCTTGAGTCAAGACCGCTTCAACCTCTGGCCTGTCCAACCCGCACGACGCAGCTGCGCGGACGGTGTCAGCCAACGCCCTCTGCCCGACGGAGCTGAAGAGCAGGGCGTGCGCGGTCAGGTCGACGATCGCCCTGCTGTGATCGTTCAGGGCGCCGGCACTGTTCGCCACGGCTGATCCGGCGTCGGCCTCGTGAGCGGGACCCGGCTCGGGATCGTTGCGGATGACGCGTGCCACGATGTCGGGCGCCTCCGCAACGGCCAGGTGGGCAACGTCCTGCAGCACTATCAGCTGGCCGTTGCGCACTCCGTCGACGATTTCCTGCAGACCGGCGACGGGCGTCGACTCGTCAAGCGAACCCGCTACCGCGACCAGCGGGTTTCGGATGCGCTCAAGCCGGTCGCGCACGTCGAACCCAGCGAGTGCATTGCACACCTGCGCGTAGCCCTCGTTGTCTGCATCGCGCAGCGCCTGCAGCAGCTCGCCCGCGACAACAGGTTCGAGATGCAGGAAGCCGGGGGAAAACCAGGTGCGGGCGGCTCGCTCGATCACGGTTTCGGTACCAGACGCGCGAACCGCGGCGGCTCGCTCAGCCCACGATTGCGGCGTCCCGATGACAGCGCCGGTGCAGACGAGAACCGCCCGCTCGACCCGCATCGGCGTATCGAGCAGTAGCTGGAGTCCCACCGCCCCGCCCACGGAATCTCCTGCGTACGTGAAGGACCCGCCGGGTTCGCCGCGATCGGTGAGCACGTCGTCAATCAGCGAGCGGACACTCGCTGCCAGGTCGGCGATCGTGAACGGCTCGGTCACTTCCGAGTTCGATCCGTGGCCGGGCAGGTCCCAGGCGAGCACCTCGAACCGGTCGCTCAGGTGAGCCGCGCACCGGGTCCAGAGCGCCCGAGCGCTGGTTCCGAGCGCCGGGCCGAGGACGAGTAGCGGCAGCGACGGGGATCCGCCGAGGCGGACGGCAGTCAGATAGGGCTGGGTCACGGTTCGTTCATACACGCTGTGGTGGCATCTTCTGATGAAGGTCGTGCAATTGCAGAAATCTCGCCCACAGATGCCACCACAGCGGGTACGGGAGAAACGCGAGTGAAGTCGGCCCCGCACGCGCACTAACCTTGCTGGCGCAGCGGTCGACAACCGGCCGACCCGTTTCGCAAGGAGAACCCGTGCCAGCCCAACTCACCATCCACGTCGGCGAAGACGAGCGATCGGTGCAGCAGGGCACGACGGGTTCCGACCTCTTCGGCGGCGGCAGGCGCGTCGTGGCCATGCACGTGGACGGCGATTTGCAGGATTTGTTCCGTGAGCTGCCGGACGGCGCTCGGGTCGAACCCGTCGACATCGCCTCACCCGACGGGCTGAACGTCTTGCGACACAGCGCCGCCCACGTGCTCGCGCAGGCCGTTCAGCAGATCAACCCATCCGCCAAGCTGGGTATCGGCCCGCCGATCACCGACGGTTTCTACTACGACTTCGACGTCGAGACCCCATTCACCCCCGATGATCTGAAGGCACTTGAGAAGGCGATGCAGCGCATCGTCAACGAGGGGCAGACCTTCGCTCGCCGTTCGGTTACCGACGATCAAGCCCGCGCCGAACTGGCGGACGAGCCGTTCAAGCTCGAGCTGATCGGCCTCAAGGGTGGTGCGGCCAATGCCGCTGAGGGTGCCGAGAACGAAGTTGGCGCAGGCGAACTGACCATCTACGACAACCTGCGTCGGGATGGTTCACGCGCCTGGGGCGACCTGTGCCGGGGGCCGCACCTGCCTTCGACGAAGCTGCTCGGCAACGCCTTCAAGATCATGCGGTCGGCCGCCGCGTACTGGCGGGGGAGTGAGAAGAACCCGTCCCTGCAGCGCATCTACGGCACCGCCTGGCCGAGCAAGGAGGAGCTGCGTGCCTACGTCGATCGCCTGGCCGAAGCCGAGAAACGCGACCACCGCAAGCTGGGCGCGGAGCTGGACCTCTACTCCTTTCCAGAGGAGCTGGGGTCAGGGCTACCGGTCTTTCACCCCAAGGGCGGCGTGCTCAAACGTGAGATGGAGGACTACGTCCGCCGTCGGCACATTCAGGAGGGCTTCGAGTACGTCGGCACCCCGCACATCTCCAAGGAAGCGCTCTTCCACACCTCGGGCCACTTGCCGTACTACGCCGACAGCATGTTCCCGCCGTTCGACCTGGACGGGACGGACTATCGCCTGAAGGCGATGAACTGCCCGATGCACAACTTGATCTTCCGCTCGCGCGGCCGGTCCTATCGCGAATTACCCCTGCGACTCTTCGAATTCGGGCACGTGTACCGGAACGAGAAATCCGGGGTGGTGCACGGTCTGACCCGGGTGCGCGGCTTCGCCCAGGACGACTCGCACTCCTACGTCACCCACGAACAGGCGCCCGGCGAGATCAAGCACCTGCTCGATTTCGTACTCAGCCTGCTGCGTGATTTCGGCATCAATGACTTCTACCTGGAGTTGTCGACCCGCGAGACCGAGGGTGAGAAGAAGGACAAGTTCATCGGCTCCGACGCTCAGTGGGAGGAAGCAACCGCGATCCTCGAGCGGGTCGCCATCGACTCCGGCCTGGATCTGGTGGCCGACCCTGGCGGCGCGGCGTACTACGGGCCGAAGATCTCGGTTCAGATGCGCGATGCGATCGGCCGCACCTGGCAGATGTCGACCATTCAGTACGACTTCAATCAGCCTGAGCGTTTCGGCCTGGAGTACCAGGCGGCGGACGGCACCCGGCAGCAACCCGTGATGATCCACTCGGCGAAGTTCGGCTCGATCGAGCGGTTCCTCGGTGTGCTCGTCGAGCACTACGCAGGGGCCTTTCCGGTGTGGCTGTCTCCGGTGCAGGTGCTCGGAGTTCCCGTCGCGGCGGAGTATGACGAGTACCTGCAGGGCGTTCTGGATCAGCTGCGCTCGCTGGACATCCGCACCGAGCTGGACGCGTCGGACGATCGGTTCCCCAAGAAGATCCGCAACGCCAGCAAGTCCAAGGTGCCGTTCACGTTGATCGCCGGCGAGGAAGACCGCGACGCAGGCGCGGTCTCGTTCCGGTTCCGCGACGGTTCGCAGCAGAACGGCGTCCCGGTGGCTGACGCGATCGCCCAGATCCAGAGCGCCATCGAGTCGCGCGCTCAGGTCTGAGCTGACGTCGGGTACGCGGGTCGTTGGCCCGCGTACCCGAATCGTCGTCCGACTGGTTGACTGCCGACATGACCGAAGTCAGCGTGCAGTTCGCAACGCCGGACGACTCGATCGGGCTCGCCGCACTCAAGATGCGGTGGGACCTGGAGCGCGGGGGATGTCCGGACACCACCTTCATCCGCCGGTATGCCGACGCATGGCTGGCCGTCCGTTCGACCAGACCGGCATGGATCGCCAAGACTCTCGACGGCAACCCGGTCGGCTACGCGCTCGGTGCCCACATTATGAAGATGCCTAGTCTGCTGCGGCCGGGCCGGGGTTGGCTGCATCTTTCGGCGGTGTACGTCGATGCCGAGCGACGGCGGCAAGGTATTGGCGAAAATCTCCTACGGACTGCAGAGAACTGGGCGCGCGTGCACGACCTGGCCCGAATACAGTTGCACGCCGACAACTCTGCGCGGGGCCTGTACGAGAAGGTCGGTTACGGGCGTCCCGCCGAGCGTTTGATGCAGTTGTCGCTCATCGAAGAGGCACAGCCGGAATTGCGACTTTTCTAACGCGCTGGGCCTGCTGCCAGTTGAAGCACCCGCTTCAGTGCGCCACCAACACCGCGACGAGTCGGGCCAGTTCTGCGGCGGGGTCGATCGTGAGGCCGCCGTGGCACGGGCCCGGCCGCAACACCGTTGAGCGCGGCGCGGCGAGCCAGCCGAAGCGGGGGCCGAGCCCGCCCAAGGTTGGGCGTCCCTCAATCAGCTCTTCGCCACAGGTTGCTGCAGCGGCCACGAGGGCTGCCTCCACCTCGCTCGGTTCGACCGACCCGGAGAAGGCGCGCAGACGTTCCTCGTCGACATCCCAGGCGACCGACAGGAATTGCGCCTGTTGGCAGTAGAGGGCGACGCCTACGTTGACGAACTCTTCGCGTACAGCCGATGGCACGCAGCGCAACACCACGTACTGGTACCCCATCAGTTCGCTCACGACGGGTCCTGCGGCAACCACGGCGTGGGTGAGTCGAGCCGGGCAAGCAGGTGTTCGACGTAAGACCCTCGCACGGCGGTGGGGTCCTCCAGGCCAGGAGCTGGTTCCAACCACCGGTCCGGCACATGCTCCACAACGCCATTCAGGAGGGCCTCGTCGATCAGAGACGAGAAACGCTCATGAGTTCGAGCGAGACCCCGTGCGACCGGCCGGAGCACGTGGGTCGAGGCATCGAACCTCTGAGCCGCGAAGCGAGCTGGGTCAGCACCTCTCGAGGGCCACGAGTGGTGGAAGTACAAAGCGGCGCCGTGGTCGATACACCAGGTATTGCGGTGCCAGCGCAGCAGGTTGGGGTTGTACGGGGTGCGGTCGATATTCGCGGTGTACGCGTCGAGCCACAGGATCGCCGCGGCTTCCTCCGATGGCGGCGGGTGCGTCGGGTCGTAGTTGAATGCGCCGGGCAGCAGATCCATGCCGAGATTGAGTCCGACGCTCGCGGTGAGCAGGTCCTGCACTTCTTCGTCCGCTTCGTAGCGGGCGATCTGGGCCGGTAGCTCGACGGCCTTGAGGACCGGCACCCGGATGCCGAGGGCCCGGGCGAGTTCACCCACCACGACCTCGGCCACCAGTGCCTTCACACCCTGACCTGCGCCCCTGAACTTCAGCACCCAGGTGCCATCGTCGTCGGCTTCCACGACCCCTGGCAACGACCCGCCCTCCCGCAAAGGGACGACGTAGCGGACGGCTTGAGCAGTAGGCAGCACCCGCCCGAGGTTACGCAAGGCGGCGCTACGCGCAGGGGACGTGTACGCAGGAACGACGTTTAAGATCGGCTCCATGCCTGATGCGGTGGAGGACGAGCGCGAATTTACCCGCGTACCCGATGGTTTCGAGCGTCTGTGGACACCGCATCGGATGGCCTACATCCAGGAGCAGAAGCCAGCAGACCACGACGATTCAGCCTGCCCGTTCTGTTCCTCGCCCGGCAGGTCGGACGCCGACGGGCTGATCGTGCACCGCGGCCAGACCTGCTTCGTGGTGCTCAACCTCTTCCCCTACAACCCTGGGCACTTGTTGATCTGCCCGTACCGCCATGTGCCGCTCTACCTCGATCTCACCGACGAGGAGACGACGGAGTTCACGGCGCTCACGAAGGCAGCGATCACCACGCTGACCGACGTGTCGGCCCCGCACGGGTTCAACCTCGGAATGAACCAGGGTGCGGTGGCGGGCGCAGGGGTTGCGGCGCACCTGCACCAGCACGTGGTGCCACGGTGGGGCGGCGATGCCAACTTCCTGCCGATCATCGCGCAGACCAAAGCGCTTCCAGAGTTGTTGGAGGACACCCGTAGTCGGCTCGCCGCGGCGTGGTCAACGCCGGGGACAGGCGTTGATCCCCGGTAGTCTCAGCCCCACCATGCTCAACCGATTCGCTCGCGCCTTCTTCAGTAACCTCCTCACTCCGACCGCCCGCTTCTTCATCAAATGCGGGATCAGCCCGGACGTCGTCACCATCGTCGGCACGCTTGGCGTCATGGTCGGCGGGTTGGTCTTCTACCCCATCGGACAGTTCTTCTGGGGCACGTTGTTCATCACCGTGTTCGTGTTCTCGGACATGATCGACGGCAACATGGCCCGCCAGCTCGGTCGCTCCAGCAAATGGGGTGCCTACCTGGATTCCACCCTCGACCGGTTCGGTGACGCGGCGATCTTCGGTGGGTTGGTCCTGTTCTACGCCGACCGCGGCGACAACATCCTGATCGCGGGGCTCGCCTTGGCGTGCCTGATCCTCGGCTCCGTCGTGTCGTACGCGAAGGCACGTGCGGAGGGGTTGGGCATGACGGCGAACGTCGGCATCGCCGAGCGCGCAGACCGCTTGGTCGCGATTCTCTCCGTCACCGGTCTCGTAGGCGTGGGTAACCTCATCTCTGACGGCAATGCCATCGGCAACTGGGCGGAGGGCATCACCCTTGCGGTGTTGGCGATCCTCAGTTTCATCACCGTGCTGCAGCGGATGCTGACAGTGCGTCAGCAGGCTTTCGCCGCTGATCATGCAGCCTCACAACAGATCGCCGCGAGCGCGGAGTGAACGTTTCGGATCAACTCACTCTTGCCGGTTTCCGGGCCGGCTGGGCAGTGGTGCAGCGGCTGCCGGAGCGAGCGGCCTACGCCCTGTTCGACCGCGTGGCCGATCGGCTCACCAAGGGCGGTGGCACAGACGTCCAGCGGCTGCGGAGCAACTATGCCGTGGTGCGGCCTGAGCTGGATGATCAGGCGCTCGATGCGTTGGTCAAAGCCGGTATGAGGTCCTATTTTCGCTACTGGTGCGACGCGTTCCGGCTGGAGCGAATCAACGCGAGCGACGATATCGACCAGATGGTGCGCCTGGAGGGGAAAGGCCACGAGGCCAAGACGATCCTGGACGGCGGGGACGGGGTCATCCTGTTCCTGGGGCACCTCGGCAACTGGGACATGTGCGGGGCGTGGGCGACCCGTAACTTCGCGCGGGTGACCACGGTCGCCGAGCGGCTCAAGCCCGAGGAACTGTTCCAGCAGTTCGTCGACTACCGCGCGAGCCTCGGCATCCGGATTCTGCCGCTGACCGGCGCGGGGAACCCGTACCCGGAGTTGGTCACGGCTGTCCGGGCAGGCGGCTTCGTGCCGTTGTTGTCCGATCGCGATCTGACCTCGCGTGGGGTCGAAGTGCAGTTGTGCGGGCGCCCTGCGCGAATGGCGGCAGGACCGGCCCGCCTGGCGCTCGACACCGGAGCTGCCCTGTACCCCCTCAGCGTCACCTATGAGAAGTTGCCAGGCCGCTCGATGCAACGCGTCGTCGCCGATTTCGGCCCGCGCGTCCTGGTGCCCACCGAAGGTACCGATCGCGAGAAGATCGTTGCCATGACTCAGCAGTGCGCAGATGCTCTGGGCGACACGATCCGGGCCCGCACCCAGGACTGGCACATGATGCAGCGGGTCTTCACTGAGGATCTGCGATGAAGATCGGGATGGTCAGCCCTTACTCCTTCGATGTTCCCGGGGGAGTGCAACTGCACATTCGCGACCTCGCCGAGTTCTACCTGGCGGCCGGTCATGAGGTCAGCGTGCTGGCCCCTGCCGATGAGGACACGCCGATCCCCGGGTACGTCGTGGGTGCCGGTCGCGCGGTTCCGGTGCCCTACAACGGTTCTATAGCCCGCCTCCTGTTCGGGCCGGTGACCGCTTCCCGGGTGGCCAAATGGGTTGAGCGTGGCGACTTCGACGTCATCCACGTGCACGAACCGGTCAGCCCCAGCCTGTCGATGCTGGCGATGTGGGCTGCCGAACAACCGCTCGTCGCTACGTTCCATACCGCCACGATGCGTTCGCGAGTGATGCACGCAGCGCAGCCGATCCTGCAGCCCGGTCTGGAGAAGGTCGTCGGCCGGATCGCCGTTTCGGAGGAAGCTCGCAGCACGGTGCGTCGCCACCTCGGCGGCGATGCGGTCGTGATCCCGAACGGGGTCTACGTCGACGACTTCGCCAACGCGGCCATCGCGCCGTGGTGGCATGGCACCGCCGAGCAGCCGACTCTGGCGTTCCTCGGTCGGATCAACGAGACGCGTAAAGGCCTGCCGGTGTTGCTCGCAGCCATGCCCCGCCTGCTCGACGCCAAACCCGGGTTGCGATTGCTCATCGCAGGCCCTGGCGAGCCGCGGGACGCGCTGCACGGTGTACCCAATCGAGTGGCTGCAGCCTGTGAATTTCTAGGGTCCATCACCGACCAGGAGAAAGCGAGTCTGCTTGCCTCGGCCGATGCCTACGTCGCACCGAACACCGGCGGCGAGAGCTTCGGGATCATCCTGATAGAGGCGATGAGCGCGGGCGTGCCCGTCCTCGCCAGCGACATCGAAGCATTCCGGGCGGTGTTGCGCGACGGGGCCGACGGCCGTCTGTTCTCGGTGGGAGACCCCGAAGATCTAGCGCGTCAGGCCCTTTCACTGCTGGACGATGTCGATGGCCGGGCTGCCTACAGCGCGGCAGGTTCTCGACGGGCAAGGGAGTTCGACTGGAGCCGTGTCGCGGCGCAGGTCATGAACGTCTACGAGACGGTGATCTCGGCCGGGGTGCCCGTGGCGTCGGCCAGGCGGATGGCAGCGCGACGCAGGGAGGTTCGCTGATGCACGATTGGGGGTGGGTTGCCCTTGCAGTCGCCATTTTGGCCCTGGTCGCCTGGTATCTGTCCTACAGTGCAGCGCGCTTGGACCGGCTGCACGGCCGTGTCGAGGGATCTCTTTCAGCTCTCGACGCCCAGCTGGTCCGTCGTGCCGAGACCAGCATGGAACTGGCGAACTCGGGTCTGCTCGACCCGGCCAGCTCGATGTTGCTGGCCGAGGCCGCCGGCTCTTCGCTCGATGCGTCCGACGCCGCCGAGGTGGCTGCAGAAGTGCAGGAATACGGCGTCGATCACGAGCGCGCAGCCATCGAGTCCGATCTGACAGGCGCTCTGTTGGCGGTGCTCACCAGCGAGTCGGTGCGGCAGGAGGGCGTCGCCAACTACGCCTACCGGGTGCGTCAGGCGGGGGAGCGGGTGCAGCTGGCGCGACGTTTCCACGACGACGCCGTGCGCGACGTGCGGCGGGTCCGCGGCAAGACGGTCGTGCGGTTGTTTCGGCTCGCGGGCCGCACCTACCTGCCGCAGATGGTGCAGTTCGACGACCGGGTCCCGACACTCGACTGATGTCGGTACGCGCGTTTCAGGAGGCAGTGGGCCGCTAGTACGCTGAGGGAACACACTTCGTCGTAAGTTTCAAGGAGTAATCATGACCTCGCAGACCACCGACGCCCAGAAGCCGGGCCAAGGCGCTGCAGCCACCGGCACCGCCCGCGTGAAGCGGGGAATGGCCGAGATGCTCAAGGGTGGCGTGATCATGGACGTCGTTACCGTCGAGCAGGCAAAGATCGCCGAGGACGCTGGCGCGGTCGCGGTCATGGCGCTGGAGCGGGTGCCCGCTGACATCCGTGCGCAGGGTGGCGTGTCGCGAATGTCCGACCCGGACATGATCGACGGCATCATCGAGGCTGTCTCCATCCCGGTGATGGCCAAAGCCCGCATTGGTCACTTCGTCGAGGCGCAGGTGCTGCAGAGCCTGGGCGTCGACTACATCGACGAGTCCGAGGTGCTGACCCCCGCGGACTACGCGCACCACATCGACAAGTGGAACTTCAAGGCACCATTCGTATGCGGCGCGACCAACCTGGGTGAGGCGTTACGCCGTATCTCCGAGGGTGCGGCCATGATCCGATCCAAGGGCGAAGCCGGTACGGGGGATGTCTCCAACGCGACCACCCACATGCGTACCATTCGCGACGAGATTCGCCGCCTGACGTCGCTACCCGAGGACGAGCTCTACGTCGCAGCCAAGGAGCTGCAGGCGCCGTATGACCTGGTCAAGGAAGTTGCCCGGCTCGGCAAGCTACCGGTCGTACTCTTCACCGCCGGCGGCATCGCGACCCCTTCCGACGCCGCGATGATGATGCAGCTCGGCGCTGAGGGTGTGTTCGTCGGCTCGGGCATCTTCAAGTCCGGCAACCCCCAGCAGCGCGCCGAGGCGATCGTCAGAGCCACAACGTTCTTCGACGACCCCGACATGATCGCCAAGGCCTCGCGCGGTCTGGGCGAAGCCATGGTCGGAATCAACGTCGATGAGATCCCGCAGCCGCACCGGCTCGCCGAGCGCGGCTGGTAACTGAAACCAGTCCCGCCACCGAGATGAAGCCCGCACACGCCGTGCAGACAATCACGATCTGCACGGCGTTGCTGTGCCACAGCAGGGCCACAGTGGCCACCTCGGCCGCAACCGCCACCCAGGTGAGTAGGCCCAGAAGTTGTTTCCCCGCGCCCATCTCGGAGAAGAGCCACACCTGAGCCAGCGCCCAGGCGATGCCGAGAACAACGCACGCCTGCGCCACCCGCCCGTAGTCGGCGTACTCCGCGCCACCGGCCGCCCGTACCCAGAACCCTGGGCTCACACTGACGACCAGCAGGCCGAACATACCGATGCCCAGCACCAGTCCGCTTGCTTTGAGCAGGGCTCGGTGAGCGTCGGTGTCGCGCATCCGGGGCACGACGATAAGCGCGATGAACTGGGTGCCCCAGCAGATCGCCCGCCCGAACGTCGATGCGAGTGCGTACCCGCCCGAGTCGTGGGCGGAGAGATAGTGCCGTGCGAGTAGCACGTCGATACTGGTCAAGGCGGTGAGTGCGGCCAAGGTGGAGTTCGACCGCAGCATCTCACCGACGAGGTGGTGGCCCGTGCGACCGATCGTGCGCAGTTCCTGGCGGCACAGTGCGACTCCGACACCAGCTGTGACGATCGCAGCAAGCAACATTGCAGCGAAGACCTGGACAACCGAGAAACCGCCGAGTGCTGCCGCCACCGCCGCCGTCAGCCGGGTCACCGCAGTCACCACATAGAGCGCCGACAGGGCCCGAAGCCGATGGCTGCCGAGCAGGATGCCTTGCAGGCACCCCGTTACCGTCATCGGCACCAACATCGCGCCCATCAGGATCGGCGACCAGACCGACGCTACGGCGAAGACGTCCCGCAGGCCTGCCGACGCCACCAACGTCACTCCTAACAGAGTCAGGGACACCCCCACTGCCAATCGGAGCCCGGTGGTCTGTTCACGCGGGTTGCCCTCGGCGACCCGGCGAGCCACGACGACCTGGAAAGCGCCTGCAGGAATCGCGAGGAGCACTCCGAGTGTGGTGAGCGCCGTGTAGCCGCCGAAGTCCTCCGGGCCGAGGGTGCGTGACAGCAGCATCACGAGCAGGTAGCCGAGGGCGTTCGACAGACCCATGGCCACACCGAGGAGCGCGCCCAGCATCGTCATGACCTGCGGGCTCGATCTGCCATCGCCGCTCAGGGGGATTGGGTCAGTCACAGGGTCGAGAACCTTCGGCAGGGGCGAGAGGCTCGGAACGGCCGGGTCTCAGGTTACTCAGGCGTTAGTCTGCCCACAGCGCGTCGCCTCACGCAGATGGCGCCTTTTGCCGATGCAAACCCGTGCCCGCGAAAGAACTCCTGCCGTGTCTTGTCCTGTCAGCGCTACGAGCGCGCCACGGTGGCCCACTGTTCGCGTCGGACGGCGGGCGTGCGGGGCTCTGGTCGGTCTCTGCGTGGCTGTTCTCGTCCTCGGCCCTGCATTGCGACCGGGGTACCTGTTGTTCTACGACATGGTGTTCGTACCCCACCTCGATCTATCGGCTCGCACCCTCGGCGTCGACGGGTCGGTGCCGCGTGCGGTGCCCAGCGATCTGGTGGTGGCGATCGCGTCGCAGGTGATGCCTGGGTGGATGGTGCAGAAGGTGTTGCTCATCCTGATCTTCGTCGGCGTCGGATACGGGGTCGGAGCGTTGATGTCGACGCGCATCGGCGCGACGGCTGCGGCCCTCTGCGCCACCTGGAATCCGTATGTGGCAGAGCGGCTGGCCATCGGGCACTGGAACTTCCTGCTGGGGTACGCGGCCTTGCCGTTCCTGGTGGCTGCCGCGAACGACATGCGTCTGGGGCGGGCATCGGGCCGGTACCGGCTCGGGCTGGGCACCGTAGTGACCGCGATGACCGGCTCGACCGGAGCACTCATCGGGCTTCTCGTCACGTTCGCCGTTCTTATCGTGCCGAGCCGTGGTGGGGGCCGCAACACGCCGATTCGTCGGCTGCCCGAGATCGTTCGGGCGGTCGGGATCTTCGTGCTGGCGAACGCGGTCTGGTGGTTCCCATCTCTCTTTCTGGCTCCAGTGACTGCGGGCGACAAAGTGGGTGTGACGGCGTTCGCTGCTCGCGCCGACACACCGCTAGGGCCCATCGCATCGATCGTGACCGGGGGTGGGATCTGGAACGCAGCCGTGTGGACGCCGGGTAGAGCGTCGGTGGTCTCCAGCTCAGCGGCTGTGGTCGTGGTGGTGGTGTCGGTTGCCTGCGCCATTGCCGCTCGGTCGTGGAAACGCTCACCGGGATACGCCGGCCTGATGCTCGCAGGGTTGACGACGCTGATCCTGGTGGTCCTGAGCGCGCTACCCATGGGGCAACGGCTGCTTGAACAGGTTGTCGACGTCGTGCCGGGCGCTGGACTGCTGCGCGATTCCCAGAAGTTCCTCGCCGTCTGGGTGCTCGTCATCGCGGTCTGCGCCGGCCTACTTTCCGAACGTATGCAGTCCGTCGGCCGCGCCATGGGTGTCGGGCGTATCGGCGCGACGGCTGTGGCTGCGGCGGCGGCTATGTGGCCGGTGGCCGTGTTGCCGGGGTTTGCCTGGGCGGACGGGGGGCAATGGTCGGCGGTCAACTACCCGGCGTCCTATCTGGAGATGCGTGAGCGCGTGCGGGCCTTACCCGTGGGTGCGGTCGCAGTCTTCCCATGGACGACCTACAGGCGTTACGGGTTCAATGAGAACCGAATCCTGCTGGACCCCTGGCAACGCCTACTGGGCCGGAAGGTCCTGACGAGCGATGACCTCCCGCTGGCATCGATGACCGTCCGGGGTGAGGATCCGGCTGCCCGAGCGGTAGCTGCGGCTTTGGAGTCTGAGGGTGACGTGCGCCGTGCGCTGATGAGCGCGGGAGTGCGTTTCGTGCTTTTGCAGACCGACCAGCCCAGCACCACTTCGAGCGCGCTGCCTTCCGGGGTCGGTGGTTCGGTGGTGGCGAAGACCGACGATCTGACGTTGACCGACCTGGGAACTTCGATGTCACAGGGTCCGAGCGGTCCGAGGTGGTGGGCATATTCAGGTCTCGTCGGGTCTGCAGCTGCATTGGTGGTGGTACTGGTCGGAGGGTTGGGGAAAGCGCTGAGCAGAAGACGGGGAGCGGCTACGTCTCCTGAGATACGATCCACTCAGACCTGAGGTACTGACCGGTAGCCAGCACGAACGAGTCGCTAGAGAGATGTGATCTGCCATGGACGACACCAACAAGAAGATCGCCTTCAATGTGGGTGGAGCCCTGCTGGGAGTCATCCTCGCGTCCGTGGCGATATTCGGCCTGGTGGCTGTGAAAGCCTCGGCCACGCAACCGCAGAAGTACACGACGACGTCGGTGTACGACGGCTCGAACTAGGCCTACTGATCCGCGTGATCTCGCGGACCGGGCCTGCTGAGCACTGAAAGCAAAACCATCTCCAATCGCTCAGCAGCTGAAACCCAGCTGAAGCCGAACGCGTATTCGCGCGCCGCTTCTCCGAGTGTCTTACGTTGGGTGTCGTCGACCACCAGCTCGAGGACCAACTCTCGCATCTGCGAGTAGTCGTCGGCGAGCCTTCCCGTCAGACCGTCCAGTATCGATTCGCTCGGTCCCCCTGCGGTGCTGAAGGCGATGCTCGGCGTGCCGTGTAGGCCGGCTTCTACGATGATCAGACCCCATCCTTCTTTATGTGACGGCACCACCATCACCCACGCCTGAGACAGGAGTAGGTGCTTGGTGTCATCGTCGACGAACCCGTGGAAACGCACGCGATCCCCTACGCCGCGGTCTCGCGCATACTGGCGCAGCTCGGGCTCCCAGTACCCGGTGCCGACGATGTCCAACGAGAGGGTCGGCAGATCTGCATCGAGATCGGCCACCACGTCGATCGCCATCTCGACCTGCTTGTGCGGCACAAGACGCCCGAGCACGATGATCCTCGGATCCGCCGAGCGCGGAACCCGGTCGAAGGAGGCGAGGTCGCGCGGATGGTCGTTGCCGCAGTAAACGAGGTCCACCCGGGCGGCATCGACGCCGAGTTCGGTGAGATCCGTCCGCGTCGATCGCGACACGGTTACGTACCGGCAGTTCCGGTAGACCCATGGGGCTACTCGACTCTCCGCGAACCAGCCTGCCGTGGCAACGACGCGGGGAAAGACAGCCCACCACAGATCGCGGTGCACGTGATGGGTGAGGTTGACCACTGGTGTCCGGGTGACCAACGGGGTCCAGAAGGGCACACCATTTTGGACATCGAGCACGATGTCGAAGTCGTTCTGGTGTCTGAGCGCATACAGCATGCCCTGCAGGTAGCAGCTGAATTTGCCCCCACCTCGAACGATGTCGACGTCCCGATGACGCGTTCTCCTGGCCGCGCCGCGAAAGCGGCTGCTGAAGATGGTGACGCGATGACCGCGCTCGGTCAGCGCCTGCGCAGTTCGCTCGGCAAAAACTTCGGCGCCCCCGGCTTCCGGGTTGCCCTGATCGCGCCAGGAAAGATAGAGAACCCGCAGCGACGCGTGGAAAGCGGGTTCACTGTCAGTCGCCAATGATCCTCATTACGTCATAGTGCGTCGTATTGAAATGCCGGTGAAGTTGGTTTGCAGGCCCACAACGACTTCGTCGACAGCTAGGGTATCCGGAAGTTACCCGCAAGTAGTCAAGTCGAGAGGAACTGCTCAGGATGACAGCTCATCCAGTCGCGATGGCTGCGGGTACTCCACGACGCGGAGTGGGACGATCCATCCGGCTTTTCAAGGCCTTCCGGGCGGAGCAGACGCAGCCAGACGTCTTCTACGGCTCGCTGGCCACCGACTCGATCGACGTGTTGACCGAATGGATTGAACTCGAAGGCGCGACAGTGCTGGATGTCGGCGCTGGTCCGTTGCAATTCGCGCATGCTTTTGCCGATGCCGGTGCGCACTACGTTCCCATCGACTACGACCGGCACGTCGCTTCTGTCGGGAACGGGGGAGTGGTGGCGACCGCAGCGGCCCTGCCGATCGCCGACGCGAGCGTCGACCTCGTCTTCAGTAGCAACCTCTGGGAACATGTTCTCGATCCGGAGGCTGTCGCCGACGAGTTGGTGCGGGTGGTCAAGCCCGGAGGGCTGGTATTCCTGTCCTACACGAACTGGCTCTCCCCGTGGGGCGGCCACGAGACTTCGCCGTGGCATTGGCTCGGCGGTGAACGGGCAGCGCGCCGTTACACCAGAAGGCACGGTCACCCACCGAAGAACCTCATCGACGCTTCGCTGTTTCGGATCAGTGTCAGCCGAGGCCTGCGTTGGGCGCGCAATCATCCGGACGTCGAGGTGCTCATCGCCCGCCCGAGGTACCTACCGGACGTCGCACGCCACCTGCTGCGGG
>JBBPZD010000152.1:0-12218 GCA_038199265.1 Actinomycetales bacterium | reverse complement strand
CGCCGGACTGGGTGGAATCGCGCTGACGGGCGTGTTGCGGCTGTCGCAACACCTTGCGTTCGGTTACATCGAAGAGGGCTTCCTCTCCGGCGTACAGCAGGCGTCGTTGCTACGGCGGATCGTTGCCCTCGCTGTCGGCGGTTTGGTCGTCGGGCTCGGGTGGTGGTGGCTCGGGCGCTGGGCCCGCAGCGAAGAGGTCTCGGTGAAAGCCGCCCTCGCCGGCGAAACATCACGTTTCAGGGTGCTGGCCACCGTCGTTGATGCGGTGCTGCAGGTGGTCGGTGTCGGTGCGGGTGCGTCGCTGGGTCGCGAAGGTGCGCCGCGACAGGTGGGTGGCTCGATTGCGAGCTGGCTGGGGGAACGGCTCGAGCTCGACCCGCGAACCCGCCGCACCCTGATCGCCTGCGGAGCCGGCGCCGGACTTGCCGCGGTCTACAACGTGCCCATCAGCGGCGTCTTCTTCACCATGGAAGTTCTGCTCGCCTCGTTCGCGTTGCGCGACCTCGCGCCGGCCGTCGTCACCTCGGTGATAGCCACGGTCATCACCTGGCCGGTGCTGCCGACGAGCCCGACCTACGAGGTCAGCGGCGAGAGTTTCGAGGCGTCGGTTCTCGTGTGGGCACTCGTGATCGGACCGGTCATCGGCGTGGCGGGTCTCGGATTCAGCGAGTTGATGCGCCGGGCACGCAAGGTCATCCCGACGGGTAGTCGACGGGTGGCGGCGACAGTCGTCGCGTTCATCTCGATCGGCGTGGTGGCGACCGTGTACCCGCAGGTGCTCGGCAACGGGCGCGGCCCCACGCAGGTCGCCTTCGCCGGCGGCATGACGTTGGCGCTCGCGGCAGCGCTCACCGTCCTGAAGCCGCTGGCAACAGCGTTGTGCCTGGCGGGTGGTGCACGCGGCGGTCTCCTGACTCCCTCGTTGTCGACTGGTGCGTTCCTGGGTATCGCCACCGGTCTGCTCTGGGGGCACCTCTGGCCAGGAGCCCCGGTCGTCGACTTCGCAGTGATCGCGGCAGCAGCGATGCTGGCCGTGACGCAGCGGGCACCCCTGATCGGGATCGTCCTGACGCTGGAGTTCATCCGGGGTGGGTTCGCGCTGCTACCAGCCATGGTCGTGTGTGTAGCGCTTGCGACGGTCACGGCTCGGATGCTCGATGGCCGCTCCCAGCGTGTTGCCGGGATCGGCAGCGCCAACGTTTGAAACGATGTGCAGGTGTTGGACTACCTGTTGATCTTTCCCGAACGAGAAGATGCCGAGGATGCGGCGGAGGAACTCATTGAGGAAGACACCTTCACCCAGGTGCGGGTGACTCGTGAAGCCCTTGCTGGAGAGGACGATTCGGAGTCCCACGAGTGGGCTGTCTACGTCAGCCTCGACACCCTCGACGATCCGGATAGCGCTCCCGCGCAGGCACTCGTCGACCGGTTCACCGAGCTTGCCCAGGCACACGACGGATGGTTGGACGAGCGGGTCTGAACCCACCTGTCGCTCTCGTACCTAGTCTGTCGGCGACTCAGAATCAGTGCTGCAGAGCGGAGCGGGCCCGGCTGTGGGCAACGTATCTCCTTCGATGCCGGAATTCTCCGCGTGGGCCAGCAGATCCTGCACATTGGTGTCGAACACCGGGCTGAACGATGTTTGATTGGTGCATCCGCCCTCGTTGAGCCCACCGATGACTCCGATCACCCGGGTCACCCCGTCCGCTCCGGTGACCAACCAGGGGCTGCCACTGGACCCGCCGACGTACCCGTCGCACCGAAACGTGGGGTTGCCCCGCAAGACGCCGAGTCCGCTCGCGCATGAGATCGCATGATCGTCGATACCGAGGTTGAAACCCTGCACGGTCACCGTCGTCGAGGCAGCGGGCGTCGCGCCGAGGGGGTTGGAACCGGTCACGTCCTGCAGTTTGCGTGAGCCTGTCTCAGTGTCGCTCTCAGCGACTCTCAGGATCGCGATGTCGTTGGGGGCGGCGTGATCTGATTGCCACGCCGGGTCTACGAAGACAGCGGTGACGGGCCAGACACCGTAGGGGGTTTTTCCTGCGTCGTATCCAGGCGCCACGCTGACGCCGGAACCATCGCCGGAGATGCAGTGCGCTGCTGTGATCAGCAGGTCATGGGTCTTGCTGGTGATCACGCTCGCCGAGCAGGTGTGGTCTTCGGCCAACCCCGAGGTGAAGACCGCAGCGATCGTGGGTGCTGCTTGGACATGGGCGGCCTGCGGGAGATCCGAAGCGCCAGTCAGCGCGAACAAGCAGCCAACCGGTAGAGCGGGTGCCAACGCGGCGAGTGCGAAGGCGATCGCTTGCTGCGTCGAGGGCACACGAACACGGTAATGCCCGCACCTGTTGGAGGTGCGGGCACTACCGAACGACACTCGGATCAGTGGTGTTTGACGTCCGACACGGCGGAGGCGAGGTTGCCCAGGGAGTCCTCGAGATCCTTCTCGGGAATGAGCGGGAAGCTCAACTTGGACAAAAGGTCCTTGTCGGTCACCTTGCTCCAGTCGTAGGTGAGGGTCACGTTGGTCGAGTTGGGGCCCTGCTGGTCCAGCTCCCAGACCCATTCCCACCCGGGAGGCTCGGTGCCGGCCGGTGCGGTCTTCCACGCGATCAGCTTGTCGTCGACGAACCCGGTGACGTGGTTGTCGACCTGGTATTCGCCGCCCATGTGGTCACCCTCCATGTCCATGGAGAACTTGTCGCCGACCTTGGTGATGCGCTGCGGGTTGTCGGCACCGCGGACGAAACCGGAGCCGTCGAGCGCGACGTGCCGGCGAGGGTCGGTCAGCACGTCGAAGATCACCTGTGCAGGCTCATCGATCTGTCGCTGAACCACGATTTTCTTGTCATCTGTCATGACTCCACCATCTCCCGCCTACCTGCAAGCTCGCAACAGGGGGTCCCCCAAGTTTTCCACCACCGGATGGGCGAGTCGGTGCCGGAATCTCTCAACGGCCGAGTTATCCGGCTCTCGAGGACGAGTCGACAGCGGGTCACGGCGCGAAATGCGTCAACCGATCACGAGGTCTCAGCAATCCGCTTGATGGCGGCCAACGTCACCGGTATCCCCGCTATGGCCTGATTGCGCCGCAACTGAATCCGGTCATCGGCGCCGTCGCCGTAGGAATCCTGGAACATCTGCTGACCGGCCGCCAGGAACTCCCAGCTCTCGGTGAGCTTCGTCTGCCCAGCCTCCACCGCCTCGAATGTGTAACTCCAGCGAACGTATTCCCCGCCAACCAACCACCTGAACTCCCGCCCACGATCGGCGATGACCACTTTCGAGTCGGTCTCCCAGGAGCGCCCGTCCGCCTCGTTCCGACCGGTGAACCAGGCACCCTCCGCGGCGCTGTCGCCGTCTTTCCACCAGCACTCGCGGCAGATCGGGCTCCATTCCCCGGTGCGACCGATATCGGTCACCAAGTCATAGAGCGCCTCGGGTGTTGCGGCGACGACGGTCGAATCGGAATAGAGGAACTGGCTCATGACCTCACGCTAACCAGAGGCTGGGACGCCGCGCAGGGGGAACGCCGCGGTCACTTCCCAGTGCGAGCGGTGTGCGCCCGGTCCAGGCCTCGCAGACCGTCGATTCCGGCTGCCATCGTGGCCCGGTCCTTCGAGCGCAGATTCTGTACGTACTTCTTCACCTGGGCCGTGTTCACGCCGCCCTGTTGCGCAGCTTTCAGCTGAGTGGGCTGGTCCAGCCGCATCGCCAGCACAGCGGTGGCAACGGTCTGGACCGACGGCTGGGAAGAGCGCGCCGTCACCCTGGGCGCGGCGGCCGACTTCGGGTTCAGCGCAGGACCGACCAGCGATGCGAACGCCTGCTGCCCAGGGATGTCCGGGTGGTAGGAGTCGCCGAACGGGAAGGCCAGACCGTTGATCCACGGTTGCGCCGTGCACGGCGTGTGGGCCTCGAAGGTCGGCCGCGGGTCGACGAACCCGAACCCGTACGCCGTAGCCGTCTTCTGCAGCAACGAGTCGAGTTGGTCGGTCGCGGTGTCCAGGGCATCTCTGTCCGGGCCGCTGAAGAAGGTCAGGGCGTTACAGTCCCGGTCACCGAACAGGTGCGGGTAGCCGACGATGCTCACCTTCGCTCTCGGTGCCTTTGCGCGGATCTGGGTGAAAAGAGCCTGCAACCGTGCAGGCAGTGTGGTGCGTAGCGTCGACTGTCCGGAGGCGATTGTGCCGCGGCAGTCGCTGAGCCAGGACGGCGCGCCGCACACGAAGAGCACGAAACCGAATCCGACGTCGTTGCCGCCGATCGAGAGGGAGACCCACGAGGTGCTCGCGCTGAGGGTGCCCAGTTGCTTGGACATGACATCGCTGATCATGGCGCCACCACATGCCTGGTAACTGAGTTGCAGGTCGTACTGGGCCGCGACCAGCGGGCCGTACCCCTTCGGTGAGCGGTAGCAGGAGCCTGTCGACCCGCCCGCACCGACTCCGGCGGAGTAGGAGTCACCCAGCACTACATAGGAGTTCGAGCCGGTCGCTGAGCCGGTCGCTGGCGCAACGGTGACACTCGTGGAAGGGGTGGCGCTCGCAGTACTGGTGGTTGTTGCAGACGACTCCGGGGACGAAGAGTTGCCTGCGCACCCGGTCAGGGCCACGAGCGCCGCAACAGCAACGACGCCGACGCGCAACCTGTGGTGGTTTCGCGTCGGCGTCGTATTCACCATGTCATCGTGCCTCAGAGGTCAGACACCCTCGTCAGTGACACCCACCGGGAGCCGGTGCGACGTCGATGCCGGGGTTCTGGTTGAAGAAGCCACTGGGCTTCAGCCAGAACGACACGATGTCCGATGCCATGACGGGCCACTCTTCCGGGCGTGGAACGTGGTGGATTCCAAAGGTGTACCAGAGCACCACGTCGGTGTCGGCGATGTTGCGGTTCGCCTTCGTCCACATCGGTAGACCTTCGTCGACCGAGCTCTGGTTGACGAATTCGCCACAGGGCCAGCGCTCTTCGGAGTCATACGGCGTCACCCACAGCGAGTGCTCGATGACCCCGGCGCGAGCGACGACAGGCGAACTGGAGTCGATCATGGCCGGTACAGTCGCCCCGGGAGCCAACTTGTAGGCCACGGGGATGCCCATCTTGTTGAACCGGTTGGGGTTGGTGACCTTCCAGGCGCGCTGCGTGGACCACTCGTAGTCCTGGATTCCCTCGGACTCGGTCGTGAGCGGGGTGTTGCGCTGGATCAGCGCGAGTCCGTGCGGGTTGTCCGGGCCGATCGGTGGCTGCTCGGTCTCGGACATGACCACGGTGTTGCCAGCAGTGCTCTGGTCACCGTTGGAGTCCACCGACATGTCGAGCCGCGCGGTGATGAAGTGCTGGTGGATCGGTGCGTAGGTCTGGTAGTCCACGACCGTGCCATACGGCGGGGGCGTGTCACCGGCGAACGGGGTGGTCACCATGATGCCGGTAGCGCGCACCTCGCACTCGATGTTGCCGTCCTCGTAGAAACGCCAGTAGGTAAGGTACTCGTAGTTCGCGACGGTGAAGTGTGCGGAGACGACCATCCGACGCATCCGCCGTACCTCGGCTCCAGCGCGCTCATCGACGTGCTTCCAGAGCAGTGCCGCGTCTTCCTCATGCAGGCAGATGGCCTGGGGGATGTCGTAGGGCTCGCCCGCCGTGTCGTGCAGGGTCGCGTCGACGTAGACGATCTCGCCGAGGCAGTCACACCCCAACGTCAGCGACTGGGTCATGAAGCCCAGGCCCCACTCACCGACGTCGTACGCGGTGCGGCGCACGTGGTCCGGCGACGGGTCGCGGTAGGGAACGACCATCTCGGCGAACGACATACGGTCGGCGACGGAGCGGACACGCGTCTCACCGTTCTCGTCCTCGCCGTCTTCGTAGCCGACGCAGTGGATGACCGGGCCCTCGCGGTAGTTGAATCCGAGCCGCATGCGCCAGCGCTGCCACCGCAGTTCGTTGCCGATCAACTCGAAGCTGACACCCTCGGGTTGGATGATCTCGAGCGGCTTGCGGTCGGTCCGCGCCTGGTAGCCCTTGATGTGCTCGGGGACGTACTCACCGTCGACCGGGGCGAACCCGCCGGGTAGGTCCGGGGCGCCGGTGTCCTCGATCTCCAGCAGTTCCATCGAGTTCATGTCGACAATGAACTTCAGACCGCTGACCTGGTGGGCGTACGGGTTGGACGTCGGCGCTTCACGCACCCACACGTCGCACCAGCCGAGGCGTCGGCCCTTGTACTTCTCGGGAATGAGGTGCCCGCCGAAGGTCCACAGGTCGATCAGGACCAGCGACAGGTCGGTCAGCCCGCGACCGGCAAGTGCGGCGATGACGTCGGGGTTCTCTCGCAGAGCTTCATCGGCATCGTGGAATTCGTCGTTGGTGGCGTTCGGCTGGTGGCCGTCGAGCTTGTTCCAGGACTGCACCTCGTCGCCGGTGATCGAGACGATGCCCTGGTACGCAGTGTTCGACTCGCGGTCCCAGGCGACCACGCGCGCCTCGCGCACGATGTCGTCACCAGGGGTGAAGTTGCGGACGAGTTCCTTGGCAGGCTCCCGTAGCTCGATCGAGGCAATTCGCCAAGCGGGGGTGAGGCCCTTGTCACGGCGCAGGATCGCGCTCACTGAGCTGAATTCGCCGCTGGACAGAGAGTCCAGCGGATGGGCGGTATTGGATAGTGCAGTGTCGGTCAAGACGACTCCCTTGAGGAACTTACGAGTGTGCTGCGTCACAGCATCCCACTGCGATGATTATTTCGAAACGAAACTATCAAGACCGGTTTGAAACGGCTCGATAGACGTCCCAATCGGGCGGTCAGTGCTGAGATCGTCGCGGATTTCGTTGCGGCCCGGGTCGTCGGGGAGGACAGTCGAACGCATGCGGGGGAAGCAAATAGTGCGGTGGGCCGGTGCGCTCGCCGGCGCGTGCTCCCTTGCGGCGTGCGGCGGCCAGCCGACGGCATGCACGGCCATTGGGCTGCAGCCAAATGGCGTCACTATCCAGGTCCCAGGGTTGCCGTTGGGTTCGCGCGTTACCGGCGAGGTGTGCACGCCGTCGAAGTGCACAACGGCAACCGAGAAGTACGTTGATCAGTTCTTCCTCTTCGTCTCGAACCCCGGCATTGCGTCCACCGCGCCGCTCGCGATCACCGTCACTGTGCGAGACCCGGCGGGAAAGGAGCTCGTGCCGAAGAAGAGCCTGGTGGTCACTCCGGTGAGGAATCAACCGAACGGGGCGGGTTGCGAGCCGATCGGCTACTTCGCGACGGCGGTGGTGGCGCTTGCCCCCGCAGCTCGGAAGGGAAAGTAGTGGTGACGAAGCGTCGGGTTCGTGCAGCACAACGGATCGGGGTGCTCGTGGTGCTTTCGTTGGCGGCCTGCGGTTCGGGCGGCCCCGATGTTGCCTCGAAAGCGTGCACCTCGATGGGGCTGGATCCCAGTGGTGTCTCCGTGAATATTTCCGGGCTCTCGACCGGCAGCGGGGTAGCAATAGTGGTCTGCACGCCTCTGAAGTGCACGACAGCCAACCAGAAATACACCGATGCCTACCGGTCGCCCGTGCCGAATGCGGGGATCAAGTCCGTTGATCCGGTCAAGATCACCGTCACTGTGCGGGATGCGGCGGGGCAAGTGCTCGTCCCGAAGAAGACCCTGACGGTCACTCCGATGAGGAATCAGCCGAACGGGGCGGGCTGCAACCCGATCGGCTATTTTGCCACCGTCGATGTCGCCGCAAGCTCTGCCGCGGCGAATAGTTGAGCGGAATACGCTCAACTTCTGGCACGTTGACCTGCGCAGAGGAACAATGGAGGCCGCACTCCGCACTCCGCACTCCGCAGCAGAGCGGTGCTCCGCGAAACCGTCTGACAGGGAGATTCCGTGGACCTTCAACTGACCACCAAGGCGCAGGAAGCGGTTTCGGCCGCCGTCCAAGCCGCGGCAACCGCCGGTAATCCGCAGGTCGAGCCAGTACACCTGCTGCTCGCGCTGACCGAGCAGACGGAAACAACGACTGCGCCGTTGCTGGAGGCCGTCGGTACGGCGGCAGCTGCCGTCGGTACAGCCGCGAAGAAAGCCGCGGCCGCGTTGCCGGCCGTGAAGGGGAAATCGGTCGCCCAACCGTCCATGTCGCGTGCTTTCGTCAACGTGCTGGAGCAGGGCCGCGCCGCGATGACGGCGATGGGCGACAGCTTCACCTCCACCGATCACCTCTTGCTGGCGCTCGCTCGCACCGGTGACTTCGCGCTGGACGCCGACGCGATTGCCACCGCCATTCCGGCCACGCGGGGCGGAGCCAAGGTGACGTCCGCCCAACCGGAGGGCAACTTCGACGCTCTCGAGAAGTACGGCACCGATCTGACTGCCGTCGCCCGCGAGGGGAAGCTCGACCCGGTCATAGGGCGTGATTCGGAGATCCGCCGGGTCATCCAGGTGTTGTCACGGCGCACCAAGAACAACCCGGTGTTGATCGGTGAGCCCGGCGTCGGCAAGACCGCCGTGGTCGAGGGGCTCGCCCAGCGGATCGTCGCCGGGGACGTGCCGGAGTCGTTGCGGGGCAAGCGGCTGATCAGCCTCGACCTCGGCGCGATGATTGCGGGTGCGAAGTTCCGCGGCGAGTTCGAGGAGCGGCTCAAAGCGGTGCTGGAGGAGATCAAGAACTCCGGCGGACAGGTCGTCACCTTCATCGACGAGCTGCACACCGTCGTCGGGGCCGGCGCTACCGGCGAGGGCGCGATGGACGCCAGCAACATGCTCAAGCCGATGCTGGCTCGCGGTGAGCTGCGACTCGTCGGAGCGACCACGCTGGACGAGTTCCGTGAGCGGATCGAGAAGGACCCGGCGTTGGAGCGCCGGTTTCAGCAGGTCTACGTGGGTGAGCCCAGCGTTCCCGACACCATCGCGATCCTGCGCGGGTTGAAGGAGCGGTACGAGAGCCACCACCGGGTCGCCATCGCCGACGCTGCGGTTGTCGCTGCGGCGTCGCTGTCCGACCGCTACATCACCGCCCGGCAGTTGCCCGACAAGGCGATCGACCTGATCGACGAGGCCGCTTCCCGGCTGCGGATGGAGATTGACTCCTCGCCCGTCGAGATCGACGAACTGCGGCGCTCGGTCGACCGGCTGATGATGGAGGAACTGCACCTGCAGAACGAGTCCGATGCCGCATCCAAAGACAGGCTTGAACGGTTACGCGCGGACCTGGCCGACCGGCAGGAGCAGCTCGCCGCCCTCAACGCTCGCTGGGAAGCGGAGAAAGCCGGCCTGAACCGGGTCGGTGACCTCAAGGCGCAGATCGACGACCTACGAACCCAGGCAGAGCGATTGGAGCGCGACGGCGACCTCGGCCACGCCTCCAAGATCCGCTTCGGTGACCTGCCCGCTATGGAGCACCAACTGGAAGAGGCGCAGGCCGCCGAGGCCACGTCATCGACTGCTGGTGCTGCCGGCGAGGGGTTGATGGTCAAGGACGAAGTGGGCGCCGACGATATCGCCGAGGTCATCTCTGCCTGGACCGGCATTCCCGCGGGTCGCCTCTTGGAAGGCGAGACCGCCAAGCTGCTGCGGATGGAGGAGTTCCTCGGTGAGCGCCTGATCGGTCAGGCCACTGCGGTGGGTTCGGTGTCCGACGCGGTCCGTCGGTCCCGTGCCGGGGTGGCCGACCCGGAGCGGCCGACCGGGTCGTTCCTCTTTCTCGGACCGACCGGCGTCGGTAAGACCGAGTTGGCCAAATCGCTCGCGGACTTCCTGTTCGACGACGAGCGGGCGATGGTGCGCATCGACATGTCCGAGTACTCCGAGCGGCACGCCGTTGCTCGACTGATCGGGTCGCCACCGGGGTACGTCGGGTACGAAGAGGGCGGCCAGCTGACTGAAGCCGTCCGGCGCCGACCGTACTGCGTGGTGCTCCTCGACGAGGTCGAGAAGGCGCACCCGGAGACGTTCGACATCCTGCTGCAGGTGCTCGACGACGGGCGGTTGACGGACGGACAGGGCCGCACGGTCGACTTCCGCAACGTCATCCTGATCATGACCAGCAACCTGGGCTCGCAGTTCCTCATCGACCCGACGCTGTCGACGCAGGTCAAGCACGCGTCGGTGATGTCTTCCGTCCGCATGTCGTTCAAGCCGGAGTTCCTCAACCGACTCGACGAAGTCGTCATCTTCGACCCGCTGAGCAGGGTGGAGTTGGCTCGAATCGTCGATCTACAGGTGGCTGAGCTCGGTCGACGGTTGTCGGACCGGCGCATCGAGCTGGAGGTCAGCGCGTCGGCGCGCGAGTGGCTGGCTGACGAGGGGTACGACCCGGCGTACGGTGCCCGCCCGCTGCGCCGGTTGGTACAGAAAGAGATCGGCGACCGGCTCGCGAAAGCGATCCTGTCGGGCGGGGTGCTCGACGGGCAGACCGTGCACGTCGACAAACCGGAGGGCGAGCCCGAGCTCACCCTCACCTGAGCACGCCCCGCCCGGCGGGTGTCTGCGGTTTCGCGTACCCGTGCGCACGATCTTGCGGACACTCGCGTTTGCGCTCGATGAGTGTCTGCGGTTCCGCGCACCAGTGCGCACGATCGTGCGGACACTCGCGGGCTCGACCCGGCGTACGTTCGAGCGATGAGCGCCACGTATGCGGCCGTCGACCTTGGTGCCACCTCCGGCCGGGTGATGACCGGCCACGTCGACGGCGACCGGATCGAGTTACGTGAAGCGCACCGTTTCGACAACCGGCCCGTTCACCTGGGCGGCACCTTGTATTGGGACGTGCTCTCGTTGTGGCGGGAAGTCGTCGAGGGCTTGCGGCTGGCTGGGCCGCGTCTCGCCGGCATCGGCATCGACACCTGGGGAGCCGACTACGGGCTGCTCGAGGCGGATGGACGGTTGCTCGCCAACCCGGTCAACATGCGCGACCGGCGAACCGAGTGCATGCCCGAACGGGTTGCCGAACTGATCGACCCGGCCGAGCTGTACACCGTGACCGGCGCTCAGATCTCATCGATCAACACGATCTACCAGTGGATGTCGGCCCGCGACGACTGGTCGATGCAGCACGCGAGCGCAGCACTACTGACTCCCGACCTGTTCGCCTATTGGCTCACCGGGGAGCGGCGCGCCGAACTCACGGTCGCCTCGAGCACCGGGTTGCTCGACGTGCGCACCCGGCAGTGGTCGACCGATGTGATGGGCCGGCTCGGGATGCGCGTCGACCTGCTGGCGCCGCTCGTCGAACCGGGAAACGTGCGCGGGGAGGTGTTGCCCGAGGTTGCGCGGCAGTGCGAAATTGCGCCCACGAGGTTCTTCGACGTTGCATCGCACGACACAGCGTCTGCGGTCCTCGGGGTGCCCGCGACCTGTGACGATTTCGCCTACATCTCGTGCGGAACCTGGTCCCTCGTCGGTCTGGAACTGAGCGCGCCGAACACGTCACTCGAAGCTCAGGCGGCGAATTTCACGAATGAGCTCGGCGTGGACGGCACGGTTCGTTTCCTGCGGAATCTGACCGGGCTTTGGATGGTGACGCAGAGTCTGCGGCAGTGGGAGCGCGAGGGTGAACCACATTCGTTGGTAGCACTGTTGGGCGCTGCTGCTGACTGCCCGCCAGGCGGCCCGATCATCGATACCGGGCGCCCGGAGTTCGTTCGAGGAGGTGATGTGCCGGGCATGGTCCGGGCCGAGTGCGTGCGTACCGATCAGCGGGCGCCGACAACTGCCCCCGCGGTCACCCGCTGCATCCTCGACAGTCTGGCGGCGGCGTACGCCGACACGATCCGCGACGCGATGCGAGTCACCGGCCGCTCCGTGAGCGTGGTGCACATCGTCGGTGGGGGTGCCCGGAACGAGTTGCTTGCGCAGTTGACGGCGGACGCCTGCGGACTCCCGGTGATCACCGGGCCGGTCGAGGCTGCAGCGTTGGGAAATGTTCTCGTCCAGGCCCGCGCCGACGACACCATCAGTGGCGACCTAGCTGCTATGCGCGCCCGCCTCGGCCCATGGGTTCTAGCCCGCTACGAACCCCGCCGCTGAGCACGTGCGGGCCCCTCGGCCCCCACACGTGCACGTACTTCAGGCGGCTTCGGGCTCGCCGATGAGGATCGAGGCAAGTAGCTCGGGCCGCTCGTACGGTGTCATGTGCCCGACCCCCTCGAGTACCCGCAGCTCGGCTCCGGGGATAGCTGCCGCCAGTTCGGTGCCGAGCCGTCTGGAAGTCAGTCGATCGCGAGTGCCGACGACGACCGT
>JBBPZD010000151.1:0-13609 GCA_038199265.1 Actinomycetales bacterium | reverse complement strand
TTGCCGTCGGCTCCGGCGCTCGCAGCCCGCCGCGGGACCGCGTTCCATGCGTGGGTGGAGCAGCATTTCCAGCGCGCGTCACTGCTCGACATCACCTCGCTGCCGGGGTCCGGTGATCAGGACGCCGATCTCGACGCTGACCTGGAACTGATGAAGGACCACTTCCTGCAGTCTGAGTGGGCCGACCGTGCACCGGTCGACGTCGAGGTAGCCCTGGAGACCTGGATCGAGGGCATCAGCGTTCGAGGCCGGGTCGACGCGGTGTTCAGATCGGGCGACGGCCAGGGCTTCGTGATCGTCGACTGGAAGACCGGTCGGCGACCGCGTGGTGAGGCCGCGGCAACGCGCGCGATTCAGCTAGCGGCCTACCGGATCGCCTATGCACGGTTGCACGGGCTGGACCCGGAGCTGGTCCAGGGCGCTTTCTACTATGCAGCGACAGGCGAGACTGTCCGGCCGGACTTACCGGGTGCACGAGAGATTGCCGAGATCCTGCGATCGGTTCCGCTCGATACCGCCGATCAGGACGGCACGCGCGGTTAGACGCGTCGCTGTGGGGGTGTTCGACTCGATCTTCTGGGGTAGTTACCGGCTCTCGTTGTTGCTTCGCCTACGTCAAACGGTGATGGAAGTCAGGGCGCCGGGAAGCCGCCCGCACGCAGAAGTGCGCCCGGGAGGGGCTTGCCCAGGCGCGCCTCCAACCACTGGACAGCCTCGGTCAGCTCGGCCAGGTCGAGACCCGTTCGGATCCCCATCCGGTCGAACAGGTAGACCAAATCCTCAGTGGCCACATTTCCGGTTGCGTTCGGCGCAAAAGGGCACCCACCCGTTCCACCGATACTTGCATCCAGCACCGAGACTCCGGCGTTGACCGCAGCGACCGCATTGGCGACACCGGTATGACGGGTGTCGTGCAGGTGTAGCCGAAGCGGCATGCCGCCTGTGACGAGTTCGGCAGCCCGCTCCATCCTCGTTGTGATCTCCGAGGGAACGGCAACGCCGATCGTGTCGGCCAACGCCAGTTCGTCCGGTGCCGCCTGGATGACGTGCTGCAGCACCTGGTCCAACCGGTCGAGAGGTACTTCGCCCTCGAACGGGCAACCGAAGGCCGCGCCGATAGTGACCGTGGTGAACAGACCCTGCTCACGGGCGCGAGCCACCAGGTCGCCGGCCGCGTCGCACGCCTGCTCGGTGGTCATGCCCTGGTTGCGCCCGCAGAAGGTGTCCGTTGCGACCACCACGACGTTCACCTCGTCGACTCCAGCCGCAACTGCACGGTCCAGACCCCGTGCATTCATCACCAGACCGGCGTAGCTGACGCCTTCGTCGCGGGGCAGCGCGGCCATCACGTTCTCGGCATCGGCCATCTGAGGGACTCGACCAGGGTGCACGAAGCTCGTGGCCTCGACCCGGCGAGCACCAGCGCTGACCGCTCGCCGGATCAACTCGACCTTGTCGGCCGTGCAGATCAGGACGTCCTCGTTCTGCAGTCCGTCACGCGGCGACACCTCGCAGATGACGATGTCGCTACGGACCCGGTCACTGGTTGCGGCAGGCTCGATACTCACTGAATCCCCTTCAGGTACGCAATAACGGTCTGCTCGTCGAGCACTTCTGCGTACTTCGCCTGCAGGTCGTAGAGGTTGGCCTCGTGTGGGCCCTCGTCCCGGTCGGCGACGGCGTCGCGGACCACGAGAGGAACGAAGCCGTACTGCAGTGCGTCGACGGCGCTGGCACGCACGCAGCCGCTGGTGCTGACCCCCAATACGACGACGGTGTCGACACCGGCTGCAACCAGCGTCGAGACCAGGGATGTCCCGAAGAATGCGCTGGCGTACTGCTTGACGACGACGAGTTCGCCGTCGTCCGGTGCGACCTGAGGCATCAGTTCGCCCATCGGCCCGGGACCTATGAGGTGTTCCAGTCCGCCGACTTTGCGGAGAAACACTCCTGCGTCGGCACCGCCAGCTCCGTACTCGACACGGGTGTGCACCACGAGTGCCCCGACTTCGCGGGCCGCAGTCAGGACACGGCCCGCAGAGTCGAGGCAGTCCGTCGACGGCAGACAGAAGGGACTCTGCTCATCGAAGTACGCACGCATCATGTCGATGGCCAACACCACCGGACGGCGGCCCGGAGTGAGACGCCCTGCGAACCCATCGGCGAACAACGACTGCATCCTGCTCCTTCGGGAAGACTGCGGCGGACTGGAACACCGAGAACTACAACATCAGCGACCTAGAGAATCGGCACCGGCGGCTGCGGAGCCGGTAGACCGGTCTCTTCCTGGCAACGAGCCAGGATCGTCTCCAGAGGGGGACCCATGTCGAAGGTCGGCAGCGGGTTGGGCCGCCCAGAGCGCAGCTCCATCCGCAGCTGCTCGGTGGCGTCGTCGTCGACGGTCCCGTCGCCGTCGCACACCACGCCGTACCGGCGTGCTCCGTCACTGGTCACCAAGCCGCGACGGATCTCAAGTGCGATCAGTTCGGGGTCTCGGGCCAGCGGGTCGCCCCAACCGCCACCGCCCCACGTCACGAAGTGCAGGACGTCGTCGGGGTAGACGTGCAGGCCGGTGACCTTGCTCGCGACGATCTCGGTAGTGCCGTCCGCCCGCACGATCCACTTACGCCCACGCGCTCCGGGCTCACCTCCGTTGACGCCCCACGGGTAGGTCAACCAGCGGTCGTCGTGGATGGCGATAGTGCCGGCTTCCAGGAAGCGGTAGACGACATCGACGCCGTTGCCGCCGCGGTGCAGACCGGCCCCGCCGGTGTCACTGACGGTCTCCCAACGATCGATCCGCAGCGGGTAGTACGACTCGAGGTACTCACACGGGATGTTGACGAACGAAGGCCACAGTGAGTGACCGTCGGGGCCGTCCCCGATAGGTCGGCCGGGAATGCCGCCGAAGCCGATGGAGTAGAGCTGGAACCATTCGCCTTTTCGTTCACCCGAGGTGTAGTTGCCGGAGAACATGAAGTGCGGGGAGGAGGAGAAACCGGCTGCGTTCAGCAGGTTGGGGTTCGTCTGGCCCAGTAGTCCGCCGAAAAGGTCGAAAACCCGGCCGATGCCGTGGTTACGAGCGTTGAGAGCTGCCGGGTATTTCGGCCGCCAGAACGAATCTTCTGGAATCTCGACATCGATCAACGGGTAGAAACCGTCGTTCCACAGGATCTGCGGATCCGCCACGGTAATCATGTAGATCCCGAAGAACATCCGGATCAGGTTCTCGTTGATGTAGTAGTTGATCGGCCCGGCCGCCTGCGGGCTGCTACCGGTCAGGTCCAACAGGACCTTGTCACCTGTGCGGGTCAAGCTCATGCACAGCTTGTAGGGCCCGTAGCCGACACCGTCGTCGCAGATGTAGTCAGTGAACGAGAGGGTCTCGCCCTCCTTGAACACGGCAGCGAGCAGCAGCTTCATGGCGCGGTAGTTGCGGTCCAGCAGTGCGTCAAGCGCGGACGCGTAGGTGTCGGCGCCGAAACGCGTGCACATCTCCTGTACCCGACGCGATGCCGTGCGACACGCAGCGACCAATCCGTTCAGGTCTGCCCGGTTCCAGTCCGGTTTGCGTACCTGATTGAGGATGATGCGCAGGGAATCCTCAGCGAGCTCACCCTTCTTGTAGATCTTGAACGGGGGGATCACCACGCCTTCTTCGAAGATGGTGCGGGCATCAGTGGGCATCGAGGCCGGTGTCTTGCCGCCGACATCCGACATGTGCCCGAACATCGAGGACCAACCGACGATGCGCCCCTCGAAGTAGATCGGCATCACGATGAGCCAGTCGTTAGCGTGGCTGATCGCAGCGCCGCATGAGTACGGGTCGGATGTCAGCAGGACGTCGCCTTCTTCGATGTCACCTTCGAAGTTCTCCAAGAAATCCGGGATCGACAGACCGAACTGCCCGACGACCATCTTGCCTTCGGGATCACCGATCAACGGGAACTCGTCGTGCTGTTCTCGAATGCCTGGTGAGAGCGCGGTGCGAAAGAGCACCTCGTCCATCTCGTACCGGGCGTTCCGCAAACCGTTCTCGACCAGGTCGAGGGTGACGAGGTCCACCTCCACCGCCTTCAGCGGTTCGGTGGCGGTCTCAATCAAACGTGCCATGTCTCAGCCCTCCTTCTTCTGGTCGGCGTCACTGGGTCGGATGAGCAGGCTTCCGCTGCTGTGCACGGTCGCGGTGTGCCCGGGTAACAGAAGGGTCGTGGAGTCCATCTCGGTGATCACCGCTGCGCCTTCCAGGACATTTCCGGCTTTCAACAGGCCCCGGTCGTAGATGGCGGCCTTGACAGCTGCCCCATCAACCCAGATTTCGTGATCGGACACTTTGGCCGCGCTCGGATCGGTGCCGCCCTCGTCGAGGGTGGCTGCGGCGAAGTCCGGACGCGGCCCACTGACGGTTGCCCGAACGGTCACCAGTTCCTGCTCGTTGTTGAGCAGGAAGGAGAACAGACGTTCGTGTTCTGCATCGAAAGCCGCCCTCATGCTGTTGATCCCGCTGCCCGAGCCGTCGAATGCTTCGATGTCGATGGTCACCGGGATTTCGAAGCCTTGACCGTGGTAGCGCAGGTCAGCGGAGTAGGTGACGGTCTGGCTGGAAGGATCGACGCCCTCGTTGTCCAGCGAGACACGGGCCGCCGCGGCGAGTTCGGCGAGGATCTCGCTCAACATGTCATCGCTCAGATCACTGAACTGGCGAACGAGGGTTCGCACCGATTCATCACGCAGGCCGGTGGTCGCGTCCCCGAGGGCGCACAGCACGCCGGGGGATGGCGGGATGATGACCGGCCATGCTCCGGTCAGCTTGCCGACTGCGTTCGCGTGCAGCGGACCAGCGCCGCCGTAGGCGACGAGCGCGAACTCACGTGGGTCGAAGCCCTGCTGCACTGAGACGAGCCGAAGCCCGCCGAGCATGTTCTCGTTCACGATCTTGACGATGCCCTCGGCTGCTGCCTCGACCGAGTCGATACCCGTGGCGTCCGCGATCGTCTTCACCGCGGCGTACGCCGCGTCTCGATCGAGGGTGATCTCGCCGCCGGCAAGATCCGAGGGCAGATACCCGAGCACGACGTTGGCGTCCGTGACGGTCGGCTCAGTCCCCCCGGCTGCATAGGCAGCGGGACCGGGCGAGGCGCCTGCCGACTGAGGCCCGACGCGCAAGGCCTGCGTCAGCGGTGGAACGTGGGCGATCGAGCCGCCGCCGGCTCCGACCGTCTGTACCTGCACCGACGTGGCACGGACCTTCAAGTCGGCCACCGTCGTCTCGCGACCGATGCGAGGAGTCAGGCCTTGTACCAGTGCGACGTCGGTCGAAGTGCCGCCCATGTCGAAAGTCAGGAAGTCCTCGTTGCCGGTTTCCTCAGCGACCCAGACTGCGCCTGTGACTCCGCCGGCAGGACCGGACATGAGCATCGCGACCGGGTTGTCCTTGGCAGCACCCGCCGACACCAGGCCGCCGTCACTGCGCAGCACGTACAACTTGCCGACGAGTCCGACGTCCTGGAGCTGTGACTCCAGGTGCGCGACGTAGCTGGCAACCTGCGGTTGGACGTAGGCGTTCGCGACTGTCGTGATCGCACGCTCGTACTCGCGTAACTCCGGTAGCACCGACGACGACAGCGAAACCCGGATGCCGGGCAGTTCTTCGGCAGCAATCTCGCCGATGCGCCTCTCGTGCTGGGAATTCGCGTAGGAGTTGATCAAACACACGGCCAGCGCCTCGATGCCCTGTCCGCGTAACCGGCCCAGTTTGGCGCGCACGTCGTCCTCGTCGAGAGCGGTGACGACCTCGCCATCGGCGCCGACACGTTCAATCACCTCCACGGTGTCTTCGAGTGCGGCCAGCGGTTCCGGCTTGGGCCAGATGATCCATCCGGCCAGTCCGCCCGGCACGAACGATCGCGCGATCTGCAACACCTGCCGGAATCCGTCCGTAGTGACCAGGCCGACTCGGGCGCCTTTGCCCTCCAGCACGGCATTGGTGGCCACCGTGGTGCCGTGCAACAGGGAACGAATTTCACTGATCTGCACTCCCGCGTCCTCGCAGACCCGCTGAACGCCGCGCAGTACGCCGATCGACTGGTCTTCGGGTGTCGAAGGGGTTTTCTCCCGGAAGGTCTCTCCGGTGTCTTCGTTGATCAACAGCAGGTCAGTGAACGTTCCGCCCACATCGACGCCGAGTCGGTAAGACATACAGGCTCCTCAAATAATGCCGGAGGAGTGCAGCGCCGATATTTCGTCGTCGCTCATCCCCAGCATGTCGTGGTAGATCTCTTGGTTGTGTTCCCCGAGTTCGGGCCCCACGTGCCGGACCCTTCCCGGCGTCTGGGATAGGCGAGGCGCGACGTTGTGCATCGCGAATTCGCCGAAGACGGGGTGCGGCAATCGGACGATTGCCTCACGTGCGTCGAAGTGCGGGTCGGCGAACATGTCCTTCACCTGAAAGATCCGCCCCGCCGGCACTCCGCCGGCGTGCATCATCTCCAGCAGGTCATCGGCGTTGATGGTCGATGTCCACTCGGCGATGAGCCCGTCGAGCTCTTCCATGTGCGCACCGCGGGATGTGTGGGTGGCGTAGCGGTCGTCCGTGGCGAGGCCCGGACGCGCCATGACCTCGGTCAGACGGCCGAACACGCTGTCTTGATTGGCGGCGATCAAGATCAGATCACCGTCAGCCGTCGGGTACACGTTGCTCGGGGAGACGTTGGGGAGCGTCGCGCCAGTGCGTTCACGCTGATAGCCCGCGATCTGCCACTCCGGAAGCATCGACTCCATCATCGACAGGACTGCCTCGTAGATCGCTGAGTCGACGAGTTGGCCACGTCCGCTGCGCCCTCGTTGGTGAATCGCAACAAGCGTGCCGAGGCAGGCGAAGACTGCGGCGAGTGAATCTCCGAGGGATATGCCGGTGCGTGCCGGGGGCCTGTCCGGGTCTCCGGTGACGTAGCGGATGCCACCCATCGCCTCGCCGATCGATCCGTAACCGGCCTGCTGCGAGTAGGGGCCCGTCTGGCCGAAGCCCGTTACCCGGGTGATGACCAACCCAGGATTGATCTCCCAAAGTTCTTCGGGCGACAAGCCCCATCGCTCGAGCGTTCCAGGCCTGAAGTTCTCCACCAGGATGTCCGCCGAGGACAGAAGCTTACGAACGAGCTCCTGGCCTTCTGGAGTCCTCAAGTTCGCCGTGACCGACTTCTTGTTCCGAGCGACGACTGGCCACCACAGTGACTTCCCGTACGGCTTCTCTCGACCCCATTCACGCATCGGATCGCCGCGGCCCGGATCTTCGACCTTGATCACCTCGGCGCCGAAGTCGCCGAGGAGCTGACCGCAGAACGGCCCGGCCAGTAACTGACCCAGTTCGACGACCCGCAGATTATCGAGAGGAAGAGGTTGCGCTTCTGTCATCAACAGCTCGCTTCGGTCGATAGAACGCTGTCGCCTACTGAAAAGACCTGGGCACTCGGCCGACGTTTCAGTTGACGCGGGGTGGGGGGCTTCGTGATCCGAAGTTAGAGGGACATCGACCGCAAGTCAATAGGTTGCATACAATCGGGGCGGCTAGCTCGCCACTTACGATGGAGGGACGATGAGCAGTCAAGGGCACCCCACCGATGCAGGCAGAGCCGCCGAGTACGCCTATCGGTGTATTCGCGAGGAGATCCTCTCGGGTGAGCGTGCTGGCGGAGAGTGGCTCCGTGAGGATGGGCTGGCCGAGAGCATCGGGGTCAGTCGCACCCCGGTTCGCGAGGCTTTGCGGCATTTGGCGGCTGAGGGTTTAGTGCATTACCAGCGAAATCGCGGCGTGCAGGTGCAGACGTGGAGTGCGGCGGATCTCAACGAGATCTACGGGCTGCGGTCATTGCTCGAGCCCTACGGTTCTCGCCTTGCAGCTGGTACCGGTGCGGCTGATTGTGGGGCGCTGGACGCGATGTGCGACGGCATGGAAAATGCAGTGAATGAGAGGGATCCCGACCTCGATAGCGTCGCGGAACTCAACAATGATTTTCACCGCGCAATCATCGAGGCATCCGGTAACTCCCGGCTCGCAGGACTCGTCACGTCCAATCTGCAGGTTCCTCTTGTGCGCCACACTTTCTCCAGGTACTCCACCACTTCATTGCAGCGCAGCATGGCCCACCACCGAGAGTTGGTGAGTGCGCTGCGGACGGGGGATCCGGACTGGGCCGAATCGATCATGCGCTCACACGTGCACGCGGCGTGGACGGTCATGCGTGACTACTTCGACATGCCTGGAGAGGGTGGCAACTCCTCGGTCGTTTGACCTGCAGTGCCCGCGGAGTCCGGGGCATGCCGTGGGAAACTATATGACCCGCATCACAGTGCGAGGGGCGACTGTATACATTCCGCACATTAGGCGGTATGTCCTCAAAATCGACTCTTGACACACCTGCCGCTCCCGTCGCTACCTGGGTAAGACGTCACCGCCTCAGGCGACGTGACGTCGATGGGGCTCGGGTACCTACGAGCTGCCGACGCGGCTATCACCCCAGCGACGTAGCGGGCATCTTTATCGATGGTCCGCAGCTGCAGATCCGTTACCGGGCTCCGGCGACTGCGCAGGAGTAGGAAGGCTGATTGCTACGACTTCGCGGGGTTCGGGTCGTCGTTGTCGGCATGACCAGCGTCGCGCTGCCCGCCCGGAGTCTGCGGCGCGGGGTGCGACCCGGACGCCGTGGGTAGCGCCAGCGGATTTTTTCCGATCGGTATCTCGATCGTTTCGTCGTCTGCGGGTGGTGCGTCCAGGGCGACGACATCGTCCGGGTCGACCGGTTCGTTGGCTGCCGCTGCTGGCGGTCGCTGTCGGATGAAGGGCGACGGCATCAGGGCGTCGTCGTCTTCGACACTGCGGGCGAACCGTGCGAGTGCGGCAGACCTACGGTCTGTGAGTTCGGCGTCGTCGGCGCCGATCGCATCGAGCAGCGAAGAGACACGGTGCAACTCCGCAGACAGGCGGATTCGCCGTTCGAGGTGCACGTCCGGTCGCTCGCGGCGGGCTCCGGCATACGCCTCCAACACAGTGTCGAAGGCGTCAGAGGAGGACAACGAGAACAACGCTGCAAAGTCTTCTGCCGGGTCAGAGACGCAGGCCCGCTCCCAGGAGTCGACCGCCGTGACCGTTCCATCTGAAAGCACGTGCGGCCCTTCGAGGCTGCCGTGGGTGACGCAGGTCGCGAACTTCCAGAGGGTGACCTCCTCCAACGCGCGTTCCCAGCGTGAGAGTAATTCGGCGGGGACGTGCCCTGTGCTTGCGGCTCGATCGAGAGCCGCAAGCCGCCGGGCACGGTAGGCGTCGGCGTCATAGGTCGGAAAGCCTGATTCCTCAACCACCTGAGGGTCAACGTCATGCAGACCGGCGATCGCAATCCCCACACTTCGTGCCAGGTGCGACCCGGTTTCCAGTTCCCGCCAGACCGACGGTGCCCCACGCAGTAACGGGTACACAGCCACGGTGGTGCCGTTGTCAGAGGTGGCCGTACCGGTGATTTCTGGGACCGCGAACGGGACCCTGCCGGACAACGACCGCAGCAGGCCGGCCGAGGCCTCCAGCGCGGCGCCCGCAGCGGTGTCCAGAGCAGCTCGCACCACCCACGCGGCCCCGGATTCATCATGGATGAGAGCGTTTTGGTACTGGGCGCCGACGGGGGTGGGGAGCGCCTGGATGCTCACCGGCCGGAGACTCGTAGTCGCGGCGTGGGCCAGGGCAGCGAGAGTGAGGGTGGGACGCAGCACGTGGCCCACGGTATGCCGAACGCGGGCCGTAGCCTGGGACCCGTGCCTGCGACACCCTCTAGCCTGTCTGATCTGGTGCTGTCCCGCACCACTTTGGACCGGGCCGGCCACCGACGCTCCGACGTCGACCTCTTTGCGAACCTGTTCGCTTCCCCCGATACCCGGGTGATCGACCTGTACGGCGAGAGCACGTTTGTGCACGACGACACTCTGGTGTTGCGGGCGCCGGAGCCCGCCGACGCTGACCGGTTCGCCGTGTTCCTCGGCGTTGATCGGGGAACCGACATCGTGGCGCTGGACCGCATCGGCGAGCAGACGCCGCAGGATGCTGCGTCGTTGCGCGCGGTCGGGATGGACCTGAACGTGCACGACGTCGGCATCTTCACCACGGCGCTCGGCATCATGAACTGGCAACGGACACAGGGCTTCTGCCCGAGTTGCGGCGCATCGACTGAGGTCGTCGAGGCAGGGTGGGGGCGACGCTGCACCAACGACGGCCTCAACCAATACCCCCGTACCGACGCGGCCGTCATCATGGCGGTCATCGACGCCGACGACCGTCTGTTGCTGGCCCGTGGCGTCCGATTCGGCGCCGAGACGAAGCGGATGTCGGTGCTGGCTGGTTTCGTGGAGCCTGGTGAATCGCTGGAGAACGCGGTCGCCCGTGAGGTGCACGAAGAGGTGGGAGTGACCGTGTCTCAGGTGGAGTTCCGGGGGGATCAGCCCTGGCCATTTCCGGCGTCCTTGATGGTGGGGTTCGCAGCGCGCGCCACAACGACCGATCTGGTCCTGCAGGCCGACGAGATCGCCGACGCGCGCTGGTTCAGTCGTGCAGAGCTCGCGGCCGCGCTGAACGACGGCAGCATCGGCGTGCCGCCGGGCCTGTCCATCGCGCGCCACCTGATCGAGGACTGGTACGGCGGGCCGCTGCCGGAGGCGGCCGGCCAGCAGTGGTGACGGCGATAGTCGGCGCCGACGAGGTGCTGGCGGGGCTCGACCCGGAACAGCGTCAGGTGGCATCGCAGCCGCTCGGTCCGATGTGCGTGCTCGCCGGGGCGGGCACCGGTAAGACGAGAGCTATCACGCACCGGATTGCCTACGGCGTGCTCTCGGGGGCCTACCAGCCCAGCCGGATCCTGGCCGTTACGTTCACGGCTCGAGCAGCTGGTGAGATGCGCACCCGGTTGCGCGAGCTGGGGTTGCCGACCGTGCAGGCCCGCACCTTCCACTCCGCCGCTTTGCGCCAGTTGCACTTCTTCTGGCCGCAGACCGTGGGTGGCCCGGCTCCGGAGATCCTCAAGTACAAGGCCTCCGTCGTTGGTGAGGCCGGCTCGCGGTTGCGGCTGAGACTGGACCGGGTCGTCATTCGTGACCTGGCGGCTGAGATCGAGTGGGCGAAGGTCGCAATGGTCACGCCCGAGGGTTATGCGCTGGCTGCGCGGGCGGCGGGCCGCACCCCTCCCGAGCTTGACCTGACCGCTATGGCTCGGCTCTTCGAGGCCTACGAAGAGGTCAAGACCGCCCGCGGGGTCATCGACTTCGAGGACGTGCTGCTGCTGATGACTGGAATCCTGTCCGAACGCGAGGACGTCGCCCGCGCCGTGCGCGCTCAGTACCGGCACTTCGTCGTCGATGAGTACCAGGACGTCAACACCGTCCAGCAGGCGCTGCTCGACCAGTGGGTCGGCGAGCGCAGCGACCTGTGTGTGGTCGGCGATCCGGCGCAGACCATCTACTCCTTCACCGGTGCCAGCCCTCGGCACCTGAACGATTTCGCGCACCGCGACGGGGTTGCTGTCACGCGGTTGGTCCGCAACTACCGCTCGACCCCGCAGGTGGTGCAGCTGGCAAATCTGGTGCTGCAGGCCGGCGCCCGCAGCGGGGACGGTGTGCAACTACAGGCTCAGTCCGCTTCCGGTCCGGCCCCGCAGTTGGTGCAGCTCGCCGACGACCAGGCCGAGGCCGATGACGTCGCACGCCGGATCAAGGCTCTCATCGCGGATGGCGTTCCGGCCTCGCAGATCGCGATCCTCTATCGGATCAATGCACAGTCCGAGCTGATCGAACAGGCGCTTTCAGGAGTCGACGTCCCGTACCTGGTCCGCGGCGGGGAACGGTTCTTCGAGCGTGCCGAGGTGCGTTCGGCGCTGCTGCTGCTGCGAGGAGCGATGCGTTCTGAGGATGGCAGCGATTCGCTCGGCAAGATCGTGCGCGACGTGATCACCGCCGCGGGCTGGAGCCCGACCCGCCCGTCGGGAGGTGCAACGCTGGAGCGCTGGCAGTCCCTGGACGCGCTGGCATCGCTCGCCGACGACTTCGTCGGAACCGGTGAGTCGCGGATGCGGGAGTTCGTGGCCGAGCTGGACCGCCGGGCGGGCGAGCAGCACGCGCCGGTTGTCGAGGGCATCACCCTCGCCTCGCTGCACGCTGCCAAGGGCCTGGAATGGGACGCCGTCTTCCTCATCGGATGCTCCGAGGGTCTCCTTCCGTTCTCGATGGCCGAAGGGCCAGCGCAAGTCGCTGAGGAACGCCGACTGTTGTACGTAGGCCTCACCCGCGCCCGTCGTCATCTGACGTTGACCTGGGCGTCCTCGCGCCACCCTGGCGGCCGCGCCACCCGTAAACCATCGCGCTTCCTGCAGTCCGCCACCGCGGTGCTGGGGGAGGGGGCTCGTGGGCCGACGACGTCTGCTGGGCCCTCGCGCACGGCAAAGGGCAGAGTCGCCAAGGCTGCGAAGGTCACCAACTGTCGGGTGTGCAACAAGATGCTGCACGCCGGGGCGGAACGCAAGATCGGCCGCTGCGGCGACTGTCCGCCTGGTTACGACGAGGCGCAGTTCGAGGCGCTGCGGGCCTGGCGGTTGGCTGTCGCGAACGCCACGAAGGTGCCGGCGTTCGTCGTCTTCACCGACGCCACGCTGGTGGCCATCGCCGAGCGCACCCCGGCCGACCTGGCCGCGCTGTCGATGGTTTCGGGGGTCGGTGCGCGCAAATTATCGACCTACGGACCCTCCGTGCTCGCTGTCCTCTCTGGAGAAGATCCGCAGGAAGTAGCCGAAAAGTGTTGTGCGGCAATGAAAGTCGACGCAAAGTAGTCCGTCGAGAACATACTTTGTTAAATAGGTTGCCCCGGCTCAACGTGCACCCGTAATCTCGAACACGTTCAGCCCAGCCGCTCCGGTGGTGGTCTGGGGTCCACGCAGTGGGAAGGAGGATCGGCCTGATGAAAACCAACAACGTGATGATCGAGCGCCTCAAGCGCAACGCGATGGCCGATGCCCGCCCATCGGAGTTCGAGCTCATCACCGAGCACCCGTCCGGCGTCACGACCGACGAAAGCTTCTTCGGAAACGACACCTCCCTGCTTTGTTCCGCACCCTGCCGATCACCTGGCTGATAGTCGCCATCCGGTCATCTTCAGGCCGCGGAACCCCCACAGGGTCCGCGGCCTTTTGTCTGCCGCCGACCCGCCACCACCGGAAGTCAAGGCAATGCATACCAGCAGACAAAAACACCAGAAGTCCCCGACAGAGGGCGCGATAGCCAGCGGAAAGTCGGGAGCGTCGCCCGCGGGCCTGAGCGGATGTACCCAGGGCACTGCAGAGCAGGGCACCGCACTGCCCTGCCGGATAGGCGATGCAGAACTGTGGTTCGCCGAGAGCCCGGGTGACGTGGAGTTCGCCAAGTCACTGTGCGGGGCCTGCCCCCTGCAGACGGCCTGTCTGACGGGCGCTCTGGAACGCGCTGAACCATGGGGCGTCTGGGGCGGCGAACTATTCGTCCACGGAGCCACTGTCGCACGCAAGCGGCCCAGAGGTCGGCCGAGAAAGGTCGCGCCCGATGGTTCCCA
>JBBPZD010000150.1:0-9694 GCA_038199265.1 Actinomycetales bacterium | reverse complement strand
ATGACCGTGTTCGGCGACATGGACACCTCGGTACTGCGCGAACTGCCCCGTGGTCGCGCACCGATCGCTTCGCACGTCGTACCCGCCGCCAACGCGAGCTGGTTACAGCGCACCTGGGCTCGCGTTGCCGAGGAGGTCGCAGCCGGTCATCAGGCGTACGTCGTCTGTGCCCGCATCGGTGACGCCACCGAGTCGGCAACCGGCGCCTTGGACGAAGAGCGGGCAGAGTTGCTCCAGGACGTCCCGGCGGAGCCGCTCTTCGAGGACGAACCACCGGTGGCGACGCGGCCGGAGGCAATCGGTGTGCACCGGATGCTGGCCGACTTGCGCGCCGAACCCACCCTGGACGGACTCCGGATCGAGTTGTTGCACGGCCGATTGCCGGCGGATCACAAAGAAGCCGTGATGCGGGCCTTCGGGCGCGCCGAGATCGACGTGCTGGTCAGCACCACGGTCATCGAGGTGGGCGTGGACGTACCCAACGCCACTGCAATGGTCGTGATGGATGCTGACCGATTTGGGATCTCCCAGCTGCATCAGCTGCGGGGTCGGGTCGGGCGAGGCAGCGCGGGCGGTCTGTGCCTGCTGGTCACCTCGACCGATAACGAAGAGACCCTGGAGAGACTGACCGCCGTGGCCGGGACCACCGACGGTTTTGCGCTCGCCGAACTCGACCTCAGCCTTCGCTCCGAGGGCGACATCCTCGGAGCGCGTCAGAGCGGTCACCGTTCCGGCCTTCGCCTGCTGCGCCTGGCGCACCCCTCCGACGTCGAGCTGATCGACCTGGCACGAGCCGACGCGACCGACCTGATCTCCCGAGATCCATCGTTGGCCCGGCACCCCGGTCTTGCACGGCTGGTCGGCACCCGCCTCGATGAGGTTCAGGCCGCGTTCCTGGAGCGCGGTTGATGCCCCGGATCATTGCCGGCACTGCCCGCGGTCGCCGGATCGCGACCCCGCCGGGGGACGGGACCAGGCCCACCAGCGACCGGGTACGAGAAGCTCTGTTCGGCCGGTTGGAACACCTCGATGCGATCGCAGACGCCAGGGTGCTCGACCTGTACGCGGGCTCGGGCGCGCTGGCTTTGGAGGCGCTGTCGCGGGGAGCCGCTTCAGCACTGTTGGCGGAGGCCGGCCGGCGAGCGGCCGACGTGATCCGCGCGAACATCTCCGAGCTGGGGTTCGACGCCGAGGTGCGGCACGCGAAGGTCGCCCAGGTGCTCGCCGGTCCACCCCCGCACACCATGCACCTGGTGCTGATCGACCCGCCGTACGCGGTCGCCGAGGAGGAGGTCGCCGAACTGTTGTCGATGCTCGCCGGTCGGGGTTGGTTGGAACCGGAGGCAGTGGTGCTGCTGGAGCGCTCCACCCGGTCAGCGTCGCCGAACTGGCCGGCGGGATTGCATCCACTGGAGTCGCGGGTCTACGGCGAGACGTCCCTGTGGTTTGCGGAGTACCTGCCGCAGCACCCGGAGCCTGCCGCGCCCGATCTGCGTGCAGTGCCCTAGCCTGCGGACATGGCTGCCGATCCGCGTCGTTGCGTCTGCCCTGGGTCCTACGACCCGTTCACGTCCGGACACCTGGACATCGTCCGGCGAGCTGCTGCCATGTATGAAGAAGTCCTCGTGGCGGTCCTTTTCAACCCGGCCAAGCAGGGCACCTTCGACCCCGCTGAACGAGTTGCGTTGATCGAGGCATCGACGGCGGACCTTCCGGGAGTGCGGGCCGCTGCGTTCGGGGACAAGCTCGTGGTCGACGTCTGCCTGGAAGTCGGCGCGGCAGTGCTCGTGAAGGGGCTGCGGGGGGAGGCCGACTACACCTACGAACTCCCGATGGCCCAGATGAACCGTGAGATGACGGGGGTCGAGACAGTGTTTCTGCCGGGTGATCCGAGGCTCGGGCATTACTCCAGTTCGTTGATCAGGCTGATCGCCAGCAAAGGCGCCGACGTGTCGCAGATGGTGCCCCCGCCAGTGCTCGGCCCGCTGCTGGAACATCTCGTCGGACAACAGGAGTGATGTTGTCGTTCTATCGAGGGATGGGGCCGCGGTCTCGCGTTTTGGGCAACCCGGCATGCAGCCGGTATCGTCTCCCCTTGGTCTTGTCGCCTGTGATGAGACCGATTCTTTTCGACTGTTCGTGAGATACCTACGCCATGCACCTTGATTCACGCTCGCCTCTGGTTCTTGACACCCGGGAGCTCGGGCGCCGACCTGGCGCGATGGCGACTATCTCCAGAACGATCGATGCACCTGATGACGTCGGTACCGACGTCATCAGCGTGCCCGCCGGCACGGAGATGCAGTTTGAACTGAGGCTGGAATCTGTGATGGAGGGTGTGCTGGTGTCCGGATCGGTCACAGCTGAGGCGGTCGGCGCGTGCGTACGGTGCCTGGAAGAAGTTCGTGTCCCCATCGACGTGGACTTCCAGGAACTCTTCGTCTACGTCGACCGGGCCGTGCACGCCGACGAGGTGGGCGACCCTGAAGAAGACCGGCTCGGACTGGACGGCGACCTCGCCGATCTGGATCCCGTGCTGCGTAACGCGGTAGTGCCTGCACTGCCGTTCCAACCTGTGTGTCGGGAAGACTGCCCAGGGCTGTGCTCCGAATGCGGGGCGCTCCTGGCGGATGACCCGACACATCACCATGAAGTGCTTGACCCACGGTGGGCAGCGCTGGCCGCGATGGCTGACGAACCCACCGACACCGACGAGAAGAGGAATTGACGTGGCTGTCCCGAAGCGGAAGATGTCCCGCTCCAACACCCGTTCACGGCGCGCACAGTGGAAGGCCACGCCCGTCGCGGTCTCCAGTTGCCCCACCTGCAACGAGCTGAAGCAGCCGCACCTGGCCTGCCCGTCCTGTGGTAGCTACAACGGTCGTCAGTACCCCGACGCCGTGCGCGCCGAGCACCAGGCCTGAGTCACTCGGCAGCAAGATGAGACTGTGAGCGGCTCCCGACGCGCTGTGCTGCAGCACGCTGCCGCACAGCGTCCTGTTGCGGAGCTTGCTCGCATTCTGCACGAAAAGACCGGCACCCTCGTCGACGAGGAACTGCTCCAACGCGGCTTGACCCACCGTTCGTATTCGTACGAGCACGGCGGGGTGCCGCACAACGAGCGCCAGGAATTCCTGGGCGATTCGGTCCTCGGGCTGGTGGTCACGGACCACCTGTACGACGTGCACCCCGACCTCCCGGAAGGCCAGTTGGCCAAGTTCCGTGCCGCCGTGGTGAATTCGCGCGCGCTGGCAGCGGTGGCTCGCGAACTCGACCTAGGCGCGTTCGTGCTCCTCGGTAAAGGGGAGTTGAGCAGTGGGGGGCGAGACAAGGACTCGATTTTGGCCGACACGATGGAGTCGGTGATCGGCACCGTCTACCTGTGCGGGGGAGTGGCCGCCTCGACGCGGCTGATACACGACCTGATGGACGGCCGCATCGATGCCAGCGCCGAACTCGGCGCCGGACTGGACTGGAAGACCTCACTGCAGGAGGCCGCCTCTGCTGCTGGCCTGGGGTCCCCGCACTACTCGGTGGCCGAGGACGGGCCCGACCACGACAAGCGTTTCACCGCGACCGTGAACGTTGATGACGAGCCGGTCGGTACGGGTATCGGCCGCAACAAGAAGTCGGCCGAACAGTTGGCTGCCGAGCAGGCATGGCGCCGGTTGAAAGGTCTCCCGCAGAACCCAGCACCCGGTGCCTGAGCTCCCCGAGGTGGAAGTGGTCCGCCTCGGCCTCGTCGACCACGTCGTGGGACGCCGTATCGAAGCTGCTCAGATCCTCGGAGCGCGGGTAGCTCGACGCCACGTCGCGGGGCCTGTTGACCTGGCAGCCCGGCTCACCGGCGTCCGTGTGCACGAGGCGGCGCGGCGCGGGAAATACCTGTGGCTGACCCTTGATGACGACGAAGCGCTGGTTGTGCATCTTGGGATGAGCGGGCAGATGCTCGTGGAACCACCCGATGCTCCCCGCGAGAAGCACGCACATGCCATCTTCGATCTGGACGACGGTCAGCAGCTTCGATTCGTGGACCAGCGCACGTTCGGCGGCCTGCAGTTGGTCGACCTCGTCCAGGGGCGAGACGGTGGCCGGGTGTTGCCATCCGTGGTCAGTCACATCGCCCCCGATCCGCTCGAGGAGGCTTTCGACCAGGACGCGGTGGTGCGGTTGATGCGACGACGCCGCACGCAGGTGAAGCGAGCGCTGCTCGACCAGGCCCTGGTGTCGGGCATCGGCAACATCTACGCCGACGAAGCACTGTGGCGGGCCCAGCTCCACGGAGAACGGTCCACCCACAAGCTGCCGCTCGCCTCTTTGCGCAGCGTGTTGAACGAAGCGACGACGGTCATGACGGCGGCTCTGAGTGAGGGAGGCACCAGCTTCGATGCGCTCTACGTCAACGTGAACGGTGCGAGCGGGTACTTCGAACGATCGCTGCAGGCGTACGGGCGAACGGGTCAGCCGTGTCGTCGGTGCGGCACCCTGATGGTGCGGGAGTCGTTCATGAACCGGTCGTCTTTCAGTTGCCCCACCTGTCAACCACGACCGCGCTACCGCAGCTGAGCACCGCAACCCGTCCGATGGTAAGTACATTGACGCGGTGACGACGCAGACATCGACCAGTTCGCCCACACCTCTTCAGCTGCCGGCTGCAGCCGACACGCTCGGCTGGATCAGAGACGGGTGCGCCGGTTCGCTGAGCCGGGCGCGAAAGTTGGTCGATGATCTGAAGTCCGATCCGCCTGTACATGCACCTTCGGTATTGCGGGCCTGGAACGACGTGCAGATCGAACTGTCCAACGCAGTCGCCGCGGCCTCGGTGTACGCCGAGACCAACCCGGACAAGGCTGTTCGCGAAGCGGCGGACAAGGCGATGCAGCAGATCAACGAGTTCGCGACGGATCTGGGGCTGGACGGCGAACTCTTCGCGATCTTCGACGGCCTGTCCCGTGACGGCCTGGACGGGACTGCCGAGCGCCTGCTGCGCCGCGAGTTGCGCGACTTCCGGCGGGCAGGTGTCGACCGGGACGAGCAGACCCGGGCCCGGTTGCGGGCACTGGCGAAGCTGGAGCTGCGCGCAAGCCAAGAGTTCGGGCGCAACATCCGCGAAGGTGTCCGCTCGATGAAGGTTGCCCCCGGCGATCTTGCGGGTCTGCCGGCAGACTGGCTCGAGTCGCACCAGCCTGGGGAGGACGGACTGGTCACGGTGACTACGGACTACCCAGATTCGGTACCGGTGGGGACCTTCTGCGAGGTGTCGGCGACGCGTCGCGCGATCAGCTTCGAGCGACTCAACGTAGCCTGGCCGGCCAACGACGAGGTGCTGCAACGGATCCTCACCCTGCGTACCGAACACGCCGGACTGCTCGGGTACGCCGACTGGGCCGACTTCACCGCCGAGACCAAGATGATCGGCACCGGCGCTGCCATCACCGAGTTCATCGACCGGATCGCCGACCTGTCCAAGGACGCCGCAGCCCGTGACAAGCAGGTGCTGTTGGACCGGCTGCGCACTGATGATCCTTCGGCGACCGACGTCTACGGATACGACCTGGCGTATTACGGCGAGCTGGTGCGCAAGGAGAACTACGACGTCGACGCGCAGCGGGTGCGCACGTTCTTCGACTTCGACTCGGTACTGCAGGGCCTGCTCACGGTCACAGGACGGCTGTTCGGCCTGACCTGGCAACCTGTCACAGACGCCAACGTATGGGCCCCGGGCGTCGTGGGTTACGACGTGCTGCGCGGGAGCATCCGTATCGGCCGTATCTATCTGGATCTGCACCCGCGCGACGGCAAGTTCAAGCACGCGGCGCAGTTCACTCTCGTCGAGGGCATCCGCGACCGTCAGCTGCCCGAAGGAGTGCTGGTCTGCAACTTCACCCGTGGCCTGATGGAGCACTCCGAGGTCACCACGTTCTTCCACGAGTTCGGGCACCTGATCCACCACGTCGTCGGCGGAGACCAGGAATGGCTCGCCTTCAGCGGAGTCGCCACGGAGTGGGACTTCGTCGAAGCGCCCAGCCAAATGCTGGAGGAGTGGGCCTGGGACCCGGGCGTGTTGGCCATGTTCGCGGTCGATGCAGGCGGCGAGACGATTCCTGCGGATCTGGTGGACCGGATGCGCACCGCGGACGATTTCGGCAAGGGCTACCTCGCGCGCACCCAGATGTTCTATGCGGCGTTGTCGGTCGGCGTCCACCAGAATCGACCGGGCGACCTGACGCAGGCCGTCCGGGCGGCTCAGGAGCGGTACTCGGTGTTCCCATACATGGAGGACACGCACTTCCACTGCGCCTTCGGGCACCTGGACGGGTACAGCTCCGGCTACTACACGTACATGTGGTCCCTGGTCATCGCCAAGGATATGTTCAGCGCCTTCCACGGCGACGACCTCTTCGAGCCGCACGTCGCAGCGCGGTACCGCGACCGAGTCCTCGCTCCTGGTGGAAGCAAGGACGCGGCCGACCTGGTCGCAGACTTCCTCGGCCGTCCGTACACCTTCGATGCCTACGCCGTCTGGCTGGCGCAGTAGCAACGATCGGTGCCGACCCGCATACGGTAGGGCCCGTGATCGAACTGAAGTCAGCCGCCGAGATCGAGCAGATGCGCCCCGCCGGGACGTTCGTGGCGTCGGTGTTGACCGCACTGGACGAGGCCGCCGACGTCGGCGTCAATCTGCTGGAGCTGGACGCTCTGGCCCACCAGATGATCAAGGACGCCGGCGCACAGTCGTGTTATATCGACTACCACCCCAGCTTCGGCGCGAGTCCGTTCGGCAAGGTCCTGTGCACCAGCGTGAACGACGCGGTGCTGCACGGGTTGCCGCACGACTACACGCTGCGCGACGGTGACCTGCTCTCCGTCGACTTTGCGGTCGCGCTCGAAGGCTGGGTGTCGGACTCCGCGCTCTCGGTGGTCGTGGGTACCCCGAGACAGAAAGACCTGACGCTCATCGACTGCACCGAGCGCGCTCTGGTGGCCGGGATCGACGCGGCCCGGGCCGGCAACCGGATGGGCGACATCGGCGCCGCTATTGCCCAGGTGGCCCACACAGACGGCTACAGCGTTAACACCCAGTTCGGCGGACACGGCGTCGGCCGCACGATGCACGGCGAACCGCATGTCCCCAACGACGCCCGCGCTGGTCGCGGTCTGAAGTTGCAGCCCGGCCTGGTCATCGCCATCGAGCCGTGGTTCATGCACGACACCGACGAGATCTACACCGACCCCGACGGCTGGACGCTGCGCAGCGCCGACGGTTGCCGCGGCGCGCACAGCGAACACACCATCGCCATCACCCGCGACGAACCGATCATCTTCACCGCCCGCAACTGAGCGTCACGCTTCGCCGTTCCCGAGTTGCTTTCCGATCGACCGGAGAGTTGGCGTCAGATTTCCGGTACCTCGCTCGGCGCCCACACTGCACCGGCAAGTTGGCTGCGCTCGGTAGAGTCACCGAGTCGCTCGTCCCGCCGGCCAGCACCCGAGGAGTCAACTGCTCGTGTTCGTCAAGAGCCTGACCCTCAAGGGCTTCAAGTCCTTCGCATCAGCGACGTCGCTGTGCCTGGAACCTGGCATCACCTGCATTGTCGGCCCCAACGGCTCGGGTAAGTCGAACGTGGTGGATGCGCTGGCCTGGGTAATGGGCGAGCAAGGCGTCAAAAGCCTGCGCGGCGGCAAGATGGAGGATGTCATTTTCGCTGGGACCCCCGGCCGTCCGGCCCTCGGGCGAGCCGAGGTCACCCTCACCATCGACAACACCGACGGCGCGCTCCCGATCGACTACACCGAGGTGACGATCCGGCGCACGATGTTCCGCAGCGGCGGGTCCGACTACGCCATCAACGGCACCACCTGCCGGTTACTGGACGTGCAGGAGTTGCTCTCGGACTCCGGTATCGGTCGGGAGATGCACGTCATCGTCGGCCAGGGGCAGCTCGATGCCGTACTACGAGCGACGCCGCAGGAACGCCGAGGTTTCATCGAGGAGGCCGCCGGTGTCCTGAAGCACCGCAAGCGCAAGGAACGGGCGCTGCGCAAGCTGGAGTCGATGGAAGCAAACCTGCACCGGGTCGGTGACCTGACGACAGAGATCCGCCGACAGCTCGGCCCGCTCGGTCGACAGGCTGAGACCGCCCGGAAAGCTGCCACGATCCAGACCGATGTTCGAGATGCCCGGTTGCGGTTGCTGGCTGACGACCTGGTCCAGCTGACCGGCTCGCTCGCGCGGGACATCGCCGACGAGGAGGCGCTGATCGCCCGCCAGCGACGAGCTCAGAATGAGTTGGACGAAGGCCAAGCGCTACTCATCGACGTCGAGGAGCAGTCAGCCCTCGCCGCGCCGGCGTTGGGCTCAGCTCAAGAACAGTGGTTCGTCTTGTCCTCGTTGGGCGAGCGGATCCGAGCGACGGAGGCACTTGCTGCGCAACGGGTGCGGTTGTTGGCCGAGGCCGATGACCACGGACAGCCAAGCTCGGGCCGCGACCCGGAACAGTTGCGCGCGCAGGCCGAGAGAGAACGTGAACGGCACGCCGAACTCGTGGCATCGGTAGCACAGGCAGAGCTGGCTCTCGGTGCGGTCGCCCTGCGGCGCGAGGCCGCTGAAGGGGCCTACCTCGAGGAACAACGGCGAGTTACCCGCGTCCTACGCGCGGCCGCCGACCGCCGCGAGGGGCTGGCCACGTTGGACGGCCAGGTCGCTGCTCGCCGTAGTCGGATGGAGGCGGCCCGGGCTGAGATCGGGCGCCTACTGGCCGGCGCGGAAGAGGTCGAGGTGAGAGCCGTGCGCGCGGAACGTGAGTTCGCGGTGCTCGAATCGGGTCTGGCCGACGACGAGGAGGGCGAGCAGGGCCTGGACGCCGAGCACGAACGTGCACAAGCGGCCCTTGCGACAGCACAGGCAGCGCTGGACATCGCAACGGTGCAGGAAAGAACCGCGGAGCAGGAACGCTCCGGCCTGCAATCACGACTGGAGGCGCTGGAACTCGGGCTGCGCCGGGCAGACGGCGCTGCCCATCTGCTGGATCAGGATGAGAGCAGCGGTGCGCATAGTTCTGTCGCGTCGCAGGTGCAGGTCGAGCCCGGCTGGGAAGCGGCAGTCGCCGCGGCCCTTGGGTGGGCCGCTGACGCCGTCGTCGTGTCGAACACGGCCGACGCGGTCAAAGCCCTCCGAGCGCTGCGCGACGCCGATGCTGGCCGGGCCGGCATCCTGATCGAACACTCGGCCTCGGACCAGTGGCAGGCAGATGTCGGTGATGCGGGCGCGCGGTGGGCGGTCGATGCCGTGACTGCCCCGGTGGCACTGCGTCCGGCCATTGCTCAACTGCTCTACGGAGTTCTTCTTGTGCCTGACCCCGCGGCCGCCGTCGAGGTGGTCGCCAAAGACTCCACCCTGATTGCCGTGACCCGCGACGGAGACCTGTTCGCAAGGTCATTCGTACGCGGTGGCTCTGAGGGCGCCCCGAGCACGCTTGAGATCCAGGCTGCGGTCGACGACACCCGCGAACGCATGGGTCATGCCGCCGCCCGCGCCGAGCGCGCACGGTTTGCGATGCAGCAGGCGCGGGCCGGGGTAGAGCAGCACACCGGGCAGGTCGAGGAGACGCTCGAACGGCTGGGGGAGTCCGACGCCAGAATGGCAGCTGTGGCCGAGCAGCTCGGCCAACTCGGTCAGGCTCTGCGGTCGGCT